>NZ_CAJQZK010000005.1:0-115508 GCF_907164655.1 Acidocella sp. C78
TCGTGGCGAGGAGCTCGTAGTAGTCCCACGGTTCCTTGCTCTCGGAAGGCGACTTCACGCGGAACAGGTAGGCATCGCACATGAAGCGGCCATCCTCACGGATATAGGCCTTGCCATAGGCATCGTCGTCGGTCGGCATCTTCTTCATCTGCGCGACGACGGCGGCGCCGTTCTTCACATCCTTCATGTTGTTCATGGCCTCGACGGCCTTGAGGAAGTGCAGCGTGCCGGAATAGCTGCCGGCCTGGCCCATCGAAGGATAGTTGTTCGGCGTGCGCGGCTTCACCCGCTTCATGAAGGCGCGGGTGCGGTCGTTCAGGTTCCAGTAGAAGCTCTCGGTGAGCGTCAGGCCCTGCGCAACCTCGAGGCCCATGCCATGCACGTCGTTCAGGAAGATCAGCAGGCCGGCGATGTGCATCTTCTTGTTCAGGCCGAACTGGTGCGCCTGCTTGATCGAGTTCACCGTGTCCTTGCCCGCGTTGGCGAGGCCGAGCACGTCGGCGCCGGACGCCTGCGCCTGGATCAGGTAGGAGGAGAAGTCGGTCGTGGTCGGGAACGGATAATTGATGTTGCCGAGAACCTGACCGCCCATCTGCTTGACGACCGCGGCGGTCTGCTCGTGCAGCAGATGGCCGAACGCGTAGTCGGCCGTGATGAAGAACCACTTCTTGCCGCCCGACTTCACGATGGCGCCGCCGGTGGAGTGCGACAGCATGTAAGTGTCGTAGGTCCAGTGCACGGTCTGCGCGTTGCAGAACTTGCCGGTGATCTCGGAAGAGGCGGAGTTGGTGTTGATGTAGGCGCGGTTCTTGTCGTGCGCGACGCCCTCGATGGCGATGCCGATGGCCGAGTTCGGCACGTCGATCACGAGATCCGCACCCTGGTCGTAGAAGCGGCGGCCAGCGCGGTGCCGACACCCGGGTTCTCCTGGTGGTCGCCACGGATCACCTCGACGTCATAGCCCTTCTGCTTGGCGCCGAAATCCGCGATCGCCTGCTCGACACACGCCACCGAGGTCGGGCCGCCAATGTCGCGATAGGGGCCGGAGAAATCGCTGATCACGGCGATCTTGAGCTTCTTCGCCGAGGCCGCGCGCGCCCGCGCGCCGGGCAGCGAGGCCGCGGCAACACCGGCGGCGGCGCCGCCGAGAAGGTTTCTTCTGCTCAGGTCCATGGATGTTTCCTTCGTTGAGGTTCAGATGCCAAGTCGCTGGTTGAGCGACTCGGCGCGGGCGGCGAGCTCATGGGCCGGGATCATGTCGACGACCTGTCCATGCTCGACGAGGTAGTGCCGATCAGCAAGCTTGGCGGCAAAACGGAAATTCTGCTCCACCAGCAGCACGGTGAAGCCGCGGCGCTTGATCTCGGCGATCATGTGGCCGATCTGCTGGACGATGACGGGCGCCAGCCCTTCGGTCGGCTCGTCGAGCAACAGCAGTTTCGCGCCCGTGCGCAGGATGCGGGCGATGGCCAGCATCTGCTGTTCGCCGCCGGAGAGTTTCGTCCCCGGACTTTTCGCGCGCTCGCGCAGATTGGGAAACAGCTCGTGAATATCGGCGATGCTCATGCCGCCGGGGGCGACAACCGGCGGCAGCATGAGGTTTTCCTCGACCGTCAGACCGGCAAAGATGCCGCGATCTTCCGGACAGAAGCCGATGCCGGCCCGGCCGATCGTATCGGGGCGGGCTGCGATCAGTTCGGCGCCGCGAAAGCGGATGCTGCCCGTCCGCTTCGGAACCAGCCCCATGATCGCCTTCAGCGTGGTCGATTTTCCGGCGCCGTTGCGGCCGAGCAGGGTGACGCACTCACCCTCGCGCACCTCGAACTTCATGCCGTGCAGAACGTGGCTCTCGTCGTACCACGCGTTGAGATCGGCGATTTCAAGCATCGGCGTGCTCCGAGCCGAGATAGGCGGTGATGACCGCCTCGTTGGTGGACACGCTGGCGTAATCGCCCTCGGCCAGCACGCGGCCGCGCGCGAGCACGGTGATCCGGTCCGACAGGCCGGAGACGACGGAGAGATTGTGCTCCACCATCAGGATCGTGCGCCCCTTCCGGATCTGGCGGATGAGTGCCACGATCCGGGCAACATCCGATTCGGTCATGCCGGCCGTCGGCTCGTCGAGCAGCATCAGCTTCGGATCGAGCGCCAGCGTGGTCGCGATCTCCAGCGCGCGCTTGCGGCCATAGGAGAGTTCCGCCGCCGGCACCTCGACACTGTCCGAAAGCCCGACATCGTAGAGCAGTTCGTGCGCCCGGTCGTTGAACACCGAAAGCGCGCGTTCGCTGCGCCAGAAATCGAAATTGCCGCCACGCGAGCGGGCCAGGGCGACGCGCACGTTCTCAAGCGCGCTCATATGGCCGAAAACCGCGGAAATCTGGAAGCTGCGCACCAGGCCGCGACGCGCGACATCGGCCGGCTTCAGGTCGGTGATGTCCCGACCCTCGAACATGATCTGGCCCGCGCTGGGTTGCAGGAACTTGGTCAGCAGGTTGAAGCAGGTGGTCTTGCCGGCGCCATTCGGCCGATCAGCGCATGAATGCTGTCGCGCTCGATCGACAGATCGACGTCCTGCACAGCCATGAAGCCGCGAAAACCCTTCGCCAGACCGCGCGCCTCGAGTATGTTATCGGCCATGGATCGACCGACACCCTGCCGCCACGAAGGCGGGGGCCGAGTTGACGATAAACGACATTTTCCCCTCGTCGGCCCCACCATGGCCGGTCACTGAATTGTGACGGCCTCGTGGCATATCGGCCGCGCTCACGCAAGAGCCTGAACGCCGCCGGATATGATTTCACACTTTCGTTATGAGTTTTCCGAAATTATCGCCGGAGAAAAGTTTCAGAAGCGTTTCCGGGAAATTTTCCAGACCGTCGACGATATCTTCACGGCTTTTCAGCTTTCCCTGCCGCAGCCACCCCGCCATGGCCCGCATCCCTTCGGGGTAGCGATCCGCCCAATCGAAAACGATCATGCCCTGCATGCGCGCTCGATTGACCAGAAGCGAAAGATAGTTCGCCGGCCCGCGCACCGGCGTCGTGTTGTTGTATTGCGAGATCGCGCCGCAGATCACGATGCGGGCGCGCAGGTTGATGCGGGCCAGGCAGTCATCGAGGATCTGCCCGCCGACATTGTCGAAATAGACATCGATCCCGTCGGGGCAGGTTTCGCGCAGCCTTTCGGGAACGCTCTCGGATTTGTAGTCGATCGCCGCGTCGAACCCGAGTTCGTCGACGATGTAGCGGCATTTGTCTTCACGCCCGGCAATGCCCACCACGCGGCAGCCCTGGATCTTCGCGATCTGCCCCACCAGCGCGCCCACGGCACCGGCGGCGGCCGACACTACCACGGTTTCCCCCGCCTTCGGTTCGCCGACCGCGAGCAGGCCGAAATACGCGGTCATGCCGGGCATCCCGAGGGTGGAGATGAACAGCGGCTTCGGCGCCAGGGTCGGGTCGACCTTCAGGCAGTCCTTCGCCGCGATCGTCGCCACGCTCTGCACGCCGAACGGGCCGGTGACGACATCGCCGGCCGCAAACCCCGCGGCGCGGCTCTCGATGATGGTGCCGACCGCGCCGGCGCGCATGACCTCACCGAGCCCGACCGGCTTGATGTAGGACTTGCCCTCGTTCATCCAGCCGCGCATCGCGGGGTCGAGCGAGATGTATTCGACGCCGACCATGATCTCGCCCTCGTCGGGCTTGCGCGCCGGCTCGACGCGATATTCGAAATCATCGCGCTTCGGCAGGCCGACGGGGCGGCGGATCAGGCGGAACTGGCGGGATTCGGGCTGGCTCATGGTTCGCTCCATATGTTGACGTAAAGGGTAGGCCGTTGTCCGGACGACAGCAAGGGGCCGAATCTTGAAGCGGGCCGGGAAGTCTGGAATGTTCGGGGCGCGCAAGGGGATGAAGGACCATGCAGATGACACCGGCCGAAACGACGACCGCGCTGATCGCGGCCTATTACGCGGCGTTCAACGACGGGCAGCCGCAGGCGATGCTCGATCTGCTGTCCGACGACGTCGCGCACGACATCAACCAGGGGGAGCGCGAAACCGGGCGGCCGGCCTTTGCGAGGTTTCTTGGCCACATGAACGTGTCCTATCGCGAGCGGCTCGCGGATATCGTCATCATGGCTAACCAGGACGGCAGCCGGGCGGCCGCGGAATTCGTCGTCCACGGCGAATATCTGCAAACCGACCCCGGCCTGCCGGAGGCGTGCGGCCAGCGCTACATCCTGCCGGCCGGCGCGTTCTTCGAGGTGCGCGCCGGCAAGATCGCCCGCGTTTCCAATTATTACAATTTGCAGGACTGGCTGCGCCAGGTCAGCGCCTGAGGCGGCGGCGCAAGAGGCACGAAAATCGTCATGATCCTGTAAAGATCGAGGATCTGTCACCAGAGTTTCATTAGGAGCGGCGCGTTCCCCTGCCGTAGTGAGCGCGGCATGACAGCTCCCGGCGCGATCACACGCTATCGCAGCGTGTTCATCTCGGACACCCATCTCGGCACGCGCGGCTGCCGGGCTGATTTCCTCGCCGATTTCCTCCGCCGGACTAGCGCCGAACATATCTATCTCGTCGGCGACATCATCGATGGCTGGCGGCTGCGGCGCGGATGGTATTGGGACAAACACCACGACGATGTCATCACGCTACTGCTCCGCAGCGCCCGCGCCGGCACGAAGATCACCTATGTTCCCGGCAACCACGATGAAGCCGTGCGGCGCTATCTTCATCTGAGCCTTGAAATCGCCGGTATCCGGTTTGCCGACGAAGCCGAACACGTCACCGCGGCCGGGGAACGGCTGCTGATCATCCATGGCGATCAGTTCGACTCCGTGGTGCGCTATGCGAGGCTGCTGGCGGTGCTGGGCGACTGGGCCTATGGCGCGGCGCTGGTGCTGAACCGCTGGTTCAATGCCGCGAGAGCACGGCTCGGCTATCCGTACTGGTCGCTGTCCGCCTATCTGAAGCGGCAGGTGAAGGAGGCGGTCAAGGCGATCGACCGGTTCGAGGTCGCGCTCGCGGCGGAAGCGGCGGCGCGCGGGTTCGATGGCGTGGTCTGCGGCCATATCCACCACCCCGAGATGCGGGACGTGAACGGCATCCGCTACATCAACGACGGCGACTGGGTGGAGAGTTGCACGGCGCTGGTCGAACATCACGACGGGCAGCTCGAACTGCTCGACTGGGCCGCCCTGAACCGGCTGTCCTTCCTTGCCCCCCGCGGCGCCGTCGTGCAGCCGGGCGCGATGGATGTCGCTCCTGCCTGAGCCTGCCCGGATCATGATCGTCAGCGACGCCTGGCACCCCCAGGTGAACGGTGTCGTGCGCACCCTCTCGATGCTGACCGACGAGTTGCGGCGCGACGGTCAGCAGGTCGTGGTGATCGGGCCCGACCGGTTCATGACACTGCCCTGCCCGTTCTATGCCGAAATCCGGCTCTCGGTCGCGCCGGGCCGGCGGCTGCGCAGAATGGTCGACGAGTTCGCGCCCGATGCGCTGCATATCGCGACCGAGGGGCCGCTCGGCCTTGCGGCGCTGCGGCTGGCGCGCCGCCGGGGATGGCGCTTCACCACGGCCTATCACACCCGGTTCCCGGAATATCTCGCGGCGCGGACCGGCCTGCCGGTCAGCCTGTCGCACGCATGGCTGCGGCGGTTCCATCGCCACGGCGCGGGCACCATGGTCGCCACCGCCTCGATCGCGGCCGAGCTGCGCCGCTGGGGCTTCGCCGATACCAAACTCTGGTCACGCGGGGTGGACGCCGAGCTGTTCAACCCGTCGCGGGCGATCGATCTGCCGTATGAGCGGCCCATCTTCCTGTCGGTGGGGCGGCTCGCGGTGGAGAAAAACCTGCCGGCCTTCCTCGATCTGGACCTGCCGGGCACCAGGCTCGTGGTCGGCGACGGGCCGGCGCGCGCAGCGCTGGAGCGCCGTTACGCCGGACCGCGCACCGTGTTTCTCGGCACGCGGCAGGGGCCGGATCTCGCCGCGCTGTTCGCGAGCGCCGATGTCTTCGTCTTTCCGAGCCGGACGGACACGTTCGGCCTTGTCGTGCTGGAGGCGCTGGCGAGCGGAACGCCGGTTGCCGCGTTCCCGGTTCCCGGACCGGCTGATATCATTGGCGGCGAGACCCCGGAGGTCGGCATTCTGGATGACAATCTGGGGGTGGCGGCGCTGAAAGCACTTCAGCTCGACCGTGAAGACTGCCGGCGCTTTGCCGAGCGGCATGACTGGGCGTCATGCGCGGCGTTGTTCATGCAGCATCTGGTGCCGACCCGCGTCGACGGACCGGCACCAGATTGATTATTCAGGCGCGGACGGCCTTTGCCGCCTCGACAATCGCGGTGAAACCGGCGGGGTCGTCGAACGCCATCGCGGCGAGAACCTTGCGGTCCAGCTCGATATTCGCGGCCTTGAGCGCGGCGATGAACTGGCTGTAGGTCATGCCCTGCTCGCGCACGGCGGCGTTGATGCGCTGGATCCAGAGCGCGCGGAATTCACGCTTCTTGTTCCGGCGGTCGCGATAGGCGTAGCGCAGCGCCTTTTCGAGACGTTCGAGCGCAATCCGGTAATTGGTCGACGAGCGGCCGACAAACCCCTTGGACTGCTTGAGGACCTTCTTGTGACGGGCGTGCGTCGTCACACCCCGTTTGACAC
This sequence comes from Acidocella sp. C78, assembly GCF_907164655.1. NCBI lineage: Bacteria > Pseudomonadati > Pseudomonadota > Alphaproteobacteria > Acetobacterales > Acidocellaceae > Acidocella > Acidocella sp. C78. The sequence goes on from NZ_CAJQZK010000005.1 coordinate 6,668, forward strand.
GTGCCATGCTTTATCGCTCCTCAATCCAGACCGTAGGGGGCCCACTGCTTGACGGTCTTGCCGTCCTGCTCGGGCAGCGCCATCGTGCCGCGATTGGTGCGCTTCATTTTCTGGGAGCGATTGATCAGGCCGTGGCGCTTGTTGCCATGGCCCGCCATCACCTTGCCGGTCGCGGTGATCTTGAACCGCTTCTTGACCGACGACTTGGTCTTCATCTTCGGCATTTCATACTCCTTCTCGTCCATACCCGGCTTTGGCCGGGGGCGCGGCGTGCGGCCGGGCATGCCAAAAAGGCCCGGGCTCGCGACCTGATCGCGCTGGAAGCGGGCGGTATAGGCAATCGCGCCGGGCTTGGCAACTCGGCCCGCCGCCGGTTCGCCGCCTGCTTGCCGCCCCCGGCCGACATCGGTAAACAATGCTTAAATATTATTCGATATGGTTCTGGCATTTGAGCGTACCGACGCGGCACGCAGCGGCCATTTGACAGGAAATATTTCATGGCAAAACCTTCGGCGAATTCCGGGCGAAGCGGGGCCATACCACCCGTCAGCGCGAAGACCGGCTCCACCATTCTCGGGTTTCTCGACCGGATCGAAGAGGCCTCGCTGGCCGGATGGGCCGTCGACCCCGCCGACATGTCGCGGCCGCTGTCGCTCCGCGTCATGATCGATGGCCAGATCGCCGACGTCATCACCTGCGACCTCGACCGGCCGGATCTGCACCGCCTGCATCTGCCGAACACAAGGGTCGGATTTCACTTCGCGATTCCCTACATCCACCAGGACGGTCTGCGGCATGTGCTGTCGCTCGCGACGATGGATGGACAGCCCGTATCGCTGCCGAGCCGGGCCGGCTTTGCCTTGCCGGAGCTGCATTTCTGCCTGACGCGGCGGGTGCATGTCGAAGGGGTGCTCGATGGTCTCGTGGACGGGGCGGTGCAGGGCTGGGCGTTGCGGGTCGACGAGCAGGCGGGGCTGAAGGCGGGCGGGCTGCGCATTCTCGTCTCCACGCGCGGCCAGCCGGTTGCCGAACTGCTGGCCGACCAGTTCCGCGCCGACGTGGCCGAGGCGCTCGGCGCCGATCCGTCATGCGGGTTTTCCTGGACACCGCCGGCTTCGTTTCACGCCCATGGCGCGGTGACGTTCGATTTTCACATGATGCCGGATCGTATCGCGCTGCGGGGCAGCCCGGTGGAGATCCGCGTGCCGGGAACGTCGGAACGCGCGCGCATCAACGCGCTGATCGAAAAGGCGGACGACCTGCTGCGCTATGCCTATGGGCTGCGGCGGGATCTCAAGGCGGTGCTGCCGGCCGAAAGGTTCTCCCTCGCCAGCTATCGCGACTGGGCCGCGGAGAGCCAGAAGCTGGCCCCGGCGCGCATCGCGGCGCGCTACGGCACGCGGGAGGACGCGCCGCTGGTCTCGGTTCTCTGCCCGGTGTATCGGCCGGAGCAGGGCGCGTTCATCGCCGCGGTGGACTCGGTTCTGGCGCAGAGCTACCGGAACTGGGAACTCATCCTGATCGACGATGGCAGCGACGATCCGGGGCTGACGGGCTCGCTGCGCGACCTCGCGAGGCGCGACTCCCGCATCCGGGTCGAGCGGCTGCCGGCCAATCGCGGCATCGCCGCCGCCACCAATCGCGCGATCGAACTGGCGCGTGGCGCGTTCATCGCGTTTTTCGACCATGACGACGTGCTTGAGCCTTGCGCGCTCGATGCGATGATGCGGGCGCAGGCGGCGACCGGGGCGCGCCTGCTTTATTCGGACGAGGACAAGATCGACCGGCGCGGGCGGGTTTCGGAGCCGAATTTCAAGCCGGATTTCAATTACCGCCTGCTGCTCGACCTCAACTATATCTGCCATCTGGTGGTGGCCGATGCCGCGCTGATCCGCGAGGCCGGCCCGCTGGACCCGCTTCTGGACGGCGCGCAGGACCACGACCTGCTGCTGCGGATGGTCGAGCGGGTTGGCGCGCACGAGATTCATCACGTGCCGGAAATTCTTTATCATTGGCGCATCACCCAGGGCTCCACCGCCGGCTCGGGCGCGGCGAAGCCGGCCGCCGCGGGCGCGGGGGCCAGGGCGGTCGTGGCGCATCTGCAACGCCGGGGTCTTGCCGCGCAGACCACGCGGCGCGGCGCGCTGACGTGCTACCGGACGAGCTTCGCCCTCGACGACGATCCCGGCGTGTCGATCCTGATTCCGTATCGCGATCATATCGGCATGACGGAACAATGCGTGCGCGCGCTCCGCGAGGTGACGCAGAATGTTTCATGTGAAACATTGCTGCTCGACAACTGGTCGCAAGAGGCGGATGCGGAGCGCTTCGCCGTCGAGCAGGGGAATCTGCCGGATACGCGGGTGCTGCGGATCGCCGAGCCGTTCAACTATTCGCGGATCAACAATCTCGGGGCGGCGGCGGCGCGGCATCCGTTCCTGCTGTTCATGAACAACGACGTGTTCGTGCGCGACCCGGGCTGGCTGCGGACCATGCTGAACGAGGCGCTGGCCGATCCGGGCGTGGGGGCGGTGGGTGCCAAGCTGCTGTATCCGAACGGCACGGTGCAGCATGCCGGGGTGGTTCTGGGGGTTGGGGGCGTGGCGGACCATGCCTTTCGCGGGCTGCCGGGGGAGACTCCCGGCTATATCGCGCATGCGATCGCGACGCGGGAGGTTGCGGCGGTGACGGCGGCCTGCATGCTGGTGCGGCGGGAGGCGTTCGAGGCGGCCGGGGGGTTCGACGAGGCGGAGCTGACGGTTGCGTTCAACGATGTCGATCTGTGCATGAAGATCAGGGCGGCGGGCTATCGGATCATCTATGCGGCGGATGCCGTTTGCGAGCATCGGGAGAGCCTGAGCCGGGGCGATGATTTCGACGATTCGAAGGTGGCGCGGTTCATGTTCGAGAACGAGGCGATGCTGTCGCGCTGGGGGCGGGAGCTGGCGGCGGACCCGTTCTACAGCCCGCATTTCAGCCGCGAGGGCGGCGCCTATCGGGATTTGCGGGTGATCGACCCGGCGGCGGTGGCGGCGGCGGGACCGGTTCCGCCGGCGCGGTTTCCGCTGGGCGAAGGGGCCAGCGGCAGGGTGCCGGCGCGCAAGCGGCGGCGGAAGGCGGGCGGCGGCTGAGGCGGGCGCGGGGCTCTTTGCAGGGACGGCGGGATTGGATATATCGTTGGGCACCGGCCCTCTGTCGGAATTGGTAGACGAACGCGACTCATCGTAAATTGGGTGCCCGGGTGGAAATGCCCGGCGTAGAACCGCTCAAAGTCGGGGAAGGCTTAACTGCTAATCCCGAGCCAAGCCCGGAAACGGGAAGGTGTAGAGACTGGACGGGCGGCACCTACATCACCGGCGCGAGCTTGTGACAGGGTGAAGGGACAGTCCAGACCACGAACCCGGATGGGGCGGCGAAAGCCGAAGTGGTACGAAAATCGCGCGCCCTTACGGGCATCCCGGTTCGAGTCCGGGGAGGGCCATTCCATTTTCCCGCTTGTCTTGCGCGCCATCTCCCGGCCTGGGGCAGATGTCGTTCCTGTCGCGGCGTCCAGACCGGGCGTTGCAAGGCGGATATGAACCTTCCCTGTTGCCATACGCCGCGGCCTTCGCTATGAGGCTTCGCACTGGTCCCGGATAGCTCAGTTGGTAGAGCAAGCGGCTGTTAACCGCTCGGTCGTAGGTTCGAGTCCTACTCCGGGAGCCAGATTCTCAAAGCCTCTTGTTATAAATTTTAATCCCGTTGGTCATTTTCCGTGGGAATATGCCCTCTTTATTGTTTGTGCGTAACTTTGTTGACGAGTGCGTCCCCCGCTCCAGATAGCGAGGCCTGATCATAGCGCTGTAGTCATTGTCTATTGCAAGAGTTCTATCTGTTTTTTTAAATTCCTGTTCTCATCATCAAGATATCTGGCAAGCCGCTGAAGTTCCCTCAGAGCAATATACGGATCACGGATCATATCTTTTTCTATAAAGTAGGATTTATTTTCCAGTACAAATTTCGGAAATGTTTCGTCGATTTCGACAAATTGGGAAAGATGCCAACCATTACCCACTCCATAGCCAATAACAAATTGCTTTAGCAAAGTTAAGCCATCTGGCTCCAGCAGAGACCTAGCCCATTCCTCTGTATGCGAGTAGGAATTTAACTTATATCTGATACGCGACACGCCGCCGATGTAGGTCATATGCCATCCCGATTGATGGAACATTTTTGCATCTCGGCCGAATTTGCAAAAATGTCTGCTCTCAGCGTTTCTGACTTGATTGAAATCATCAATTTGGTCAATCATATCATATTGAAATCCGAACGGCGTACGCAATCCAGCCACATCTGAGCGCAAATTTAGAAAATACTGAAACATTGGCATATCAAACATTGCATATTTTGGTAAATCTTGCCTTAGTTCCTGTATTGTTTCTCGTCGAATTATTTCATCTGTGTCAGATATAATAATAAAGTCGTTCGACTCACAATTCTGTATGACTCGGCGTAATGAATTTCGTTGATGATGTTCTCTCGCCCAAGCGTCGCCATCGGGCATATCGTCAACAACTACATGAATGATTTTTTGAAGAAATTTTTCGAATAACTGTATATTTTCTTTAAAATAAAGTGGCTTATCAGCGCCCTGGAATGTTTTAGTTGCTTCACATACTACAAAATAATCAACAACATCATATAATTCATTTAGTCTTATAGTTAGAATATCTATTTCATTGAAAAAAATAAATCAGTCATATATTTTTGTCATAATCAAAACTCCATTAGCTTTATGAATGACATTCTTTTAAGAGCAATCGATAATTGCCTCTGGTCATCCACATTTAAAAATTCGCTTGGCATACGGTGATCTGGATGAAACAAATTTATTTCGAAGACATTGTTATTTTGCAAGGGCGGCATATTTACCAGACATGATATCTTTCCGTCAGAATAGATTTTCTGTCCGAATACAACATATTCATTAAAGACGATTCTTAGATATTGACCACCTAATTCCGTAATTGGATTAAACAATGCAAAATCAAACTCGAACAAGAAAACTCCACCTAATATTTCCTGTGGAGCGTTTAAAATTTTTATTCTTGAACTATCATTAAGACACCATCGGTGAGTTTCTTCTGGTTGATCAATCGACTCCGTTTCAAACGAATCTCCATTACCATAAATCGTAAAATCTATAGAAAGTATCTCCTGGTCTGATTTATAAGATTTTAGTGAATCTATAACAGAATTCGTTGTGCCGTTATTTTCCACATTAACACCAATTTCATTTTTAGAAATTTCGAACTGAGTTGAATCGACAGAAGTAGCCTCCTCCGCGTTTTTCGTTAAAAATTCATTCATTCTTCTTTCTACCAAATCATTGAAACTTGTATTGTCCGTTGGCAAGCGCCCCATAAAACGTTCCGCCAGCTCCGATATGACAATGTCCGGCTTATTTCGTTTTACATAATCATAATCAATATTTTCAGTCCACAAGAAATGTACGTTTTTAAATGTTTCAACGAACATTGATGTTAACATTGACTCGCCGTATCCCGAAAACGAGTCTCCGAATATGATTATAGTTTTGTCTAACTCTGCATTTTCATTTTTGAAAATAGTATGCGTTCCATGATGGCTTGGCGGAACTCTGTGCGGAATATCTGCCTCTCGCGCAAGAACAATCTCATTGGCATATATTCTAGAAACATTCTTTGACATTGGGAAATAGATTTGATTTTCAGTTATGTTTGGTGTTATTTTAGACCCAAGATCAAATGTTTGATTCCATCGTGAGAACGAGGTCTCCCTCAAGGCAAAATTTACTTTGATATTCAATGACCAACATATCTGCATGAAGACAAGATAAGCCCCCCATGCCGTCCAATGTGTATCAGTTTTGAAGTATGATGGGAGCGCTCCGTTGCCGGCTTTAAGTAAATATGTTGGATTTATAAAAATCTCCGAATCTTGTCTCCCTTCTAATTTTTTTACTATTTTATTCGCAGGAGCACTTTCATGGTGCGGAAGAGATTTTCCGAAAAATTCTGGAAACACAGATAATTTTTCTGGGGCCACAACATGACGATATATGATCCCAAGTTGGGAAAGTATCTGATTTCGCTTTCCAAGAAGTTTGATCCAATTTTCTGCGTCACTATCAGAAAAAAATGAAGGATCTGTGTAAAAATTTAATACGTCATTACTACCCCCAATAAGAAATAGCCATCCATCAAGACCAATATGTACGTCTGGACTTACAGATAAATACTTCTGTTCATTATTCATGTTTTTCCCCATTATTTAAATTAAATCATCATCTAATGATAAAAATCGTACTATGCAGATCGGGTGCCGCTACCTAAATAACTATTTTAAATTCGAATTTTTGAATGGTATATTTTTAACGCCAATATTTTTGATTTTTCCATATTTTTTTTAAATTCGAAGTAAAATTATTTTCTCCTTTTTGTAAAATATTTTCATGTTCAGCTAAGTGTGAATTCGTTCGAGAAACCCCCGCACACCTGCGGCTGGGCCGTCGGGATGATTCCATACAGCGCCGATCACCGCAATGAAGTCGGCGCCCGCTTCGGTCAGGAGCGAAAAATTGTCTTGGGTGATGCCGCCGATGGCGACCGAGGGGATTTCCATCAGGTCTGACCACCAGCGCAGCAGTTCGATGTCGGCGCGGGTTTTCGGCGTTTTGGTCGTGGTGGGGAAGAAGGCGCCGAAGGCGACGTAGTCCGCGCCGTGTTCCGCGGCTTCCATGGCGAGGTGCCGGCTATCGTGGCAGGTGATGCCGAGGCTCATTCCATCGAGCAGGCGGCGGATGTGGGGGAGGCCGCCGTGGGCGGCGAGGTCGTCCTGGCCGAGATGGGCGCCGTCGCACCCGGTTTCGAGCGCGAGGCGGGGGTCGTCGTTCAGCAGGAAGGCGACGCCGCGGGACTGTGCGATGGGGCGCAGGGCATCGATGGCGCGGCGCAGCTCGTCTGGCGGTGCGTTCTTGAGGCGGAGCTGGACGCAGGCGACCGGCCCAGCATCCAGCGCCGCCGCCAGCGCATCGGCGAAATCGGGGCCGATGCGTGGCGGCGTGATGAGGTAGAGCGCGGTCAAGCCTTGCCCTGGTAGATGCCGACGATTTGCGAGAGCAGGGCCAGCGCCTCGTCCCGCGGGCGGGTGAAGGCGTTGCGGCCGATGATCGAGCCGGAGGCGCCGCCGTCGCTGAGGGCGCGGACGGTGTCGAGCAGGCTGGCCGAATCGGTGGCTTCGCCGCCGGAGAAGACGACGAGGCGGCGGCCGTTGAAGCAGGACTGCACGACGTGTTTGATGCGTTTGGCCATCGTCGAGACATCGACCTTTTCGTAGGCCTTCCGCGCGGCATCGAGGCCGATATGCTCGGTGGGCGGCTTCACCTTGATGATGTGGGCGCCGAGGAGTGCCGCCATGTGGGCAGCGTAGGCGCAGATGTCGATGGCGGTTTCGGCTTTCTTGTCGAGCATCGGGCCGCGGGGGTAGGACCACAGCACGACGGCGAGGCCGGCGGATTTGGCTTCTTCGGCGAGTTCGCGGAATTCCTCCATCATCGCGAACTGGTGTTCGCTGCCGGGATAGATGGTGAAGCCGATGGCGGCGCAGCCGAGGCGCAGGGCGTCGGAGATCGAGCCGGTGACGGCCTGGTCCTTTTCGGTGGCCAGCGAGTTGGAGGAGTTGAGTTTGAGAATGGTGGGGATGCTGCCGGCGAAGGCGTCGGCGCCCGCCTCGATCATGCCGAGCGGGGCGGCGTAGGCGGACAGGCCGGCATCGAGGGCGAGCTGGAAATGGTAGTGCGGGTCGTAGGCGGCCGGATTGCTGGCGAAGCTGCGCGCGGGGCCGTGTTCGAAGCCCTGATCGACCGGCAGGATGACCATCTTGCCGGTGCCGCCGAGCTTGCCCTGCATGAGGATGCGGGCGAGGTTGGCCTTGGTGCCGGGATTGTCGCTTTCGTACCAGCTCAGGATCTTCCTGACCCGTTGAGTGACGCGCATTGGGATCTCCCTTTGAATGTATTCAGGCTGAAAGATGGCAAGCGGGATGCCGTTAAGCCGGATTTTTCGCGGCGTCCAGCCATGCGGCGAGGGTGGCGGGGGCGATTTCGCCCGCGAGATCGAGCGCTGGCGGCGGTGCTGCGAGCAAGGTTGCGCCGAATTCATCGGCGAGGGTGGCGATGCGGGGGAAGGCGGGCGCGGCGGGATCGAGGATGACGCCGCGCAGGCCGAGCCGGAGCGCTTCGAGGGCGCGGGCGGGGGCGTCGGCGCAGTCGAGCAGAGCGGGTCCGTCGAAGCATGCGGCGGCCAGCAGGCTCTGCCACCAGAGGCAGCCGGCATAGAGGGCGAAGCCGGGGGGCGAGAGCAGCGTGACCGGGCGGGCGGGGGCGAGCGCGCGGGCGATATCCGCGGCGTTGTGGACGATCAGCGCCGGGGGGGGCGGCTCAGTCGCGCTCGCCGGCAATCAGCACCTCGCGCTTGCCGACATGGTTGGCGGGGCCGACGACGCCGTCCTTTTCCATCTGCTCGATGAGCTTGGCGGCGCGGTTGTAGCCGATTTGCAGGTGGCGCTGGATGAAGGAGGTGCTGGCCTTGCCCTCGCGCGCGACGAGGGCGACGGCCTGCTGGTAGAGCCCGCCCTCGCCGCCCTCGGCCGCGGCGAGGCCGGGCATCGAGGGTGCATCGTCCTCCACCGCCTCGGTCACGGCCTCGACGTAGTCGGGCTCGCCCTGTTCGCGCAGGTAGGCGACGACATCCTCGACCTCGCGGTCGGAGACGAAGGGGCCGTGGACGCGGGTGATGCGGCCGCCGCCGGCCATGTAGAGCATGTCGCCCATGCCGAGGAGCTGCTCGGCGCCCTGCTCGCCGAGGATGGTGCGGCTATCGAATTTGGAGATCACCTGGAAGGAGATGCGGGTGGGGAAGTTCGCCTTGATCGTGCCGGTGATGACGTCGACCGAGGGGCGCTGGGTGGCCATGATGACGTGGATGCCGGCGGCGCGGGCCATTTGCGCGAGGCGCTGCACGGCGGCCTCGATTTCCTTGCCGGCGACCATCATGAGGTCGGCCATCTCGTCGATGACGACGACGATGAGCGGCAGGGGTTCGAGGGCGAGGGGCTGGTCCTCGAAGATCGGCTTGCCGGTTTCGGAATCGAAGCCGGTCTGCACGCGGCGGGTGACGACCTCGCCGCGGGCGAGGGCTTCGTTCACCCGGTCGTTATAGCCGGCGATGTTGCGCACCGAGAGGCCGCTCATCGCGCGGTAGCGGCGCTCCATTTCGCGCACGACCCATTTGAGGGCGGCGACGGCCTTGGCCGGCTCGGTGACGACGGGGGCGAGCAGGTGCGGAATGCCCTCGTAGACGGAGAGTTCGAGCATTTTCGGGTCGATGAGGATCAGGCGGCATTCTTCGGGCGACAGGCGGTAGAGCAGGCTCAGGATCATCGCGTTGACGCCGACCGACTTGCCGGAGCCGGTGGTGCCGGCGATCAGCAGATGCGGCATGCGCGCGAGATCGGCGATGACGGGCTTGCCGCCGATATCCTTGCCGAGGGCGAGGCCGAGGCGGCCGGTGGTGGCGTTCCAGTCCGCCGATTCGAGAAGCTCGGAGAGGAACACGGTTTCCCGCTTCGCATTCGGCACCTCGATGCCGATGACGTTGCGGCCCTGCACGGTGGCGATGCGGACGGCGAGGACGGAGAGGCTGCGGGCGATGTCATCCGCGAGACCGATGACGCGGGCGGAGCGGATTCCGGGGGCGGGCTCAAGCTCGTAGAGGGTGACGACCGGGCCGGGGCGGATTTCAACGATGCGGCCCTGCACGCCGTAATCGCCGAGAACGGTTTCGAGCAGCCGTGCATTGGCTTGCAGCGCCTCGGCATTGGGGCCGCCGGATGACTGGCGCGAGGGCGCCTGCTTGAGCAGTTCGAGGGGCGGGAGGCGCCAGAGATTGTCCGGCAGGGGCAGCCGTTCCTGACGCGGCGGGGCCTTGCGCGGCGGCGCGGCGCGGGTCAGCCGCGAGGGCGGGGCGCGGCCCTCCGTTTCGGTGAAGGGTGCGGCACGTGGGCTAGGCGCCGCGCCGGGATCATCGTGGTAGGACGCGGCGGGATCATCGGCATCGGCCGGGCCGCGGGGGATGACGAGCGAGGCCCGATCGTCCGCCGCCGTGGTTTCGGACATCGGCTGGGAGGCGACGATTTCCTTGAGCCATATGGACGTGCTGCCGGCGGCCCGGACGGCGCGGCGGCCATGCCGCGCGGAGACGGCCGCGGCGGCGGCGGCGCGGCGCCCGGCAAGGCGCCACTCGCCGGATGTCAGGCCAAAGGCGAAGACGGTAAACCCCGTGCCCAGCAGGGCGGACAGGCCCAGCAAGGCGGCGCGGCCGACCATGCCGAGCGCCGAGTGGGCGACATCGGCGCCATAGAAGCCGAGCAGCGTGCCGACGGCGCCGCCGGGGCCGGATGCGGCCGGCCAGCCGGGCGCGAAGCCGGCGTCGAAAGATTGCAGGACGCCCAGCGTGCAGGCCAGGGCCGGCATCGCGAACAGGGTGGACAGGGCGCGTAGCCGCCAGCGGGTGATCTCGCCGCGATTGACCAGCGCGAACCCCCAGGCGAGCAGCACCAGCGCCGGCAGGGCGCCGGCGATGCCGAAGCCTTGCAGCAGCAGGTCGGCGAGGATCGCGCCGAACCGGCCGGCAAGGTTCTGCGGCGGCAGAGAGGAGGCGGTGTCGAAGGAGGGGTCGCCGGGATGATAGGAGGCGAGCGACACCAGAACCGTCAGGCCGGCGAGACCGGCGCAGAGTGCTGCGATCTCGGCGAGATGCCGGGCAAAGCGCGCTTTCAGGGCGGGCGAGAGAAATTGGCGGGTTTCGGTGGTCGCGGACATTCGGGTGCCTGACTCCGGCAATACGGCGGAGGTTGAACTATAACCCGAATCACACTGATCTGACAAAGAAAATGGCCGGAGGTTTCCCTCCGGCCCGTCGGCTGGACAATTTTTTGTATTAAATTCAGTAGCCGTGCTGCAGAACTTCGCCGTGCTCGGAGATGTCGAGCCCTTCGCGTTCGGCCTCGGCCGAGACCCGCAATCCCATGGTCAGGTCGATGATCTTGAGGATGATGAAGGAGACGACGCCGCTATAGAGCAGGGTGACGAGGATTCCCTCGGCCTGGAGGACCATCTGGTGCGGGTTGCCGGCGAGCAGGCCGTTGGTGCCGCCGATCGACTTGACCGCGAAGACGCCGGTGAGCAGCGCGCCGGCAATGCCGCCGAGCCCGTGCACGCCCCAGACATCGAGCGCGTCGTCATATCCGAACATGCCCTTGAACCCGGTGACGCCCCAGAAGCAGACGACGCCAGCGACAAGCCCGATGACCAGCGCGCCGCCGACCGGCACGAAGCCGCAGGCCGGGGTGATGGCGACGAGACCCGCGACCGCGCCGGACACGGCGCCAAGCAGGCTGGGCTTGCCCTTCGTCATCCACTCCACGACCGTCCATGAAAGGACCGAGGCGGCGGTGGCGAGGTGGGTGTTGATCATCGCATACCCGGCCTGGCCGCCCGACGTGAGGGCCGAGCCCGCGTTGAACCCGAACCAGCCGACCCAGAGCAGGGACGCGCCGACCAGCGTGTAGCCGAGATCGGCGGGCGCCATGTTGGTGGTGCCATAGCCGGTGCGCTTGCCGACCATGAGGGCGGCCACGAGACCCGCGACCGCGGAGTTGATGTGCACCACGGTGCCGCCGGCGAAATCGAGCACGCCCTGGCTGCCGAGGAAGCCGCCCGGACCCCAGACCATGTGCGCGATCGGGGCGTAGACCGCGATCAGCCAGATGCCGAGAAAGACCATGGCCGAGGAGAATTTGAGCCGGTCGGCGGGGCCGCCGAGGATCAGCACCGGCGTGATGATCGCGAAGGTGCACTGGAACATGCAGAATACGGTTTCCGGGATGGTGCCGGAGAGCGTGCCGGTGCCATCGCCCATCAGCATGACCCTGGACAGGCCGCCGATGAACGGCGTGCCTTTGGTGAAGGCCAGCGAGTAGCCGATCACCACCCACAGCACCGAGATGAGCGCTGTGGCGAAAAAGCACTGCATCAGCATGGCCAGGATGTTCTTCCGGCGCAGCAGGCCGCCATAATAGAGCGCCAGACCCGGCACGGTCATCATCAGCACCAGGACCGAGGAGGTGAGCATCCAGGCTGTATCGCCCGAGTCGAGCTTCGGCGCCGTGTCCGCGAAGGCCACAGCATTCCAGCCCATGACCCCCAGGGCAGCCGCCATGCTCCCGATGAGCAATCGTCTTTTCATCCGCCGTTATCCTTCCTGCTCTGCGATACGTTTAACCATACGCCTCCTTATGCAGAGATCGTGCCAGACACGCTCAAGTTTGTTTGTTGGGCACAAGCCGGAATCCAGGTAAATATTGTTGTTTTTATAGTCATATTCTGCATATTTTTCGGTCATTTATCGGATTTGCCCAGATCGGCGTGGCGCCGGGCAGATGAGCGCGCCAGCGGCTTGCAGGATCTGCCGCAGATGCGACATCTGAGGCATCAGAGCACTTTCCGAACCATCCGGATCGGATGTAGTGCTCCATGTTATTGATAATGGCAGCATCCTTATCCGATCAGATGACTCCATCCGATCAGATGATGCTCCAGCGGAGGCGAGGCATGGCGGAGCAGACAGCGGATGTTGCGATCATCGGCGCGGGACCGGTCGGGGCGGCGCTCGCCCTGCGCCTGGCCGCGGCGGGGCAGCGGGTCGTTCTGGTGGACCGGGCGGCGCTGCCGCCGATGGAACATCCGGATTTCGACGGCCGCGCCTATGCCATCGCCTACGGGTCCCGCGACCTGCTGGAGCGTGCCGGGCTGTGGGAGCGGCTGCCGTTTCCGCCCTGTCCGATCGAGCGCATCCGCGTATCGGATGGCAAGCCGGGTCGCCCGCCCTCGCCGCTGTTTCTCGATTTCGACCATCGAGATGTCGGCGAGGAACCGTTCGGCTGGATTGTCGAGGCCCGCTCGCTGCGGATGGCGATCAACCGCGCCCTCGCGGAATCGCCGGTCATTCTTCATGCGCCGGCGACCGCGCGCGTGACCCGCGATGCCGACGGCGCCACCGTCGCGATCGCGGGCGGGCCGGTCTATCGGGCAAGCCTCGTGGTCGCCGCCGATGGCAGGGGCAGCGCGCTACGCGCCGAGGCGGGCATCGCCGTCACCCGCTACCCCTATCGCCAGAGCGCCGTGGTCTGCGCCGTGGAACACGAGCGGCCGCACCACAACGTGGCGCTGGAGCATTTCCTGCCGGGCGGCCCCTTCGCGCAACTGCCGATGAGCGATGCCGACGGCGCCCATCTGTCCGCCATCGTCTTCACCGAGAGCCACGCCAATGCCGCGCGCCTCGCGGCGATGGACGATCCGCGCTTCACCATCGAGGTGGTGCGGCGGCTGGGCGCGCATCTCGGCCGCATCCGGCTGGTGGGGCGGCGCTGGACCTATCCGCTCTCCGCCCTGCACGCGCACCGCTATCACGCGACGCGGCTGGTTCTCGTCGGCGATTCCGCGCACGGCGTTCACCCGATCGCCGGCCAGGGGCTCAATCTCGGATTGCAGGACGGCATCGCGCTGGCCGCGCTGATCGAGGGCGCGGCCGATCCGGGCAGCCCGGATCTGCTCGCCCGCTACCAGCGCATCCGCCGGCCGGCCAACATCGCGATGCTCGCCGCGACCGACGGGCTCGACCGGCTGTTCTCGACCGACCTGCCGCCGGTGCGCCTCGCGCGCGATATCGGGCTCGCCGCGGTGAACCGGATGCCCCGGCTCAAGCGCCGCTTCATGCGGACGGCGATGGGCCTCAGTGTCCCGAATCTGAAATCCGATGGATTTCAGATTCGGGACACTAGCGCATAGGGCCGCGCCGCAGCCCGGCGAGCCGCTGCTCGACGCGCTTGCGGGCGCGGGTGATCAGCGCAACACTGGCCAGCCGCCGGTCGAGGAACGCCCTGGTGTCCTCGCCCGTTTCCGAGGTGTCGCGCAGCCAGTAGAGCAGCGTCGTCGAATAGACCGCGGCGAGGATGGCCCGCTTCGTATACCAGGAGAAATCGGCCGAGCGGTCGCCGGCCGCGTGCCAGATCGCATCCACCGTGCGGCCGGTGATCCGCGCCGCGAGCGCGGCGTTGCGCGGCAGGGCGAGGATGGCGAGGGCGCGGCGGATCGCCTCGCGATGCGGCGCCGCACGGTCGAGCCGAAGGAGGATGACGGCACGCACCCGCGCGGAGAGCCGGGGCTCGTCGATCGTGCCGGCGGCCGCCTCCATCTCGCGGTCGGCCAGGGCGGCCCAGGCCTCGATCATCGCCGGAGCGCCGCCCTCGAACAGCAACTCCGCCTCCGCCGGGTCGCGGCCAAGGCGCGCCAGCGCCCGCCGCAGGGCGGTGCGCGTCCAGCCATCGAAGGGCACCTCCTCGATCAGGGCGCGGAGCAGTGCATCGTCATCCGCGCGGACCTCGTCCGCGCCGGTCATCGCCGTTTCGTTCATTCCACCTCTCCTGCGCTGCGCACGATCTCGTCGCGGAACCGCGCCACTTCCTCGTTGAATCCCATCAGCCGCGGATCGCGCAGCCGCTGCGGGTAGAGAATACCGTCGAGGTGATCGGCCTCGTGCTGGATGACCCGGGCGTGAAACCCGGTGGCCTCGCGGCTGAAGGGCGCCCCGGTCGCATCGATCCCGCGCAGGGTCAGCGCCTCGGCGCGGGGCACCAGCGCGCTCATGCCCGGGATCGACAGGCAGCCCTCCCAATTCTCGACCGGATCGCCGGGATGCAGCACGAGTTCGGGATTGATCACGGCGGACAGGCCGCGCGGCGTATCGTGCGCGCCACCGCCGGCCCGGCTTTCCGGCACACGGTAAATGAACACCCGCAGCGGCACATGCACCTGCGGCGCCGCCAGGCCGACACCTCCGGCATCCTCCAGCGTTTCGGCCATGTCGCGCAGCAGGCGGGCGATTTCCGGCGCGGCCGGGTCCGCCACCGGGGCGGCCTTTTCGAGCAGCACGGGATGCCCCAGCCGGGCAAGTTTGAGAATCGCCATGACCGACACATGGCGCAGATCCGCCGAATCGCAAAGGCGGATTACGCCGTACAGCCTCAACAAGACGGTTGGCAAAGCCTGGAATCTTGCTATAAGGGCGACCCGATGACGGGGTCGTCCCGGCACTGCGTAAGGCTGCGTCCGGATTGGCGCGGCTTCTTTGCGTTACTCTGCAAGCCTTTCAACCGTTATGGAGTCTCTGGCCAAGTGCAAGTTCTCGTTCGTGACAACAATGTCGATCAGGCGCTGAAGGCGCTCAAGAAGAAGCTTCAGCGTGAAGGCGTGTTCCGCGAAATGAAGTTGCGCCGGCACTACGAAAAGCCCTCCGAACGCCGCGCCCGCGAGGCGGCGGAAGCCGTTCGCCGCGCCCGCAAGATGGAGCGCAAGCGGATCGAACGCGAAGGGTTCTGATCGCTCCACGCGATCGGCTTTCCTGACGGGACAGGGCGCGGCCTATATGGGCACGCGCCTTTTTCCGTTTCAGCGACGATCAAGCGAATAACGCCCCGGGCCGGCGGAGGCCAGCAGCAGCAGACCGCCGCAAATCGCCAGATCGAGGAAGAACTGGATTTCCGCCGCCGCCGCGGCGCGGCCGTGCATCAGCCAGAAGCGATGCGCCAGCCAGTTCGCGGCGATCGTGAACAGGATCAGCACGATGGCGGCCTGCCGGGTCCGCAGGCCCAGCATGACCAGGCCGCCGGCGCCAAGTTCGCAGACCACGGCGATCACGCCGCCCAGGGTCGGCGCCGGGGCATCGAGATGGGTGAGCAGATGCACAATTCCGGGCCAGTGCACGAGCTTGCTCCAGCCCGCCTGCACGAAGAGTAAAGCGATCGCCAGCCTTCCGGCCAGCATTCCCACATCCGATATGCCACGCTGCATGGTTTTCTTTCGATCCAGACCCTGTAAGTTATCGTTGAGCGGGGCGCCCTGCCCCGCCGCTTGTTAAACGGAACGCCATCATGACCGCCAGCCCCGTCGTCGATTTCGAAGGCCTCGCCGCGACCGAGATCTCCGCCGATCCCTTTCCGCATCTGGTAATGCGAGGTTTCGTTCGACCCGAGCGGCTCGCCGGCGTCGTCGCCGATCTGCCGCCGCTCGGCGCGCGGGGCAGTTTCCCGATCGAGTCGGTCCGGCTCGGGACCAACGCCGCGCGGCTGATGGACGACATGAAGGGCGAGCAGATGCGGCGAATCATCGCCGGGAAGTTCGGCCTCGACCTCGACGGCGCGCCGGTGATGCTGACGCTGCGCGGCCGCACCGATGCGCGGGACGGCAAGATCCATTGCGATTCGCTCGCCAAGCGGGTCACCATCCTGCTCTATCTCAACCCGGCCAGCGAGGCCTGGGCGCGGCAGGATGGTTGCCTGCGGCTGCTGCGTGGGCCGGACGATCTGGAGAATTACGCGGTCGAGGTGCCGCCGGTCGATGGCACGCTGCTGGTGTTCCCGAACGGCCCGACCACCTGGCATGGCCACCGCACCTATGTCGGCAAGCGCTACACGGTGCAGATGAACTACATGACCACCGATGCCAAGGCGCGCTACGAGATGCGCCGGCACCGGATATCGGCGCTGGTCAAACGTCTTTTGCCAGCCGCCTGAAAGGCTGCGGCCCGGCGCCGCAACGCACCCATGACCCCTGACACGAAAACGACGACAGCGGCCGCCGCCGCCGAAAGCCCCTTGCGAACTCTCCTGCTGTTCGCCGGAATCCTGCTCATCGCCATGAACATGCGCGCGGCGCTGGCCTCGGTCTCGCCGCTGCTGACCCCGATCGGCGCGGCGCTCGGCCTCGGCCCGCTGGGGCTGACCGCGCTGGCCACCATCCCCGTCGTCTGCTTCGCGGCCCTCGCCCCTGTCAGCATCGTGCTGCAACGGCGGGTGGGGCTGGAAGCGGCGATGATGACGGTGCTGGTGCTGCTCGCCGCCGGCCTGCTGGTCCGCGTGCTCGGCGGGGTTGCCGCGCTGTTCGCCGGCACGGTGATGGGCGGGGCGGCGATCGCGATGGGCAACGTGCTGCTGCCGGGGCTGGTCAAGCGCGATTTTCCAACCCGCGTCGGCCTCGTGACCGGCTGCTACACCACGGTGATGACGACAATCGCCTCGGTGGCGGCGGCGATCAGCGTGCCGGTGGCCAATGCCAACCCGTTCGCCTGGCGCGGCGCGCTGGGGCTGTGGGCGGTGCCGGCGATCGTCGCGGCGTTGATCTGGCTGCCGCAGCTTGCCCATGGCGCCCATCGGCTGAGCCACACGCCGACGACCGGCGCATTCCGCAAGCTGGCGCGCAGCCCGCTGGCCTGGGCGGTGACGATGTTCATGGGCCTGCAATCGCTCGGCTTCTACTCGATCCTGTCATGGCTGCCGGCGATCCTGCATGCCCACGGCATCAACCCGACCATGGCTGGGATCATGCTGTCGACGACCACGCTCGTCGCGATTCCGGCCGCACTTGTCACGCCGGGCCTCGCCACGAGAAGCCGCGACCAGCGGCTGTTGCTCGCCAGCCTGCTCGCGATCGTCAGCGTCGGGTATGTCGGGCTGATGCTGGTGCCGGCCGCGGCGCCCTGGGTGTGGGTCGTGTTCATCGGCATCGGCCAGGGCGCCTGTTTTCCGCTGGCGCTGACGCTGATGGTGCTGCGCACCGGCGGCCCGGGCGAGGCCATGGCGCTGTCGGCGTTCTCGCAGATGGTCGGCTATGCGGTGTCGATCGCGGGGCCGCTCGGGCTCGGGGTGATCCACACGCTGAGCGGCCATTGGTGGCCATCGGTCGCGTTCCTGGTGATCTTGCAGGCGCCGACGCTCGGCTTCGGCCTCGCGGCAGCGCGGCCGCGCACGATCCGGTTCTGACATCCGGCCGACATGGAAAACGGCCCCCGCGCAGCGCACGGGGGCCGTTTCTGTCTGGAACGCGCATCCAGTCAGGTGTTTCCACCTGACCTTGTATTGCGCGCTCGTTACTCGGCGGCGTCTTCGCGCCGGCCGCCCTTGCCGCCGACCTGGTCGGTGATGTCGGCGCCGGTCGCCTGATCGACCACCCGCATCGACAGCTTCACCTTGCCGCGATCGTCGAGCCCGATCATCTTCACCTTCACGGCATCGCCGACCTTCACCACATCGCCGGTGCGGGCGACGCGGCCCTGCGCCAGTTCGCTGATGTGGACCAGGCCGTCTCGCGCGCCGAAGAAGTTCACGAAGGCGCCGAAATCGGCGATCTTCACGACCTTGCCGGTGTAGATCTGGCCGACTTCCGGTTCGGAGGTCAGCGAGCGGATACGGTCGATCGCCTTCTGCGCCTGTTCGTCGGAGGTTGCCGCGATCTTGATCGTGCCATCGTCCTCGATGTCGATCTTGCAGCCGGAATACTCGACGATCTCGCGGATCACCTTGCCGCCGGTGCCGATCACGTCGCGGATCTTGTCCTTCGGCACGTTGATCACGGTGATGCGCGGCGCGTTGGCGGAGACGCCCTCGCGCGCGCCGGTCAGCGCCTTGGACATCTCGCCGAGGATGTGCAGGCGCCCATCCTTCGCCTGATCCAGCGCGATCTTCATGATCTCGGGCGTGATCGAGGTGATCTTGATGTCCATCTGCAGGCTGGTCACGCCCGCCTCGGTGCCGGCCACCTTGAAGTCCATGTCGCCGAGATGGTCTTCATCGCCGAGGATGTCGGAGAGCACGGCGAAGCCCTTGTCCTCCTTGATCAGGCCCATGGCGATGCCGGCCACCGGGCGCGGCAGCGGCACGCCGGCATCCATCAGCGCGAGCGAGGTGCCGCACACCGTCGCCATCGAGGAGGAGCCGTTGCTCTCGGTGATCTCGGAGACGACGCGCAGGGTGTAGGGGAACTTGTCCTTGCCCGGCAGCAGCGGGTGAATGGCGCGCCAGGCGAGCTTGCCGTGGCCCACTTCGCGGCGGCCAGGGCTGCCGACGCGGCCGGTCTCGCCCACCGAGAAGGGCGGGAAATTGTAGTGCAGCAGGAAGCGCTCGCGGTATTCGCCCTCGATCGCATCGACGATCTGCTCGTCCTGCGCGGTGCCGAGGGTCGCGACCACGAGGGCCTGGGTTTCGCCGCGGGTGAACAGGGCGGAGCCGTGGGTGCGCGGCAGCACGCCGACCTCGGCGAGGATCGGGCGGACGGTGCGGGTGTCGCGCCCGTCGATGCGGATGCCGTTGTCGAGGATCGCGTTGCGGACGATATCCGCCTCAAGCTCCTTGAACATGCCCTTGGCCTTGTCGACCGGGCGTTCCTCGGCGGCGAGCGTCTCGAGCACCTGGGCCTTCACCGCGCCGATCTTTTCGTGGCGGGCGGTCTTCTCGCGCTCGGCATAGGCGGCGCGCAGCCCCTCGCGGGCGAGTTCGTCGACGCGGGCGGCAAGCGCCTTTTCCTCGTCGCTTTCCTCGACCAGCGGCCAGGGGTCCTTGGCGGCGTGTTCGGCAAGCTCGATGATCGCCTGGATCACCGGCTGGAACGCGGCATGGCCGAAGGTGACGGCGCCGAGCATGGTTTCTTCCGACAGCTCGTGCGCCTCGGACTCGACCATCAGCACGCCCTCTTCCGTGCCGGCGAGCACGAGGTCGAGCCGGCTTTCGGCGATCTGCGCCGAGGTCGGGTTGAGGATGTATTCACCGTCGATATAGCCGATGCGGGCGGCGCCGACCGGGCCGAAGAACGGAATGCCGGAAAGGGTCAGCGCGGCCGAAGAGGCGACGAGCGAGACGATGTCCGGCTCGTTCTCGAGGTCGTGGCTGAGCACGTTGACGATGACCTGCACCTCGTTGCGGAACCCGTGCGGGAAGAGCGGGCGGATCGGCCGGTCGATCAGGCGGGAGGTCAGGGTCTCGCGCTCGGTCGGGCGGCCTTCGCGCTTGAAGAAGCCGCCGGGAATGCGGCCGGCGGCATAGAATTTCTCCTGGTAGTTCACGGTGAGCGGGAAGAAATCCTGCCCCGGCTTCACCGTGCGGGCGCCAACCACGGTGGCGAGCACCACGGTGTCGCCATAGGAGGCGACGACGGCGCCGTCGGCCTGGCGGGCAACCTTGCCGGTTTCGAGGATGAGCTTGCGCCCGCCCCAGTCGAGTTCCTTGCGGAAATACTTGTCAAACATCATTCGGTCCTTGCAACAACAGGACCGGTACGGTCACACCATCGGTGGCGCGGTGCGGGACGCGGCGTCTCGGGCGGCATGGGTCGGGCTGTGGGCGATGTCTCGTCACAGCCACGGGCCATGTGGCCGGAAACGCCGAAGAGACCCCGGCGTTGCGCGCAACCGAACGATCTGATCCGTTCCGATCACGACCGGAGGACGATCCCCCGGCTGAAGATGCGCCAGCGGCGCATATCATCCTTATAGTCCAATTGCCGCCGCTCCGCTACTGCGGGGGCGTGAGGAGACCCGCATGACCGAAACGCCCCCGATTCTCGAACGCCGCGGCGGCATCGCCCGGCTGCGTCTCAACCGCCCTTCCCTGCGCAACCGGCTCGGCGCGGATGATCTTGCCGCCCTGCTCGGCCACTGCGCCACGATCGCGGCGGACGAAACGATCCGCGTCGTCGTGTTCGAGGCCGCCGGGAAGGTGTTCAGCGCCGGCTTCGATCTCGATGCCCTCTCGCGCGGGGAGACCGGGGACGCCGAGGACGGGCCGGGCGGCATCGGCCGCGTGGGCACGGCGCTCGCCGCCCTGCCCCAGCCGGTGATCGCGCGGCTGCACGGCAATCTGTATGGCGGCGCGGTCGATCTCGCGCTCGCCTGCGATTTCCGCATCGGCGTGGCGGGCATGGAACTGCTGATGCCGGCGGCGCGGATCGGCCTGCATTACTATCGCTCGGGGCTCGCCCGCGCGGTGGAGCGCATCGGGCCGGACGCCACGCGCCTGCTCTTCGTCGCGGCGCGGACGATCGACGCGGACACGCTGCTGCGGATCGGCTACCTGACCGCGCTTGCCAGCGCCGACGATCTCGACGCCACGGTCGATGCCCTCGCCGCCCGGCTGGAAGCCAACGCGCCCCTCGCCGTGCGGGGCATGAAGGCGGCGATCGCCGGGCTCGCATCCGGCAGGCTGGATGGCGAGGCGTTCGCCGCCGGGCTCGACGCCGCGCATCGCGACCGGGCCTTCATCGAGGCCATGGCGGCGTTGCGGGCGAAGAAGCGCGGCGGCTGAGCTTCAGGCGCGCAGGTTGAAGGCGGCCAGCGCCGCGAGATCGCGATCGCCCCAGCCTTCGCGCACGGCGTCATGCGCGGTGCGGCGGACGGCTTCGACCAGCTTGAGGTTGAAGCCGGCTCCCTCGCCCGCCTCGTCCATCAGGCGGAGATCCTTCTCGACCGCCTCGATCGAGAAGCCCACCGAATCGCTCCGCGTGCCGCCCATCTCGGTAATGATCGCGGCGCTGCGGATGGCGAGGGCGGGCGCGCCGCCGGAGCTCTTGCCGATGATGCCGAGCAGCCGTTCCGGCGTGATCCCGTAATCGCGGGTGATCAGCGCGGCCTCGCCCAGCGCCTGGAACGCGGCCAGCAGCGGCAGGTTGACCGCGAGCTTCATCGCCGAAGCGGCCTGCGGCGTCTCGAAGCGCTCCAGCCGGTCGCACAGCTCGTCGAGCACCGGCGTCGCGGCGGCGATCGTCGCGTCATCGCCGCCGGCAAGGCCGAGCAGCTTGCCCGACCGCGCCGGGCCGACCGTGCCGCCCACCGGGCAGGCCACGAACCGCCCGCCCTGCGCGGTCACCGCTTCGGCGTTGGCCTGCATGTCGGCGGGCTTCAGCGTGCTCATGTCGATCACGAGGGCCTGGCGGAGAGTGGCGCCGAGCAGACCTCCCTCGCCATGATAGACCGCGCGGGCAGCCGCCTCGTCGAGCAGCATCACAATGACGTAATCGGCCGCGGCCGCCACCTCGGCCGGCGATGACTTGACCGCGAGCCCCTCGACCGCCGCGGCCCGCGCCAGGGTCCGGTTCCAGCCGCAGACCTGATGGCCGCGCTCGATCAGCCGCGCCGCCATCGCGGCACCCATCCGGCCAAGACCGATAACGCCAATCTTCAGACTCATGTTCGTGCTCCCGTTCGCAATAGGTTCAGCGCCGGATATGGGCGGTGGCGAGCCATGAAAAAAGCCGGAGGCGATCGCCCCCGGCCCTTTCCGTCAGTCCGGCCAGAATGACCGGGCCGTTCAGCCCGGCGCGGGCAGCGGCCCGAGCCCGCCGGATTTCGGCACTTCCGGTTTCTGCGCCATCGGCACCGAGGCGCGGCGACTGTCGGGCGCCGGCTCGTCAACGACCTGGCGAACCACCGGCTCGCCGCGCAGGACGGTCTGGATTTCATCGCCGGTGAGCGTTTCGTATTCCAGCAGCCCCTTGGCCAGGCGGTGCAGCTCGTCGAGCCGCTCGGTCAGGATCCGACGGGCCTCGGAATAGGCGTGATCGATCACGGACTTGATTTCGCGGTCGATCTCCTGCGCGGTCGCCTCGGAGACGTTCTTGTGCTGCGTCACCGAGTGGCCGAGGAAGAGTTCCTGCCCGTTGTCGCCATAGGCGATCATGCCGAGCTTGTCGCTCATGCCCCATTCGGTGATCATCCGGCGGGTGATGTCGGTCGCCTGCTTGATGTCGCCCGACGCACCGTTGGAGACGTTCTCGGCCCCGAAGATGATCTCCTCGGCGGCGCGCCCGCCCATCGCCTTGACCAGTTCGGAGAGCAGCTTGGCCTTGCTCATCGAATAGCGGTCGCCTTCCGGCAGGCTCATCACCATGCCGAGCGCGCGGCCGCGGGGAATGATCGTGGCCTTGTGAACGGGGTCGCAGTGCTTCTGCGAGATCGAGCAGAGCGCATGGCCGGCCTCGTGATAGGCCGTCATCTTCTTCTCGTCCTCGCTCATCACCATCGAGCGCCGCTCGGCGCCCATCATGACCTTGTCCTTGGCGTATTCGAATTCGGCCATGGCGACGACGCGCTTGCCCATGCGGGCGGCGAGAAGGGCGGCCTCGTTGACCAGGTTGGCGAGATCGGCCCCCGAGAAGCCGGGCGTGCCGCGGGCGATCACCTTGGGATCGACATCGGCGGCCAGCGGCACCTTGCGCATATGGACCTTGAGGATGCGCTCGCGGCCGTTCACGTCCGGGTTCGGCACCACCACCTGGCGGTCGAACCGGCCGGGGCGCAGCAGCGCGGGGTCGAGCACGTCGGGGCGGTTGGTGGCGGCGATGAGGATGACGCCCTCGTTGCTCTCGAACCCGTCCATCTCGACGAGCATCTGGTTCAGCGTCTGCTCACGCTCGTCGTTGCCGCCGCCAAGCCCGGCGCCGCGATGGCGGCCGACCGCGTCGATCTCGTCGATGAAGATGATGCACGGCGCGTTCTTCTTGCCCTGCTCGAACATGTCGCGCACGCGGCTGGCGCCGACACCGACGAACATTTCAACGAAATCGGAGCCCGAGATGGTGAAGAAGGGCACGTTGGCCTCGCCGGCGATGGCGCGGGCAAGCAGCGTCTTGCCGGTGCCTGGCGGGCCGACCAGCAGGACGCCTTTCGGGATCTTGCCACCCAGTCGCTGGAATTTCTGCGGATCGCGCAGGAAGTCAACGATCTCCTGCAACTCGCCCTTGGCTTCCTCGATGCCGGCGACATCCTCGAATGTCACCCTGCCCTGTTTCTCGGTCAGCAGGCGCGCGCGGGACTTGCCGAAGCCCATGGCCCGGCCGCCGCCGCCCTGCATCTGGCGCATGAAATAGATCCACACGCCCACCAGCAGGATCATCGGCGCCCAAGACACGAGATAGTGAAGCAGCGGGTTTTCCGGCGGGTTGAGCGGCTTGGCGACGACGCTGACCTTCTTCGAGATCAGCGTGTTGACCAGGCCCGGATCGTCCGGCGCATAGGTCTCGAACGTGGAGCCCGATTTGAGGGCGCCCGTGATGTCATGCCCGCGGATCGTGACATGATCCACCTTGCCCGCGTTGACCTCGGACACGAAGGTCGAATAGGCGACTTGCGTGCCGTGGCTGGTGTCCGTGGTGGTGGGCTGGAACATGTTGAACAATAACACAAAGAAGAGTGCTATGATCACCCAGACCAGCAGGTTGCGCCCCAGATTGTTCATCAAGCTTCATCCAGTCCTGTTCACCCCGGAAGGCTAAAACCGAGGGGGCCGGCGGAAACCGGCCGAGAAATTCCGCCGAACCGCGTCTTGCCTCATCTTGGCACGGCTCCGGTCGGTTCGCCAATCCCTATAGAGAGTGGGGATGATACGCCGTTTTCCTATCCTTCTGGTGAACGGGACGCGCAGATCTGTCCGCCGCCGGACGCTGGCTCGAATGGCGCCGGGGCAGCCGGGCCGGGAGGCACGAACGCGACCGCGCAGGCAGGCCCAATTCCGAGATGCGGAACCGCAAGCACACCCTGATCGCCGAAAAAGGCCGGCAGGGTCTGGCGCAGGGCGGCGGGAAGGCGGGCGGCGGCACGCCTGTCGACCGGGCTTGGGCCAAGGGCGCCGAGGGTCCGCGCGCCTGGCGGCGCATGGCGGATACGGAAGCGCCCATCCCAGAGCGCGCCCTCGACCGCGGGATCGGGCGTGCGCAAGCGGCGGCCTCGCGCACGAGCATCCAGCCAGGACCGTGGCGCCCTGCGGGCAGAATCCGCACGCCACCGAGCGTTGCGGGGCGCAATCCTCCCGCCAGCCGGCCGATCGCGGCGCGGGCCGGCGGGTAGATCTGTCCGGCGACGACCCGCAACAGGGCGGCGAGCGCATCGGGCGGGAGCGCATCCCCGCGGATGATCGCCCATCCTTCCGGACGAAGCGTGACGTGGCACGCCAGATCGGCGGCGGCGATGCGGTCCGCCGCCGCGCGGTCATCCGCCGCTGTCCCGACATCGCCGGGCGGTTGCGATGCGCCGGCGCGCCGGACCCGGACCCGTTCGAAGCGCGGGTCGAGATTCGAAGGGTCCTCCACCCAGGCGACGCCCTGCTCCACCAGGAAATCGCGGAGCATCGGGGACGGAATCCCGAGCAGGGGCCGCAGGATCATCACCGTGTCGCGCGGCGAGACGCCCGCCATCCCCGCGAGACCGCGAACGCCGCGGCGGGCGCGCATGACCCGCAACTCGTCCTGATCGCCCGCATGATGACCAAGGAGGAGATGAACGATTCCAGCCTCGCGCGCCGCACCGGCCAGCGCGGCGTGACGCGCTTCGCGCGCGCGGGCCTGCAAGGCGGCACCCGGCGACAGGCGCAGACGCAGGACGCGGCTGCGCACGGCGAGCCCTGCAAGCCGTTGGGCGGTTTCGGCGGCTTCCCGGCCGGATTCGGGGCGGAGACCATGATCGACGATGAGCGCGATGCATTCTCCGCCACGCTGGCGGGCCCAGGATGCGGCGAGAAGAACGAGGGCCGTGCTGTCAGCCCCTCCGGAAACACCCGCGGCGAGGCATGGCGCGGGGCCGAAAGGGCCGAACCGGGCCATGGCCCGCTCGAACCGAGCGGGCAGGCTGGGCGCGAACGCGGACTTCAGCGGCAGGCGGCGCGCCGGCGCGCCGCGCCAATCTGTGCCTTCAGCGCCGGCGAGGGCGAGGAGAACTGGCTGTTCAGGGAGTCGAGCGTGTCACACGCTTCCTGGTTCTGGTGGATCGCGGACAGGGAATTGGCCAGTCCAAGCAGGGCATAGGGCGCATGCGGACCGGCGCGATCGGCGTTGTAGGCATCGTCGAACGCGATCGCGGCCTCCTGATGCTTGCCCTGGTGGTAGAGCGATTCGGCGACGATCATCGAAGCCTCGCCCTTGCCGGCGCGTTTGCCCTGCTTCGCGATCACCGCGCGAGCATCCTCCTCGGCGGCCTTGTAGTCATGCCGGGCGAGAGCCGTGCGCGCGGCGGCGAGCGAGGCCGTGGCCCGCGGCTGGGGTTGCGACTGCGGATTTTGCGGCCGCGCGGATGTTTTCCCGGCCGGCAGCGTGCCGAGCGTCCCCGTAGCACCCGGAGCGGGCGACGTATTGGCGGCCGGCGGCGTCGCGCCGGGTTTCCCCGCCTGGTCGAGCTGGAATTTCAGATTGCCGATTTGCTGGTTGATTTCGTCGTGCTGCGTGGCGACCTCGTGTTCCAGCGTATCGACACGCCCCCTCAGGTCCTGGACCTGGTTGTGCAGCGTATCGACCTGCTCAAGCAACGAGGCGACGAGTCCCCCCGAACTGCCCTGGCGCGCGGACTGGCTGGTCTGCGCCGGCGGCGCGGCGGACCCCAGAACGGAGCCGCCATTGCTGCCGCCCTGCTGCATCTGCGCAAGCTGGTGCTTGAGTTCGAGGATCTGGTTTTCGAGGGCAATTCCTTCCCGGCTCGAGATCATCTGCGCCCGAACCACGGCAGGCATGAGGATCAGCACGGCAATGCTGGCGGATGTCAGGGATTTCAACATGGAACTGCGCATCGGTTTCCTCGTTCGGCGAGACGCGCCGGATTGCGCCCCCGACCCAATGTAGTGCGAACGACCGCGTCGTTGAAGCGCGGGCCGGCAGAAAGCAAATCGGCGGCTCGGGTTGATCGAGCCGCCGATCGGTCACGTCATGCTGTCAGGGGAAATCCCCCGAACGGCATTCTCAGTGGCAATGCTGCGGGTTGAAGCCCTGCACCGAGGTGATCGCCACGCGGTCCTGCGCGTAGTCCTGCTCGGTGTTACCCGGCGAGACCAGGCACGACTTGCCATAGGAGATCGTGCGGATGCGGGACGCCGCAACGCCCTTGGCAACCAGGTAATTGCGGGCGGCGTGGGCGCGGCGGGCGCCGAGGGCCAGGTTGTAGGCTTCCGTGCCGCGCGGGTCGGCGTTGCCGGCGATCAGAACGTCGACATTCGGATACTTCGCAAGCCAGCTGGCCTGACGGTCGAGCGTCGACTTGTCGGCGCCGGTCAGGTTGGACTTGTTGAAGCCGAAGAAGGCACGATCGCCGACGTCGGCAACAAGCTGCTGCTCGCTGCCCGGCGCGGGACCGGACTGCGCGGCGGTCGTGCCAGAGCCGGTTGCCATGGACTGGGTCTTGGGGGCGTTGGAGCACGCCGCAAGCAGGGCAACAGCCGCAAGCGCGCCCAGAGCTTTGATATTCATGTTTACCGTCCCGATGTTGGGTGCCTGTATTGTGACGCACCGGCGCCATGCCGATGCGTTGAAACCGTTAGCCTGAACTTTTAGCCAGACGTATTGCCCAGATACCCACCGACTGGCCTCGCCGGGTTGGCGGGCGGCGTTCGA
Source organism: Acidocella sp. C78 (assembly GCF_907164655.1). Taxonomy (NCBI): domain Bacteria; kingdom Pseudomonadati; phylum Pseudomonadota; class Alphaproteobacteria; order Acetobacterales; family Acidocellaceae; genus Acidocella; species Acidocella sp. C78. The sequence goes on from NZ_CAJQZK010000005.1 coordinate 33,996, forward strand.
TAAACAGTCTGAGCAAACGACGAACCCGGCCGGACCGATGTATCGGCCTGACCAGAACGCGTTACTTCATCTATTCGGATTGTGCCGACCATTCAAGCGGACTTTTGGCATCACGAGGCCGCTCGCGCTTATTGGCGTGTCATTCGCCAGCAACGCGACTTTTTTGACACATTACCGCCTGAATGCAGCTTTTGGAGCGCCGCCTTCCCGGCCGTTTCCGTTTTGCAACTTATTCTTAACTTTCCTGCTTTAAACACGAAAAACGAGGCCGCTGGTCTCCGTTTCCTCCCTGATGGCTGGTCATATGCCAGCCCTCCTTCGAGCGTGATCGGTACTAACGGTCACGCTCATTTTTCAAAATCTGAGACAATATATCTTTTTAAGGAAAAATTATTATTATTAATACACGTGATGCCTCATATACTACTTATAGTTTGTAGATTGTAACGATTTCATATTATACTCACCGTGAAGACAAAAAATTACGGCGATCCACCGTCTCGGCTTTGGGTTTTTTTGGATGCCTGGATTAGAAAACCAGGCAAGTCATCGCAAGGAATAATCTTGCCCCTACCGACGACCGCGTGGCTCGGGTTTGTGAAGCCAGGTTCGAATACGACGTACTTTTTGACACAAGCTTTTGATCCAGACGCTCAAAACCTCCGGACATGTTCCGGAGGTTTTTTTATCGACAACCGGGTTCCGATCGCCCCGTTTGCTTGACATTTCGCCCGCTTCACGCTCCCTGCCGGCCATGTCCGACGATCTGCCGACCATCGACTCCCAGGCCCGCTCAGCCATCGCCGCCGCAGGCGATCTCGCTGCGCTCGACGCCGTCCGCATCGCCCTGCTGGGCAAGACCGGCCAGGTCACCGCGCTGCTCAAGACACTCGGCAGCCTGACGCCAGATGAGCGCAAGCGCGTCGGCGCCGAGGTGAACGCGCTGAAAACGGCGATTTCAGCCGCGATCGAGGCGCGCCGCGCGGTGCTCGAGGCCGAGGCCCTCGCAACACGCCTCGCCGCCGAGCGAATCGACGTCACGCTGCCCGGCCGTCCCGACCGTGCGGGCACGATCCACCCGATCTCGCGCACCATGGAAGAACTCACCGCCCTGTTCGGCGCCATGGGGTTCGGCGTGAAGGAAGGGCCGGATATCGAGGATGACTGGCACAATTTCGGCGCGCTCAACATCCCCTCGCACCACCCGGCGCGGGCGATGATGGACACGTTCTATCTCGACGCCGCGGCCGGCAGCCGCCCGGTCGTGCTGCGCACCCACACCTCGCCGCTGCAGATCCGCACCATGCTCGCGGAAGCGCCGCCGATCCGCGTCATCGTGCCGGGCCGCACCTATCGTTCGGACCATGACGCGACGCACAGCCCGATGTTCCACCAATGCGAGGGCCTTGTGATCGACCGCGGAATCACCCTCGCCCATCTCAAGGGCTGCCTGATCGACTTCCTGCGCGCCTTCTTCGAACGGCCGGACCTCAAGGCCCGCTTCCGGTCAAGCTATTTCCCCTTCACCGAACCCTCGATGGAGGTCGATATCGCCTGGGACCGCAAATCCGGCGAAATCGGCGCCGGCAGCGACTGGCTGGAAATCCTCGGCGCCGGGATGATCCATCCCAACGTGTTGGCGAATTGCGGGCTCGACCCGCGCGCGTTCCAGGGCTTCGCCTTCGGCATGGGGGTCGAGCGCATCACCATGCTCAAGCATGGCATTCCCGATCTTCGCACCTTTTACGAGAGCGATGTGCGCTGGCTCGCGCATTACGGCACCTCGCCACTGGCGCCGGTGACCCTGCACGAAGGGACGCACGATGAAATTCACCCTCTCCTGGCTGAAGACGCATCTCGACACTGATGCCTCGCTCGATGCCATCGCCGAAACCCTGTCCGCCATCGGGCTGGAAGTTGAAAGCATCGCCGATCGCGGCGCCAGCCTCGCGCCGTTCCGCATCGCCCGGGTGATCGAGGCCACACAGCACCCGAATGCCGACCGGCTGCGGGTCTGCCGCGTCGATCCCGGCGATGGCGCCGAGGTGACCGTGGTGTGCGGCGCGCCGAACGCGCGCACTGGCATGCGCGCCGTCTTCGCGCCGCCGGGCAGTTTCGTGCCCGGCACCGGGATCACGCTGAAGGTGGGCGAGATCCGCGGCGTCCCCTCGGCCGGGATGCTGGTCTCCGAGCGCGAACTCGGCCTTGGCGACAGCCATGACGGCATCATCGACCTGCCGGACGACGCGCCGGTGGGCGCGCCGTACGCGAGCTGGGCGGGGCTCGACGATCCGGTGATCGAGATCGGCGTGACGCCCAATCGCGGCGATGCCTTCGCGGTGCGCGGCGTCGCCCGCGACCTCGCCGCCGCCGGGCTCGGCACGCTGAAGCCCTGGGCGCCGCCCGCCGCCGCCGCCGCCGGGGCGAGCGCGATCGCCTGGCAGAACGCCTATTCCGAGGCCTGCCCCTGGGTGCTCGGCCGCACCGTACGCGGGGTGCGCAACGGCGAGAGCCCCGCCTGGCTGAAGCGCCGCCTCGAATCGATCGGGCTGCGGCCGATCAACGCGCTGGTCGACATCACCAATTTCTTCACCATCGATCTCGGCCGGCCGCTGCATGTGTTCGACGTCGGCAAGATCGCCGGCAGCGCGCTCACCTTGCGGCGCGGCGCGGGGGAAAGCTTCCGCGGCCTGCACGGCAAGGACGTGACCGCGACGGCGGATGACTGCGTCATCGCCGATGCGGCGGGCGCGCAGTCTCTCGCCGGGATCGTCGGCGGCGAGGCGACGGGGTGCGACGAGACCACGCGGGACGTGTTCATCGAATGCGCCCTGTTCGACCGGGTGCGGATCGCCCTCACCGGCCAGCGCACCGGCATCCATTCCGACGCGCGGCAGCGCTTCGAGCGCGGCATCGATTTCGCGTTGCTGCCCGCCGCCCTCGATGCGGCGACCGCGATGGTGATCGAGCTCTGCGGCGGCACCGCGTCCGAGATCACCGAGGCCGGGGCGCAGCCCGACTGGCATCGCACCGCGACGATGCGCTTCGACCGCCTCGCCAGTTTCGGCCACTCGACCGTCACACCCGACCGCGCCGTGGAAATTCTCGACCGCTTGGGCTTCGCCGCCGTCGCGCGCGATGCGGCGTCGGTCACCGTCGCCGTGCCGAGCTGGCGCAACGATGTCGCCGCGGCCGACCTGCCCGGCGGCAGCGCGCTCGACCAGCATGGCGGCCTCGCCGCGGCGACCGCCGAGGCCGCGCGGCTTGGCGCGCGGACGATCGAGCCGGAGGTCGACCTGATCGAGGAAGTGCTGCGGATCGACGGGCTGGACCGGATCGAGCCGGTCTCGCTGCCGGGCGCAGCACCGGTGCCCACGGCCTCGCTCACCCCCCGCCAGGCCCGCACGGTGCGCGCCCGACGCGTGCTCGCCGCGCGCGGCATGGCCGAATGCGTGACGTTCAGCTTCCTCGACCGCGCCACCGCCGCGCGCTTCGGCGCGACGCCCGACACTCTCGCGCTGAAAAACCCGATCGCCGCCGATCTCGACCAGATGCGGCCGACGCCGCTGGCCACCATCGCCCTCGCCGCAGCGCGCAACGCCGCCCGTGGCCTTGGCGATCTCGCGCTGTTCGAGATCGGCCCGGCCTATCGCGATATCGCCCCCGACGGACAGGATCTGGTCGCGGCAGGGCTGCGCGCCGGGCGGACGCCGCTCTCCTGGATCGAGCCGGCGCGCCCTGCCGATCTGTGGGACGCCAAGGCCGACGCCGTCGCCGTGCTCGGCGAACTCGGCGTGCCGCTCGATGCGGTGACGGTGACGGCCGATGCCCCGGCGCATTATCACCCGGGCCGTTCCGGCACGCTGCGCCAGGGGCCGAAGACACGGCTCGGCTGGTTCGGCGCGCTGCATCCCGCCCTCTGCGCCGAACTCGATCTGCCGGAAGGCAGCGTGGCGTTCGAGCTCGATCTCGGCGCGATCGCCGATCCGAAACGGCGGCGCAAGGCCGCGCCGTCGCTGCCGCAGTTCCAGCCGCTCCGCCGCGACTTCGCCTTCATCGCCGATGCGACGGTGACGGCCGAGGCGGTGCTGCGCGCGGCGAAGGGGGCCGAGCGCAGCCTGATCACCAATGTCGCGCTGTTCGACCGCTATGCCGGGGAGAAACTGCCGGAAGGCAAGGTGTCGCTGGCCGTGGCGGTGACCCTGCAACCGCGCGAGGCGAGCCTTACGGATGCGGAGATCGAGGCCGTATCGGCGAAGATCGTCGCGGCGGTGGCCAAGGCGACCGGGGCGACGCTTCGGAACTGACAGCCCGCCCCTGAAATTCACCCAGGCCTTTCAAGGGCAGGCGCATTTCAGGGGGCAGGCGTATTTCATTGGACAGGCAAGGCGCGAGGTGGTGTCCCCAGAGCATCATCCGATCGGATAAAGATGCTCTGTTTATAAATAGCATAGAGCACGATATCCGATCCGGATGGGTCGGAAAGCGCGCTATCGCGCGGCGCCGGTTGGCAGGCTCGTCGGCTGCGCGCCGGTATCCGCGGCGCCGGCATCGGGAACGGGCAAGGGTTTCGCCTGGATTCCCTGGTCCGCCGAATAAGGCTGCGCCACCGCGCCGCCGGCGCCTGAATTCGGCGCGAAGGCCAGCCAGTCCGGCAGGGTGCGCTGGATCTGGTATTGCAGCTCGACATTCATGCTGTTCATCATCGATTTCGTCAGACCATACAGCGCGGCGCGCATGCGGTCCGGCGTTTCATTGGCCGGGGCCGTCACGCTGTGCGAGATCGTCGCCTCGGCGTAGCCAACCCGCTGGCCGTTGCTGGTGCGGACGTTGAGGTCAACCGTCATGGTGCCGACGAGCGTATCGCCGACCTGGCGGAGCGAGGCCTGGCGGATCACGAAAACGGCCGAACCGGGGCTGCCATTGGCCACCAGCCGCTCCCGCGCCATGCGCTCCAGCACCCGCGCGGGCGTTTCCGGCGCCTGCTCGATCACCTGCGCGGCATCGGGCCCGGGCTGGTAATCATTGCGAATCTGGATACTGGCGACTTTCAGGGTGATCGGCGGCAGATAGGCGTAGTCGAGCCGGGCAAACGTGGTCGGCGGGGGCGGCTCGCTCGCGCAGGCCGAAAGGGCGAGCGGCAGGATGACCATTCCGGCGAACACGCGGCGCCTCATGACACGCCTCCCTGACCGTCGGCCTGTGTCGCGACGCTGATCTCGCCGCGTGGAAAACGGAAATCGACATTGCAGAATTCGCAGGTCATCGTGATGTCCCCGTCGATGGTCATGTGATCGAGATCGTCCCCGGAAAACCCGCCCAGCACGTCCGAAAGCCGGGCGCGCGAGCAGCGGCAGCCATAGGCGAGCGGTCGCGGCCGGTCGACCGCAATGCCCTCGCCGTGAAACAGCCGGTAGAGCAGCCGTTCGGGCGGCAGCGCGTCGTCGAGCAATTCGGCGTCGGTGATGGTGGCGGCGAGGATTTTGGCGGTTCGCCAGGCCTCTTCCTGCTCGGCCTCGCTCAGGGCGGGATCGATGCCGCCGGCACCGGCGATCCGCTCGATCACGAGGGCGGCGGCGCGCCAGCCGGCCGGCGTTTCGGCGGCGGCAAGGTGGATCTGGCAGGGCAGCTGCTCGGATGTCTCGAAATAATGATGCGCCATGTCCGACAGGCTTTGCCCCTCGAGCGAGACGATGCCCTGGTGGCGTTCCATGTCTGGCCCCTGATCCACGGTGAAGGCGAGATAGCCATCGCCCATCATCGCCCGCGCGAAGGCCTCTTCCGGCAGCGCGATCTCGTCGGACAGGCGGGCATAGCCGCGCAGCGCCCCGCCATCGGTGCAGTCGGCGAGCAGCAGCGGCACGGCGCCGTCGCCCTTGGCCTGCAGCGAGAAGCTGCCGGTGAATTTCAGCGCGGTGGCGAGGCTGGCGACGAGCGCCAGCGCCTCTCCCAGCAGCGCCCGCACCGGCGGGGCATGGTCGTGGCGGTTGAGCAGCGCGTCAGCCAGCGGGCCAAGACGGACCAGACGGCCGCGAACAGGCTGATTTGGCAGGAAAAACGGCGTAACGCCCCGTGGCACGACGATATCGGGGACGTCGGGGCGGGTACGGTCGAGAAAAGGGGGCAGATCGGTCATGGCCGTTAAATAGAGGCAGTGCGCCGATTTTGCCATCGCCGCGCATTTGTTGGCGCACGCCGATGACGCCGCCGGGCAACGCCGTGTCATGCAAAGTGCACGAAACCGCTTGCCCGCTGCCGCCGCGCAAGCTAGCGAGAGAGTCATGTCGGAGCATGTTGGGTATGACCTGATCTCGGCGATCCGGGGTCTGGCGCGGGCGAACGTTCTGGTGGTGGGCGACCTGATGCTCGACCGCTACGCATATGGTCGGGTCGAGCGGATCAGTCCGGAAGCCCCGGTTCCGATCCTGACGGTCACGCGGGAAATCGCGATGCCGGGCGGGGCGGGAAACGTTGTCCGCAATCTCACCGCCCTCGATGCCGCGGCGGCGTTCGTCTCCGTGGTGGGTGACGACCAGGAGGGGTCCGACCTTACGGCGCTGATCGGCGGGCAGCCCAATGTCGAGCCCTGGCTGCTGGTGGAAACCGGCCGGGCGACGACGGTGAAGACGCGTTACATCGCCGCCGGCCAGCATCTCATCCGCGCGGATCGCGAGCTGGCGGCGCCACTGCCCGAAAAGCTCGGCGAACGGCTGCTCAAGATCGCCTCCGACGCGATGGCGGCGACCTCGGTCACCGTGCTCTCGGATTATCGCAAGGGCGTGCTCGCCCCGCGATCGCCCGCAACCTGATCGCCAGCGCGCGTGCGATCGGCCGGATGCTGATCGTCGATCCCAAGGGGGCGGACTGGTCGCATTATGCCGGGGCGGACGTCATCACGCCGAACCGCCGCGAACTCGCCGAGGCGACGGGCCGCGATCTCTCGACGGAGGCCGCGATCGTCGCGGCGGCCCGCGAGGCCATTGCCCGGTTCGGGTTCGGCGCCGTGCTGTGCACGCGCTCGGAGGACGGCATGAGCCTCGTCACCGCCGACACCGTGCGGCATTATCCTGCGGAGGCCTCCGAGGTCTACGATGTCTCCGGTGCCGGGGATACGGTTGTGGCCGTGCTCGCGGCCGGGCTGGCAAGCGGGCTCGACCTTGAGGTGGCGGCCAGGCTCTCCAACATCGCGGGCGGTCTCGTCGTCGGCAAGGTGGGCACCGCCGTGGCCCGCCCCAACGACCTGATGGATGCGGTGAAGCCGGCATCCGGCGCGCTGCGCAAGGTAGTGACCAGGCAGGCGGCCGCCGAAGCGGCGGAACGCTGGCGGCAGCGCGGCTGGCGGGTCGGCTTCACCAATGGCTGTTTCGACCTGCTGCATCCCGGCCATGTCCATCTGCTCGAACAGGCCCGCGCCGGATGCGACCGGCTGATCGTCGGCATCAACGCCGACAGTTCGGTGCGCCGCCTCAAGGGGCCGACCCGCCCGGTCCAGCCGGAGGCGGCCCGCGCGGCGGTCCTGGCATCGCTGGCGAGCGTCGATCTCGTAGTGATCTTCGAAGAGGACACGCCGCTCGACCTGCTCTCCGTCATCCGGCCGGATGTGCTCGTCAAGGGCGCGGACTACACGCACGACACCGTGGTGGGCGCCCGCGAGGTCGAATCCTGGGGAGGGCGCGTGATGCTCGCCGAACTCCTGCCCGGCCATTCCACCACGGCCACAGTCACCCGCCTGCGCGGCTGAGCGTCGGAGGGATGCGCTGGTGGGGCAAGGATGACATCCATACGCCTTGTTGCCGATGACCTGACCGGCGCCCTGGATGCGGCGGTGCAATTCACGGTCCTCGACCGTGATCTTGCGGTCCTGCTCGGCACGGACACCGGCGGCGCCGTGCCCGCCAGCGCCGCGATCAGCACCAATGCGCGGGATCTGGACGCTGCGGCGGCGGCTGCGCGTATGGACGGCGCGACCGCCTTCCTCGCGGGGGCCGAACTCAGGTTCCTGAAGATCGACAGCCTGCTGCGCGGACACTGGCCGGAGGCCATCGCGATGGCGCTGCAGGCCGGGCCGGACCAGCTCTGCGTTTTCGCGCCGGCCTTCCCTGCCCAGCAGCGGATCACGCGGGGCGGGCGGCAATACGCCCCCCGCGCGGATGGCGCGCTCGTGCGGCTGGAGCGCAGCGCGGCGCATGAGCTTGCGAGGGTGGGGCTTCGCACCGCGCAGATACCGGGAGGAATTGCGGCCGACGCCGGTCTCGCCGCCGCGCCGGGGACGGTGCTGGTCTGCGATGCGATCGAACAGGACGATCTGGACCGGCTCGTCGCCGCAGCACGGAGAGACGGCCCACCGATCCTCTGGTGCGGCAGCGCCGGCCTTGCTCGGGCGCTCGCCGGGCGCGCGCCGCCTCTGATCGTGCCGCGCCCCGGGCTGCGGCTGGCGATCATCGGCTCGAACCATTGTGTGACGCGCGGGCAGATCGCCGCGGTTCCGGCAGCGGTGGCGGCGCGGATACCGCTCGGGGAGGATGCGGAACGGGCGGCCCTTCGGATTGCGGCCAGCCTTGAGCATGGCAACTGCATCGTCACACCCGGGCTGCCCGACGGATTGGCGGCCGATGCCGCCGCCGCCGCCATCGAGGCCCGCCTGCGCGCAACCCTGCCGAGGCTGGCGAAGCCCGCCGAGATCATCGTGATCGGTGGCGAAACGCTCGACGCGGTATGCAAGGCCGTCGGGGCGGCCGCCCTGCATCCCGGCGGCGAGATCGTGTCCGGCGTGCCGGTTTCCCGGATGATCGGCGGCGCCTGGGACGGGACCACGCTGATCTCGCGGTCGGGCGCCTTCGGCGGGCCGGATTTCCTCGCCCGCCTGCTCGCCGCCGGCGCGTGAACCGGAGGCAACGGCCGGGCCGCGATTGTTGACAGCACAAGCGCGCTGGACCATGGTAGCGCTGTCATAATGTCTGGGGGCTGACCGGTGGGCGTTGCGCGTATCGCGATCACGATGGGTGATCCGGCCGGGATCGGTCCGGAAATCGTTGTCAGGGCAGCGGCGCGGCTGCAGGGGCGCATCGCCGCCGGCGACTTGTCCCTCGTGGTGACCGGATCGGCGCGCAGTCTTGCGGAAACGTGCGAGCGGCTGAACCTGCACCCGGGCTTCGAGACCGTGCCGGCCGACAGCGCGGGGGGCATGCTGCCGCCTCTGGCCGTGGTCGAAGCGGGGCCGGACGCCGCCGGCATCGTCCCCGGCAAGGTTTCGGCGGTGGCGGGCGAAATCGCCTACCAGTCCATCGCGCTCGCCGTGCGGATGGCCATGGCGGGGCGGGTCGATGCGATCTGCACCGCGCCGATCAACAAGGAAGCGCTCAACCTCGCCGGCCACCACTATGGCGGCCATACCGAGCTGCTCGCAGACCTGACCGGCGCGCGCAATTCGGTGATGTTGCTGGTTCACGGCAACATGCGGGTAAGCCATGTCTGCACCCATGTCGCGCTGCGGGACGTGCCGGGGCGGCTGACCCGCGAGCGGCTGCGCCAGGTGATCGAGCTGACATCGGGGGCGCTGCACCTTCTGGGCATCGCCCGGCCGCGGATCGGCATTGCCGCGCTCAATCCGCATGCCGGCGAGAACGGCCTGTTCGGCCGGGAAGACATCGACATCACCACGCCGGCGATCGAGGAGATGCGCCGCGACGGGTACGACCTGACCGGGCCAGTTCCGGGCGATACCGTGTTCGTCAAGCTGCGGGCCGGCCAGTTCGACGCCGTCGTCGCGATGTATCACGATCAGGGGCACATTCCGGTCAAGCTGCTGGGCTTTTCGGTCGATCCCGCGACCGGCGAATGGCAGGCCCTGAGCGGCGTGAACGTGACGCTCGGCCTGCCGATCATCCGCACCTCGGTCGATCACGGAACCGCATTCGACATTGCCGGCAAGGGGATCGCCAGCGAGCAGAGCCTGATCGAGGCGATCGACTGCGCGATGCAGCTCTCCCGCGGCCGGCAGGAAGCCGGCACGGGGGCATGACGAGGCCGCAACGCCGCAGCACACCGGTCAAGGCCAACCCATCAACGACCAACCGGCCCGCCACGGGAGAAGCCCGGGCAGCCAGACAGGGAGGATAACAACATGCGTCATTCCATCGTTTCCGCTCTTGCCGCGGCGACCATGCTCGCCGCGACGGGCACCGCCGCCGCCGACAGCCTCGTCGCGCCGAAAAGCCTCGCCGCCTGCTTCGTTCCGCAGACGGCAGCGACCCCGATGGTCGCGGCCAAGGCGAAGCACGGGCCCTACAAGATCGCGTTCAGCAACTCGTATTACGGCAACAACTGGCGCACCGAGATGCTGAACATCGCCCGCGCCTATGTGAAGCAGCCGGCGGTCGCGAAATATATCTCGAAATTCGAGATCCAGAACGCCGGCAACAACGTCGCCCAGCAGGTGGCCCAGATCCGCCAGATGATCCTGAGCGGCTACAATGCCATCGTCGTCGATGCCGCCTCGCCCTCCGGCCTCAACAGCGTGATCAACGAAGCGGTCAGTCACGGCATCGTCGTCGTCGCCTTCGACAACACGGTGACGACCGACAAGGCGATCAACATCAACGAGGACCAGGCGGCGATGGGCCGCATGTGGGCGCAGTTTCTCACGAAGGAAACCGGCGGCAAGGGCAGGATCCTGATGGTCCGCGGCCTGGCCGGCACCACTGTCGACAACGACCAGGGCGACGGCGCCATGGCCGTGTTCAAGACATCGGCCGGGATCACGGTCAAGCAGGTCTATGGCAACTGGGATGTGGGTGTGAACCAGAAGGTCACCGCCGATGCGCTCTCGACCAGCCACGACATCGCCGGCGTGTGGGGCACCGAAGGGGCCACCGGCGCGCTCCAGGCCTTCCTGCAGGTCAAGGCGAAGCTGGCGCCGATGACGAGCGAGTCGGATAACGGCTTCATGAAGCTCGCGGTCGCGCATCATATCCCGGCGCTGGTCATCGGCCAGTCGCCGGCGCTGGCTGCCGCCGCGATCCGTGCTGCGATCGCCGCACTCGACGGCCAGAGCCTGCCGCGCACCGCGAACATCCCGCTCAATCCGGTGACGACGGCGCAGATGAAGGCCGGCGTCAACTACTTCCCGAAGCTGCCGAACAGCTTCGTCACCGATATCGACATTCCGCAATGCGGGGTGAAGATCCCGGTCGGCGCCGTGGTCCACGGCAGCTGAGGCAAAGCGGGGACGAGGACACAAGGGCAAGGCCGGTGCCAATCGCGGCTGACGGAACCCGGCGGGCAGCCGGCGCGGGCGCCGCTTGCGCGCCGGCCCTGGCGGCAACCGGCCTGTCCAAGCGCTTTGGCGGCGTCGTTGCCCTGCGCCGGGCCGATCTCGCGCTCTATCCGGGCGAGGTTCACGCCCTGCTCGGCGCGAACGGCGCCGGCAAGAGCACGCTGGTCAAGCTGCTCGCCGGCATCGAGCAGCCGGACGATGGCAGCATCGAGGTCGGCGGCGCCGCCATGCGGTTCGCCAGCCCGCGCGCCGCCCTCGCCGCCGGCATCGCCACCGTGCACCAGGAACTCTCGCTGTTCCCGAGCCTGAGCGTTGCCGAGAACATCCTCATCGGCCAGGAAAAGCTGCGCGGCGGCTACTGGATCGACGCCGCGGCGATGCGCGAGCGGGCGCGCGCCCTGCTGGCGATGCTGGGCGCGTCAGATATCGAACCGGATGCGACCGTCGGCGATCTTCCGCTGGCCCAGGCGCAACTCGTCGAGATCGCGAAGGCGCTCTCGACCGACCCGCGCGTGCTGATCCTCGACGAGCCGACCTCCGCTCTCTCCATCGCCGAGGTCGAGCACCTGATCACGGTCATCGAACGGCTGCGGGACCGTGGGGCGGCGATCGTGCTGATCTCGCACCGGCTCGGCGAAATCGAGCGGCTGGCGGACCGCGTTTCCATCCTGCGCAGCGGCGAGAAGGTCGGCGAGTTTCCGCCCGGCGATTTCAGCCGCGACAAGGCGCTCTCGCTGATGCTGGGCGAGGCCTGGCAGGAGCGGCAGGCCGGCGCGCGCGCGGCCGCCTATGCCGGCCGGCCGGACGACACGATCCTGCGCGTGGGCGGCCTCACCCTGGCGCCGCATTTCGCCGATATCGGATTCGACCTGCGCCGCGGCGAGGTGCTCGGCCTTGCCGGTCTCGAAGGCCAGGGACAGAAGGAATTCCTCTTCGCCCTGTTCGGCCTGTTCCGCCGCGGACTGGAAGGGATCATCGAGGTAGGCGGCCGGGCCTTGCGGCCACGCCAGCCGCGCGATGCGATCGCGGCGGGGATCGCGATGATCCCGGATGACCGCAAGACGCTCGGCGGCTTTCTCGGCCTCAGCATCGCGGAAAACATCGCCATCACCGTGCTCGGCTCGCTGCGCCGGGGTTTGCTACTCAGCCGGCGCGCCGAGGCGGACCTCGTGGACGAGTATGTCCGCCGCCTCGGCATCAAGTGTTCCAGTGCGGCTGCACCGCTCGGCAGCCTGAGCGGCGGGAACCAGCAAAAGGTCGTCGTCGCCAAATGGCTGGCGCGGCGCATGCCGGTCTATATCTTCTGCGACCCCACGCGGGGGGTGGATGCCGGGGCGCGGCGCGAGCTTTTCGGCGTGATCCGCGACCTCGCGGCGCAGGGCACCGCCGTGCTGTTCTACTCCACCGACATTTCGGAGTTTCCGCTGCTGTGCAACCGTGTTCTGGTGTTCCGCGAGGGCCGGGTCTCGGGAACGCTCGAAGGGGCGGCGATCACCGAGCAGAACATTCTCGATCTCTCCTTCCACGAGGCCGCGCATGAAGCCGCCTGAAACGGCACACCCCGCAGCACATCGCCGGCGCGGGCGGCTTGAGAAGCATCTGGGGCCGGTCTCCTGCGCCATCGGCCTTGCCGTGGTGATCGGCCTCTATGCGCTGCGCCAGCCGCTGATCCTCTCGCCCTTCGGCCTCGCCAGCCTCGCCAATGTTTCGGTGCCGCTCGCCCTCGCCGCGATCGGCCAGACCATCGTGCTGCTCGGCGCGGGCCTCGATCTGTCGATCGGCGCCGAGATCACCCTGGTCAACTGCTTCGCGGCAACGACGATGCAGGGCAGCCCGCTCGGCATCGGCGGCATCGTCGTGCTGTCGCTGCTGATCGGGCTCGGGCTGGGCGCGGTGAACGGGCTGATCATCGCCTACGGGCGCGTGGAACCGCTGATCGCGACATTCTGCACCTCGTTCATCTATGGCGGCGCGGCACTGATCGTCCTGCCGCGCCCGGGCGGGACCATTCCCGCCGGCTTCGCCAATGCGCTCACCGGAAACTGGGGTATTCTGCCGTTTTCGGTGGTGCTGCTGGCAGCGGCCGTGCTGCTGGCCTGGCTTCCCGTGTTCCGCTCCCGCCTCGGCCGGTTCATCGTCGCGGTCGGTGACGATGCCGAAAGCGCGCGCGTCTCCGGCCTGCCGGTCCGCCGCGTGGAGCTGATCAGCTACGTGCTGGCCGGGCTGTTCGCCGCGATCGCCGCCCTGTTCCTCGCCGCCGAAACGACATCGGGCGATCCCACCATCGGCAGCATCTACACGCTGAACTCGCTCGCCGCCGCGGTGCTTGGCGGCGTCGCCCTCACCGGCGGGCGCGGCACGGCCATCGGCCCGATCCTCGGCAGTTTCCTGCTCTCGATCATCCTCAACGCCCTCGGCGTCTTCAACGTCTCCGCCTTCTGGCAGGATTGCATCGAAGGGCTGATCCTGATGACCGTTCTGGCCCTTGGCGGGCTGCGCCTGCTGCGTGGCGGCAACTGGCTCACGGTTCTGCGGTCGTGACGGCGCTCTCCGGCATCGCGATCCGGCCGGCGGCGCGGCGGGCGCTGCTCGCCTATCTCATCCTGCTGCTCGTCTATGGCTGCGCCGTCGCGGTCAATCGCGAGTTCCTCGCCTGGGGAACGCTGCGGCTGCAACTCGTGCAGGCGACCTTTATCGGCCTCATCGCGATCGGCGAGACGCTGGCGATCCTGATCGGCCAGATCGATCTCTCGGTGCCGTGGACGATCACGCTCTCGGCCATCCTGAGCACCAATCTCGCCTCGGTCTACGGCCATCAGTGGGTCGCCTTCGCGGTCGTCATCATGATCGGCGTCAGCGTGGGGTTGCTGAACACGCTCGGCGTGTTCGTGCTGCGGGTGCACTCGCTGATCTGGACGCTCAGCGTCAACCTGATGCTTCAGGGGATCACGCTGGTCTATACCAATGCGGTCGCGCCCACGACCCATATCCCCGGCGCCGCGCGCGCCCTCGCCCTCGGCAATGTGGGGGTCATGCCGGCGGCGTTCCTGGTCTGGATCGCCTGCGGCGGCGCCGCGATCGTGGCCTTGCGCAGGATGCCGTTCGGCCGCTCGGTCTATGCGATCGGGAACAGCCCGGCGGCATCGCTGCTCTCGGGCGTGCCGGTCGGGCGCGTGCATGCGCTGGTCTTCATCACCAGCGCGCTCTGCGCGGCCTTCGTGGGGCTGTTGCTGAGCGGCTATGCCTCGCAGGCCTATCTTGGCATGGGCAACGATTATCTGCTGCCGCCGATCGCCGCCGTGGTCATTGGCGGCACCCGGCTTTCCGGCGGCGACGGCGGCTACGCCGGCAGCATCGCCGGCGCGCTTACCGTTGTTCTGCTTCAGGCCATCCTGGTGACGCTGAACATTTCCGAGGGCGCGCGCCAGCTGATCTTCGGCGCCATACTTCTCGCGCTGGCGCTGCTGTTCCTGAAGCGCCGGACATAGAGCGTCATCCGATCAGATGGTGTCATCTGATCGGATAAAGATGCTCTGTTTATCAATATCATGGAGCACTACATCCGATCCGGATGGATCGGAAAGTGCTCTCGCTCTTCCCGCTCAGCGCCCGCCGCGCCCGCCGCCGCCCACGCCACCGCCCCCCATGCCGCCACCGATACCGCCACCCATGCCGGCCCCCATGCCGGCCCCCGTGCCGGCACCGATGCCGCCGCCGGACATGCCGGGCGCGCCGCGTGTCTGCGACTGAGTTTGGGTCTGCGCCTGATCGCGGGCCTGGGTCTGGGCTCTCTCGCGCTCCTGTATCCTCGCGTGTTCGCGTTCGCGATCGCGCTCGCGCTGGCGTTCCTGCTCGCGCGCACGGAGCCGTTCGGTCTCGGCGTCGGCGCGCTGATGCAGTCGATCCTGCTGACGCTCGCGCAGGCGCTGCTGGTCGAGCAGGCGCTGCTGGTCCTGCGTGCGGGTCTGGTCCAGGGTGCGAAGCTGATCCTGGGTACGGGTCTGGTCCTGGGCGAAGGCACGGCCGGCGGCGAGCGAGGCCAGGCCCGACGCGGTGAACACGAGCACGGCGCGGCGGGCCGGGCGGAACGATCCCGCGGGGCGGGGACGATGGATGAACATGGCAACTGGTCTCCTCTGCCTGTGCGCTGCGCTGGCGCGCCCATGGCACGCCGGCGGGCAGAGGCTAGGCGGCGACAGCTGATCCCCCCTTGATCCAGCGCAAGCAGACCCCCTGCCTGTTTGGACGATGCCCGTCCGGGCTGATCAGCCGCGGGACTGGAGGTAGCGGCTGAAGGCGTTCAGCGCGATGTCCGACACGTGGTGTTCGATGCCCTCGGCATCGGCCTCGGCGGTTTCGGGCGGCACGCCGACAGCCTTGAGCAGGGCGACCACCAGCCGGTGCCGGGTGCGCACGCGCTCGGCCAGCGCCTGGCCCGCCTCGGTCAGGAAGACGCCGCGATAGGGTTTCGCGGTGGCCAGCCCCTCGCGCTTGAGCCGGGCGATGGTCTTCACCGCCGTCGGGTGCGAGACGCCGAGGCGGCGGGCGATGTCGATCGGCCGCGCCTCGCCGTTGATCGCGATCAGGTCGGCGATCAGCTCGACATAGTCTTCGAGCACGGCACTCGCCTGCGCCGTGCGCGCCTTGCCGAATCGGCGCGCCTGGGTGGGCTCGGCGGGCAGGGCGGCGGGCGAGGATTTCACGGCAGCTGGCATCTTGGTCTCCGCATCGGCCCTGCATAGCCGCCCCGGCCGGGAAACGCCAACCGCGCGCGCTCAGTGCAGTTTCGGCAACCAGAGCGCGACAATGCCGAGCGCGGGCAGCACCGCGCAGATCTGGTAGACGGTGGTGATGCTGGTCCAGTCCGCCACCACGCCGAGGCCGGCGGCACCGAGCCCGGCAAGACCGAAGGCGAGGCCGAAGAACAGGCCGGAGACGGCGCCGACCCGGCCCGGCACAAGCTCGTTGGCATAGACCACGATCGCGGCGAAGGCCGAGGAGAGGATCAGGCCGATGATGATCGAGAGCACGACGGTCATGGTCTCGCCCGCGTAGGGCAGCGCGAGGGTGAAGGGCAGCACGCCGAGGATGGAGCCGATGATCACGGTGCGCCGGCCCACCCGGTCGCCGATCGGCCCGCCGATCATGATTCCCGCCGCCGCCGAGGCGAGGAAGATGAACAGGTCGATCTGCGCGGCCTGCACCTTCAGACCGAAGCGGTGCATCAGGTAGAAGATGTAATAGGAGTTGATGCTCGAGAGATAGACGAATTTCGACATCATCAGCACGCCGAGCAGGATCAGCGGCACCAGCACCTTGCGCGTATCGAGGTCGGCGGCGGTGAGCGCTGTCCGCTGCCGCGGGCGGGCGTGGCCGCTGGCGCGGAACCAGTGGCCGAGCGCGGTGAGGATCGCCATGCCGCAAAGCGCGGCGATGGCGAACCAGGCCATGCTCGCCCGCCCGCGCGGCAGGATGAAGAAGGCCGCGAGCAGCGGGCCGAGCGACTGGCCGAAATTGCCGCCGACCTGGAAGATCGACTGGGCGAAGCCGTGCCGGCCGCCGGAAGCGGCACGGGCGATGCGCGCCGATTCGGGATGGAAGATCGAGGAGCCCATGCCGAGCAGGCAGGCGCCGGCCAGCAGAATGCCGTAGCTCGGCGCGTAGGCGATGGTGACGATGCCGGACATCGACAGCGCCATGCCGACCGGCAGCGAATAGGGCAGCGGCCGCGCATCGGTATAGAGGCCGACAAGCGGTTGCAGCAGCGAGCCGGTGGCCTGGTAGACCAGGGTGATCAGCCCGATCTGCGCGAAATTCAGGTGAAAGCCGCCCTTGAGCAGCGGATAGACCGCCGGCAGCAGGACCTGCAGCATGTCGTTCAGCATGTGGCAGATGCTGACGCCGACGAGAACGGCCATGGTGGCGCGGCCGGCGGCCTGCGGGCGGGTCTGGACGGTGGCGCTCACGTGTTTGCTCTCCCGGACGAGCTGCAACTATGCCATGAAAATGCGCGCGTGGCCTCTCGCCCGGCGCAATCATGCCATGCTAGCGGAGAGGCATGGTCAAGTTCCGTTTCGCGCCCTCCCCCACCGGTCATCTGCACGCGGGCAATGCACGCCTCGCGGTGGTCAACGCCCTCGCCGCGCGGGCGATGGGCGGCAGTTTGCTGCTACGCATCGACGATACCGACCGCGAGCGCTCGAAGCCGGAATACGAGGCGGGGATCGAACAGGATCTGCGCTGGCTCGGCATCGCCTGGGACGAGACGGCGCGGCAGTCCGACCGGATGGACCGCTACGCGGCGGCGGCCGAGCGGCTGAAGGCGGCGGGGCTGCTCTATCCGTGTTTCGAGTCGGAGGAGGAACTCGCGGCGAAGCGGGCGCTGCGGGCGAAGCGGCATCTGCCGCCGGTCTATGACCGGGCGATGCTGAGCCTGACGGCCGAGCAGCGGGCGGCGGCGGAGGCGGGCGGCAAGCGGCCCTATTTCCGGTTCAAGCTGTCGGACGGGGCGGTGGCGTGGAACGACCTGGTGCTGGGGCGGCGGGAGGTGGCGCTCGGCACCGTATCCGACCCGGTGCTGATCCGCGCCGACGGCACGCCGCTCTATACCTTCACCTCGGTGGTGGACGATCTGGAGCTGGGGGTGACGCATGTGGTCCGCGGCGAGGATCATGTGACCAACACGGCGGTGCAGATCGACCTCATGCGCGCGCTGGAGCCGCGGCGGGCGGTGCCGGCTTTCGGCCATCTGCCGCTGATTTCGGATGTGACGGGCGAAAAACTGTCGAAGCGGGCGGGCAGCGTTTCGGTGCGGCAGTTCCGGCGCGACGGGATCGAGGCGATGGCGCTGGTGTCGTACCTCGCACGGCTGGGCAGCCGGCGCGACCCGGAGCCGCTGACGCTGGAGGAGCTGGCCGGGACGTTCGACATTGGCGATTTCTCGCGCGGGGCGCCGCGCTTCGATCCGAAGCAGTTGCTGGCGCTGAACCGGCGGGTGCTGCATGGGCTGCCGTTCGAGGCGGTGGCCGAGCGCCTGCCCGAGGGGTGCGGCGCAGAATTCTGGATGGCGGTGCGGGGGAATCTCGACCTGCTGTCGGAAGCGCGGCTGTGGTGGGAGGTGGTGAGCGGCGAGATCGAGACGCCAGCGCTGCCGGAGGCGGCCGCGCTGCTGCAGACGGCGCTGGAGCTGTTGCCGCCGGAGCCGTGGGACGAGGCGACCTGGAAGGGATGGACCGGGGCGGTGGCGGCGGCGAGCGGGGCGCGGGGCAAGGCGCTGTATCTGCCGCTGCGGCTGGCGCTGACCGGGGAGAGCCACGGGCCGGAGCTAGCGGCGCTGCTGCCGCTGATCGGCCGGGCGCGAGCCGCGGCGCGCCTGGAGCGCGCCGCAGGATAATCAACGCGATTGGAACGCGCCGCGGGATAATCGGCGCGGCGCCCGCGCCGGAGCGAAACCGGCGCGGGGCCAGCAGGCAGGCGCCCGGTCAGCCGGCGGGGCTGGCGGGAGCGGCGACGTAGATTTCGACGCGGCGGTTGGCGGCACGGCCGGCGGCGGTGGCGTTGCTCGCGACCGGGTTTTGCGGGCCCATGCCGGAGGTGGCGATGCGCTGCGGCGCGACACCCTGGGCGGTGAGGAACGCCTTCACGCTGTCGGCCCGGTGCAGGGAGAGCGGATAGTTGATCGCGTTCGAGCCGGTATTGTCGGTATAGCCGATCACCTGGACCGTCTCGGCGGGGTTCTGCGCGAGGCCGCTGGCGAGCTGCCCGAGGATGGGATCGATCCGCGGGTTGAGATTGGCGCTGCCGGTGGCGAAGCCGGCATTGGCGGGGATGTTGATCTTCAGCCGGTTGTCCGCGGTGCGGCTGACCTGCACCCCGGTGCCCTGGGCGGTTTGGCTGAGCTGCTGCTGCTGGGCCTGGAGATGCTGGTTCCAGAGATAGCCGCCGAGAGCGCCGGCCGCGGCGCCGCCAGCTGCGCCGATCAGCGCACCGCGCGCATGGCCGCCGCTGGCCAGCGCGCCGATCAGCGCGCCGCCGGCCGCCCCGAGCAGGGCGCCGCCGGCGGTGTTGGTGACGGCACCATTGCCCTGGCCCGGTTGCTGGGCGCAGCCGGCAAGCAGGGAGACGGCGATCAGCGCCGAGGCGGTTCGTTTCAGGGACTTCGATCCGGACATTGTCTGCTCCTTGCGCCTGCCGCCATGTCGGGCCGGGGGCCGTGGCCGCCAACGGCTGGGCGCGGCGAAATGGTTAAAGTTTCGTCTTGAACGTGCTTAATGTTCTGTTTCGTTATTAAAGCATGCGCCGTCAGGAGGAAACCGCCCGTCCCGCGCCGGGTTTTTCGCAGCGCACAAAAACGCCTTGCCCTCGTTGCCGGGAGACCATAGGCTCGGCTCTTCAAAAAATGACAAGGGAGGCACAGGGCGGTGCAGACATTCAGGCGACTGCTGGTGGCGAACCGGTCGGAAATCGCGATCCGGGTGTTCCGGGCGGCGACCGAGCTGGGGATTACCACGATCGGCGTCTATGCCGAGCAGGACAAGCTGTCGCTGCACCGGTTCAAGGCGGACGAGGCCTATCTGATCGGCGAGGGGATGGGGCCGATCGAGGCGTATCTGTCGATCGAGGAGGTGCTGCGCGTCGCCGAGGAGGCGAAGGCCGACGCGATCCATCCGGGCTACGGGTTTTTGTCGGAAAATCCGGAATTCGCCGAGGCCTGCGCGGCGCGGGGGATCGCGTTCATCGGGCCGGCGCCGCAGACGATGCGCACGCTCGGCAACAAGGTGGCGGCCAGGCAGCTCGCCGAGAGCGTGGGCGTGCCGGTGATGCCGGCCTCCGCACCGCTGCCGCGGGATGCGGCGGAGATCGGGCGGATCGCCGCGGAGATCGGCTATCCGGTGATGCTCAAGGCCTCCTGGGGCGGCGGCGGGCGCGGGATGCGGCCAATCGAGGGCGCGGAGGGGCTGGCCGAGCAGGTGGAGACGGCGCGGCGCGAGGCGCTGGCGGCGTTCGGCAATGACGAGGTGTATTTCGAGAAGCTGGTGCGGCGGGCGCGGCATGTCGAGGTGCAGATCCTCGGCGATTCGCACGGCAATCTCGTGCACCTGTTCGAGCGGGACTGCACGATCCAGCGGCGGCACCAGAAGGTGATCGAGCGCGCGCCGGCGCCGTATCTCGACGCCGAGACGCGCGCGGGGCTGTGCGCGGCGGCGCTGGCGATCGGCCGGGCGACCGATTACCGCAACGCAGGCACGGTGGAGTTCCTGCTCGACCGCGAGACCGGGCGGTTCTATTTCATCGAGGTCAATCCGCGCATCCAGGTGGAGCACACGGTGACCGAGGTGGTGACCGGGCTCGACATCGTGAAGGCGCAGATCCGCATCGCCGAGGGCGGGCGGATCGGGCGGCCGGACGAGACCGGGATTCCGGCGCAGGAGGCGATCGTGCTCGACGGGCACGCGCTGCAATGCCGGATCACCACGGAAAACCCGGAGAACAACTTCATTCCGGATTACGGACGGATTTCCGCCTATCGCGGGGCGTTCGGCTTCGGCATCCGCCTCGATGGCGGGACGGCCTATTCCGGCGCGGTGGTGACACGCTTCTACGACGCGCTGCTGGAGAAGGTGACCGCCTGGGCGCCGACGCCGGAGGAGGCGATCGCGCGGATGGTGCGGGCGATCCGCGAGTATCGCATCCGCGGGGTGAGCACCAACCTGCCCTTCCTGGAGGCGCTGCTGACGCATCCCGCGTTCCGCGCCGGGGATTACACCACGCGGTTCATCGACACCACGCCGGAGCTGTTCGCCCTGCCCCGCCGGCGCGACCGGGCGACGCGGCTGCTGCGCTACATCGCCGACGTGACGGTGAACGGGCACCCGGAGACGCGGGGGCGGCGGCGGCCGGCGGCGAGCGCGCGGCGGCCGGAGGTGCCGCGGCTGGCGGCGGCGCCGGTCGAGGGGACGAAGCAGGTGCTGGAGCGGCTCGGGCCCGAGGGATTCGCGCAATGGATGCGCGAGCAGACGCGGGTGCTGGTGACCGACACGACGATGCGCGACGCCCACCAGTCGCTGCTGGCGACGCGGATGCGCAGTTACGACATCGTCGCCGCCTCGCCCGCCTATGCCGCCGGGCTGCCGGGGCTGTTCTCGCTGGAATGCTGGGGCGGGGCGACCTTCGACGTCGCCATGCGGTTCCTGACCGAGAGCCCGTGGGAGCGGCTGCGCGAGATCCGCGCAGCGGTGCCGAACATCCTGTTGCAGATGCTGCTGCGCGGGGCGAACGGGGTGGGCTACACCAATTATCCCGACAACGTGGTGCGGCATTTCGTGCGGCGCGCGGCGGCGGGCGGGATCGACCTGTTCCGCATCTTCGACTGCCTGAACTGGGTGGAGAACATGCGCGTCGCCATCGACGCGGTGCGCGAAAGCGGGCGGCTCGCCGAGGGGGCGATCTGCTACACCGGCGACATTCTCGACCCGGAGCGGGCGAAATATTCGCTGAACTACTATGTCGGGCTGGCGAAGGAGCTGGAGGCGGCGGGCTGCCACATCCTCGCGATCAAGGACATGGCGGGGGTGCTGAAACCCTCGGCGGCGGGCGTGCTGGTGCGGGCGCTGAAGGAGGCGGTGGGGCTGCCGATCCATCTGCACACGCATGACACGTCGGGGATTTCGGCGGCGACGGTGCTGGCCGCGGTGGAGGCCGGGGTGGACGCGGTGGACGCGGCGATGGACCCGATGTCCGGCCTGACCTCGCAGCCCTGCCTCGGCTCGCTGGTGGAATCGTGGCGGCATACCGAACGCGACGCCGGGCTCGACCCGGTGGCGATCCGCCGGCTGTCGTTCTACTGGGAGGCGGTGCGGGCGCAGTATGCGGCGTTCGAGAGCGACCTGCAGTCCGGCGCGTCGGAAGTGTATCTGCACGAGATGCCGGGCGGGCAGTTCACCAACCTGCGCGAGCAGGCGGCCTCGATGGGGCTGGCCGAGCGCTGGCACGAGATCGCCCGCGCCTATCGCGACGTGAACATGATGTTCGGCGATATCGTGAAGGTGACGCCGTCGTCGAAAGTGGTGGGGGACATGGCGCTGATGATGGTCAGCCAGGGGCTGTCGGTGGGCGACGTGCTCGACCCGACGCGGGAGATCGCCTTCCCGGCCTCGACCATCGAGATGCTGCGCGGCGATCTCGGCCAGCCGCCGGGCGGATGGCCGGAGGCGTTGCAGGCGAAGGCGCTGCGCGACGAGGCGGCCTACACCGTCCGCCCCGGCTCGCTGCTGGCGCCGGCCGATCTCGACGCGCTGCGCGCCGAGGCGGAGAAGCGGTGCGGCGCAAAGATCGACGAGGACGAGCTGGCCGCCTATGCGATGTATCCGGACGTCTATGCCGCCTACCGCAAGGCGCGCGGGCATTACGGGCCGGTGGCGGTGCTGCCGACGCCGGTGTTCTTCTACGGGATGGAGCCGGGCGAGGACATCGCCGTGGATATCGAGCCGGGCAAACGGCTGGTGATCCGGTTGCAGACGCTGACCGAAACCGACGATGACGGCGATGTGCGGGTGTTCTTCGAGCTGAACGGCCAGCCACGCATGGTGAAGGTGCCGAATCGGGCGGCGACGCCGAGCCGCGCGCACCGGCGCAAGGCGCAGGACCAGGCCGAGGGCGAGATCGGCGCGCCGATGCCCGGCGTGATCGCCAGCGTGCTGGTGGCCGAGGGCCAGGCGGTGACGCAGGGCGAGGCGCTGGTCGCGATCGAGGCGATGAAGATGCAGACGCGGATTGCGGCACCCCGCGACGGGCGGGTGAAGGCGCTGCACGTGAAGCCGGGCGATGCGGTGGACGCGAAGGACCTGCTGGTCGAGATCGGGTAGAGCCTTCATCCCCGATCCGGACGGATCGGAAGGTGCTCAGGCGCGCTGCAGCGCCTCGTCCAGCGTGGCGAAGATGGTTGTCGGCGCGTAGTGGCGGCGGATATAGGCGAGCGCCTCGGCCTCGCCCCCGCCATGGGCAAGGGCGGCGAGGATGGTGGCGCCGAAGCTGGACGCGCTGTCCGCCGTGTAGACCGGCATGCAGCCATCCGGCGCGAGACCGGCCCGCGCATCGGGGGTGGCGACCGTCCAGAGGCCGTGGCGGGCATAATCGAGCAGCTTCACCTTGAGGCCGGAACCGGCGCGCAGCGGCGCGATGGCGAGGCTGGCGGAATGCAGCAGCGGCGCGAGATCGGCGATGCGGCCCAGCCGGTGCACCCCGGCCGGCAGGCGGCCGAGTGCTGCGCCGCAATCGCCGGCGAGATCGAGCCGCAGCAGCGGCCGGGCGCGGCGCAGGCCGGGCCAGATCTCGCGCAGGAACCAGCGCAGCCCGTCGAGATTCGGCAGGTTGTCGGAGCCGACGAAGACCAGCCGGTCCGGATTGCGGGCAGCGCCCGGCGGGCGCGGCAGCGGAATGGCCGGCATCGGCACGGTGAGGACGCGCCGGGATGGGCACATGCCCCGCAGCAGCGCGGCCTCCTCGGGCTGGATGGCGACGAGGGTGCCGGCGCGGGCGAGCAGGGCGGCCTCCTGCGCGCGGTCGAGCTCGGCGGGGGCGACGCGGTAGCCGGCGAGGCGCAGCGCGGCATGGCGGCGGTGAAACACATCATGCGTGAGCAGCACCGCCGGGATGCCGGTCAAAGACGGCTCATCGAGCAGCGGGGCACGGAAGATGGTGTCGATCAGGATCGCATCGGGCCGGCTCTCGGCGATGCGCCCGGCGATCCAGCCGGAATCGGGCGCCGCAATGCTGGCACCGAGCACGACGTCGGTACTGCCGCGGCGCGGCAGCAGGCCGGGGACGACGCGGCGCAACAGGGCGGCGGCGGCGGCGCGCGGCTCGGCGGCGACAAGGAAGCGACCGACACGGAAAAGACGCCGGCCCGGCGACGGGCACAGCGCCCGGGGCGAGGCGCATTACCGGCGCGGGCAGGCGCGGACGGGTCAGGTAGAGATCGACCGTGTGGCCGGCCGCGCGCAGATGGGTGATGAGGGCGTGATTATAAGCGAGATGACCGGCAGCGCCTGGGCGCGGCCATTCATCGGTGACGAAGCAGAAACGGCGGGTCAGGCCATCGCGTGGCATGGCAACGGGGTGCGCTGTCGGCACCGCGGAACCGGACCCGCCGGGACGCTCAGGCGCCGGTCTTGGCGATCCCGTTCTGGTCGAACAGGGTCTGCAATTCGCCCGACTGGAACATTTCGGTCACGATGTCGCAGCCGCCGACGAACTCACCCTTGACGTAGAGCTGCGGAATGGTCGGCCAGTTGGAGAACTGCTTGATTCCATCGCGCAGCTCGGGGTCTTCGAGCACGTTCGCGGTCTTGAAGGGGACGCCCATGTGGGTGAGGATCTGCACCACACGGGCGGAGAAGCCGCATTGCGGGAACATCGCCGTGCCCTTCATGAAGAGCATGACGGGGTTTTCGTCGACGGCGGTCTTGATGCTGGCGAAGGCCTGATTTTCGGTGGCCTGGCTCATGGGGTATCTCCTGGGGAAAAAGGGCGCCGGCGTTACTCGGGCGCCGAGGTCTGCAACGCGAGGGCGTGCAGCACGCCGCCCATCCGCCCTTGCAGGGCGGCATAGACGAGCTGATGCTGGCGCACCCGCGAGAGGCCGCGGAACTGCTCGCTGACGACGGTGGCGGCATAGTGCTCGCCATCGCCGGCGAGGTCTTCCACGGTAATCCGCGCGTCCGGCAGGGCGGACTTGATCATGTCCTCGATTTCGGCGGCCGACATGGCCATGGGATTGTCCTCGTCGTTCAGGCGAACCAGCGCGCGAAGAAGGCTTCGTGCGCGGCACGGATTTCCGATATTGATATGGCGATGCCGTCCGGGCCTGTCAAATGATCGCCGCCGCTGCGGCCGAGGGCGCGGGCGGGAATGCCGGCGGCAGCGGCCGCGGCGAGCAGGGCGGGGCCATCTTCCGTCGCCGCGACGTAGCGGGCCTGATCCTCGCCGAACCAGAATGCGTGCGGGGCGAGGGTTTCGGGGATCGCGGCCAGGGCGATGCCGGTGTCGCCGGCGAGCGCCATTTCGGCGAGGGCGACGAGCAGGCCGCCATCCGACACGTCGTGGCAGGCGGCGATGGCGCCGGCGCGGATCTGGCTGCGGACGAAATCGCCATTGCGCTTCTCGGCCGCGAGGTCGAGCGCGGGCGGCGCGCCGTCCTCGCGGTGGAGGATTTCGCGAAGGAAGAGCGAGGCGCCAAGCTCGCCGCCTGTCTCGCCAATCAGCACGAGGTCGAGGCCGGGGGCGAGGGCGATGCCGGTGGCGGCGGCGCCATCCTCGATGACGCCGAGGCCGCCGATCGCCGGGGTGGGCAGGATCGCGGTGCCTTCGGTCTCGTTGTAGAGGGAGACGTTGCCGGAGACGATCGGGTAGTCGAGCGCGCGGCAGGCTTCGCCCATGCCGCGGATGGCGGCGACGATCTGGCCCATGATCGCGGGTTTTTCTGGGTTGCCGAAATTCAGGTTGTCGGTCACCGCGAGGGGGGTGGCGCCGGTCGCGGTGATGTTGCGCCAGGATTCGACGACGGCCTGCGCGCCGCCGGTCTCGGGGTCGGCGACGCAGTAGCGCGGCGTGCAATCGGTGGTGAGTGCGAGGGCGCGGCGGCTACCCTCGATGCGGACGATGGCGGCGTCGGCCTGGCCGGGGCGGCGCAGCGTCTGCCCGCCGACGGTGCCGTCATACTGGTTCCAGATCCAGGCGCGGGAGGCGAGGTCGGGGCAGCCGATGAGGGCGAGCAGGGCGGCGCCGGGCGCGACCGGGCTTTCGACCGGGCCAAGCGGGGCGGGTTTCGCGGGTTCCACCCAGGGGCGCTCGTAGAGCGGCGCCTGATCGGCCAGCGGGGCAAGCTCGATATCCGCCTCGGTGCGGCCCTGATGGCGCACCACGATGCGGCCGGTATCGGTGATGCGGCCGATGACGGCGAAGTCCAGCTCCCATTTCTCGAAGATGGCGCGGGCCATGGCCTCGCGGCCGGGCTGGAGGACGATCAGCATGCGCTCCTGGCTTTCGGAGAGCATCATCTCGTAGGCGGACATGCCGGTCTCGCGCTGGGGGACGGCATCAAGCTCAAGCTCGATGCCGACGCCGCCCTTCCCCGCCATCTCGACCGAGGAGGAGGTGAGGCCGGCGGCGCCCATGTCCTGAATCGCGACGATGGCGTCGGTCGCCATCAGTTCGAGGCAGGCCTCGATCAGCAGCTTCTCGATGAAGGGGTCGCCGACCTGCACGGTGGGGCGCTTTTCCTCGGCGTCGGCGCCGAATTCGGCGGAGGCCATAGTGGCGCCGTGGATGCCGTCGCGCCCCGTCTTCGAGCCGACATAGACGACCGGGTTGCCGATTCCGGCGGCGGCGGAGAGGAAGATGCGGTCTTGATCGGCGATGCCGACGGTCATCGCGTTGACCAGCGGATTGCCGTTGTAGGAGGGGTGGAAATTGGTCTCGCCGCCGACGGTGGGCACGCCGACGCAGTTGCCGTAGCCGCCGATGCCGCGGACCACGCCATCGACCACGCGCTTCGTCACCGGCAGCGACGGGTCGCCGAAGCGCAGGGCGTTGAGGTTGGCGACCGGGCGGGCCCCCATGGTGAAGACGTCGCGCAGGATGCCGCCGACGCCGGTCGCGGCCCCCTGGTAGGGCTCGATGAAGCTCGGGTGGTTGTGGCTCTCCATCTTGAAGATCGCCGCCCTGCCCTCGCCGATATCGACCACGCCGGCATTCTCGCCGGGGCCGTGGATGACCCAGGGGGCGGTGGTCGGCAGCGTTTTCAGCCAGATGCGGGAGGATTTGTAGGAGCAGTGCTCGGACCACATGACCGAGAAGATGCCGAGCTCGGTGAGCGTCGGCACCCGGCCCATGATGGCGAGGACGCGGTCGTATTCCTCGGCGGCCAGACCAAAGGAGCGGGCCAGCGCGGCGTCGATCACCGTGGGGTTCATGCCGCCCTCCCGATGGCGTTGAGACTGTCGAACAGGGGTTTGCCGTCGATGCCGCCGGTAGCCGGGTCGACCAGGTTTTCCGGGTGCGGCATCAGGCCGAGAATGCGCAGGCCGGGGGCGTAGATGCCGGCGATGTTGCGGGCGGAGCCGTTGAGATTGGCGGCTTCCGTCGCGGCACCGGTCGCATCGACATAGCGGAAGGCAACCAGCCCCTCGCCTTCCAGACGGTCGAGCGTTTCGGAATCGGCGATGTAGTTGCCGTCGCCATGCGCCATCGGGGCGCGGAAGACAGCGCCCTTGTCATACCGGCCGGCGAAGACCGTGTCGTTGCGCTCGACGCGGAGGCGGCAGTCCATCGAGAGGAAACGCAGCCCGGCATTGCGCAGCAGCGCGCCGGGGAGAAGCTGCGCCTCGGTGAGGATCTGGAAGCCGTTGCAGACGCCGAGCACGTAGCCGCCGCGCTTCGCGTGCTCGACCACGGCGCGCATCACCGGGGACTGCGCCGCCATCGCGCCGCAGCGCAGGTAATCGCCATAGGAGAAGCCGCCGGGGATCACCACGAGGTCGAGCCCGGCGAGGTCGGTCTCGCGGTGCCAGACGAGGCGCGGCCTGGCGCCTAGGCTCGCCTCGAGGGCGATGGCGATGTCGCGTTCGCGGTTGATGCCGGGGAAGAGGATGATGCCTGCGCGCATGGTTCGTGCTCCGTCTTGCCGCGTCTTGCCCGTCCCGGGCGGGGGATGCAACCGGGGGCGTGCGGGTTCAGCCCTGCGCCGGCGCCATCTGCCCCTCGCCGCCCCAGCACCACCAATCCGCGCGGTTGAGGCGGACGGCGGCGCGGCGGGCGGCCTCGGCATCGGGAAACACGCCGAAACAGGTCGCCCCCGAGCCGCTCATCCGCGCCAGCAGGCAGGAGTCGGAGACCGCGATGGCGGCGAGCACCTCAGCGATGACGGGCGCGAGGGTGATGGCGGCGGATTGCAGGTCGTTGCCGAGGCGGGCGAGGTCGGTCGCCATGCGCGCGGCGGTCGGCCAGCGCGCGGGCAGCACCGCCGGGGGCGAAAACCCGCCGGCGCGGGCGCGGAAAATGGCCGGGGTCGAGACCGCGATACCGGGATTGACCAGCAGCAGGCCGAAGGGCGGCAGCGCGGGCGCGGGGGCGAGGATCTCGCCGATGCCGGACATCCGCGCCGGGCGCCGGGCGAGGCAGACCGGAACATCGGCGCCGAGGCCGAGAGCGAGATCGGGCGGGATGGGCACGTTCCAGCGCGCCGCGAGCAGGCGCAGCGCCGCCGCGGCATCGGCCGAGCCGCCGCCGATGCCCGAGGCGACGGGCAGCGACTTGGTCAGGCGGAAGGCGGCCTCCGGCGCGCGGCCGGCATGCACGGCGAAGCGGGACGCGGCACGGAGGACGAGATTGTCATCCTCGCCGGACAGCGCCGCAGCGAAGGGGCCATCGACCGCAAGCGACAGGCCGGCGGCGGGCGCGATCGCCAGTTCGTCGCCGACCGGCGGAAAGACCACGAGACTGTCGAGCAGGTGGTAGCCATCGGCCCGCCGGCCGGTGACATGGAGATGGAGGTTCACCTTCGCGCAGGCGAAGCCGGGGGCAGCGTCGGTCATGTCGGGGTCTCTCAGCTTGCGGCGGCGGCCTTGAGCCGGGCCTCGATGCGGGCGCGCAGCTTCGCGTCGGGATGCAGGGAGAGCGCGCGCTCCCACTGGTGCTCGGCGGCGAGACGGTGACCGGCGGCGGCATAGATGTCGGCGAGGTGGGCGTTCACCTCGGGATCGTCCGGGGCGAGGTGGACGGCGTGGATCTGCGTCGTCGTCGCTTCGGCGAGCTTGCCCTCGCGCAGCAGGACATAGCCGAGACTGTCGATGATCGCGCCCTCGCGCGGATCGACGGCGAGGGCCTGGCGCAGCATCCGCTCGGCCTCGGCCAGGCGCTCGCCGCGCAGGGCCCAGGAATAGGCCAGATAGTTGAGCACGAAAGGCTGGCCGGGCGACAGGGCGAGCGCCTCGTGCAGATCGGCCTCGGCGGGTTTCCACTGGCCGGCATGATCCTCGGCGATGGCGCGGGCGTAGAACAGCGACCAGGCGCGGGCCGGCAGCGGCTGGCCGGCGCGGGCGATCGCGGCGGTGGACAGGCGGATGGCGGCGGCGTTGTCGCCGGCGGCGCGTTCGATATCCGCGGCGAGGGCGAGCGGTTCGGTGGCGCGCGGATGGGCTTTGGCCAGCGCCGCCAGCGCCGACAGCAGCGGACGCCCCTGGCCGAGGCCGATCAGGATGTTGGCGCGCTGAAGCAGGGCGGGCGCGTAGAGCGGATCATCTGGAGGGATGGCGGCGAGCAGCGCCGCGGCGGCGTGGGGGTGCTTGTCCTGCACATCGTCATCGGCGGCGAGCATGCGGGCGGCGGCAAGGTTCGGGCGCAGGCGCAGCGCGAAGCGGAGCAGGAGGCGGCGAAGCAGCGGGTCCTGCCGGCGGTTTATCGTGCCGGCGAGGGTCAGATAGGCCTCGGCGATGCCGTCACCGGCGGAACCGATGACCGGGGTGGCGGCGGCGCGTTCGAGCGCGGACAGGGCAATGCCGAGATCGGGATGGGCGGCGACGAGCGCGGCGAGAATGGCGCGGGCCTGGGCGGGATGGCCGCCGCGTGCGGCGAAGCTGGCCAGCGCCTGGGCAAGCCGCAGGCTGGGCGGCCCGGCGCTGGTGGCGGCGGTAACGGCATAGAGCCGGGCCGCCTGCGCCTCACGCCCTGCCATGTCGGCGATGAGGGCCGCGTTCAGGTGGTCGATCGGGGCGAAGGCGCCGGCCTGCGCGGCGCGGCCGAGACGCGCGATGGCGGCGCCGTAGTCGGCGTCGCCCGCCTCGCACCAGGCGAGCAGCAGCGGCCGGACCAGTCCGGTCAGCCCTTCGGCGGGGAGGCTGGCGAAATGGGCGGCGGCGGCTTTCCAGTCGCCCCGGCGAACCGCGGCATCGGCCAGGGTCATGGCGGCGAGCGGGTCGCCCGGCAGGCGGACGGCAAGCCGCGCCGCGTCAGGCCGGCCAGCCAGCAGGGCGCTGAGAAAGGACTGGCTGGCAAGGGCGGCATTGCCGGGGTCGCGCGCGAGGGCGGCGCCGAAATAATGCGCCGCGGCCTCGTTGTCGCCGGTCTGGGCGGCATAGGCGCCGGCCATGTAGGCGCCATAGGGCGCGCGCAGCGCCGGCAGGTCCGGCGAAGCGGCACACGCGCCGGGGACGGCCGCGCCGGCGGCAAGACAGAAGGCAAGGGCGGCGGCGCCGCGGCGGGTGAGCGCGCGGCGCAGCGCCGCGACCGAAAGCCTGTGCATGGCGCCTACCTACTCCCGATCCGCCGCGCGGTCACGCCCGGGGGAATGGGGGCACGGCTTGTCCTCCGCCGTGGCGGGGTTTACAAATTGATGAAGGTCGGGAAGCGGCCATAGGAGACGATAGCGGCGACGCCATGACGACCCGACGCGTTCACCAGACCGGCGACCTGTTCGTCAACGAAGATGCCAGGATCAAGGTCAGCATCCGGGCCATCTTCCTTGAAGATCAGTCGCGCCCGGACGACCGTCATTTCGTCTGGGCCTATCAGGTGCGGATCGAGAATGTCGGGCAGGTGACGGCACAGCTCTTGCGCCGGACCTGGACGATCACCGATGCCACCGGCCATGTCCAGCACGTTCACGGACCGGGTGTGGTGGGCGAGCAGCCGGTGCTCGACCCCGGCGACACGTTCGAATACACTTCGGGCACACCGCTGGAAACGCCCTCGGGCTTCATGTCGGGGATTTTTCACATGGTCGCGGTGGATAGCGGCGAGGAGTTCGACGTGCCGACGCCGGGCTTCAGCCTCGACAGCCCGCACGCCGACCACCGGCTGCACTGAGGCGGCGGATGCGCCTCGCGCCCGCCCAATGGCGCGATGACGGCACACGATGATGCGCGCGCGGGTTGCAGGGATGGAATCCCCGACCATATCCGGTCTCATTCAGCGGCTGGATGACGGCCGTGCCCGACAATAAGGGAGACAAACCCGTGGATATCCGCACGCCGCCGCACCAGCTCGACAACACCGTCCATGACGACCGCCCCAGCCGCGAGGAGGCCGAGGCAGCCATCCGCACCCTGATCCGCTGGGCCGGAGACGACGCGACCCGCGAAGGCGTGATCGACACGCCCGCCCGCGTGGCCCGCGCCTATGAGGATTTCTTCCGCGGCTATCGCGAAGATCCGGAGGCGATTCTCTCGCGCACCTTCGAAGAAACCGAGGGCTATGACGAGATGGTGTTGCTGCGCGACATCCGCGTCGAGTCGCATTGCGAGCATCACATGGTGCCGATCATCGGGGTGGCGCATGTCGCCTATCTGCCGAACCGGCGGGTGGTGGGGATCAGCAAGCTCGCCCGCGTGGTGGATGCCTATGCGCGGCGACTGCAGATCCAGGAGAAGCTGACGGCGCAGATCGCCAACACGATCAACGAGGTGTTGCAGCCGCGCGGCGTCGCCGTGGTGATCGAGGCGGGGCACGAGTGCATGTCGACCCGCGGGGTGCACAAGCCCGGCGTTTCGATGGTGACGAGCCGGATGCTCGGCGCGTTCCGCGACGACGCCTCGACGCGGCGGGAATTTCTCGCGATGATCCAGGGACGGCGCTGCACCGGCTTCGAGACCTGACCGCGCAAGGAGAGGCGCGCGCGACGCCGTAGCTGGCGGCACCGGGACGCGCGCAGGCCGGTCGCCTCAGCGCCCGAGCGTCGCCATCTGCTCGGGCACCTGGCGGGCGCCTGCGGCAGCGCCTGGCGGCACCGCCCGGACGAGACGGCCGAGATCCTCGGCCGAGAGCGGAACCTCGAGCGCGCCAATGTTTTCATCGAATTCCGCCTCCGAGCACGGTCCGGGAATCGGCACCACGTCGCTGCCCTGAGCGAGAAGGAAGGCGAGCGCCAGCTGTGCCGGGGTGCAGCGCAGGCGGTGCGCCATATCCTCGACGATGCGAACGAGGGCGACGTTGCGGGCGAAATTCTCGGCGAAGAAGCGCGGCTGGGCGCGCCTCGCATCGGCCTCGGGCAGGTCTTCAGGCCGGTGCAGCGTGCCTGTGAGCAGGCCGCGGGCAAGTGGCGAGGCGGCGATGAAGCCGATATTCAGCGCGCGCAGGCAGGCCAGCGTTTCGCCCTCGGGGTCGCGGGTCAAGAGCGAGTATTCGCTCTCGACCGCGGCGAGGCGATGAGTGGCATGGGCACGGCGGATGGTGTCCGGCGCCGCCTCGGACAGGCCGAGGAACCGCACCTTGCCTTCGGCGACAAGGCGGGACATCTCGCCCACCGATTCCTCGACCGGAATGGCGGGATCGATACGGTGGAGGATCAGCAGGTCGATCGTGCCGGTGCCAAGGCGGCGCAGGCTGGCCTCGCAACTGGCGCGCAGATGGGCGGGCGAGCCGTCGATGCCGAGAAAGGCGCCGTCAGGCGCGCGGCGGATGCCGGATTTGGTGGCCAGCACGACCTGATCGCGGACCGGCGCGAGGCAGCGCCCGAGCAGGCTTTCGCTGGCGCCGAGACCATAGACATCGGCGGTATCGAAGAAGCTGACACCGCGCTCGACGGCGCGGCGAACCAGCGCCTCGGCGGCGGCATCAGGTCCGGCCAGGGCCATGCAGCCGAAGCCCAGCGCGGAGACGACCAGCGATCTGCCCAGCCTGCGTTCGTTCATCGCCCCTCCCCGGAGTTGCGGCCGATGCGGTGTGTCAGGAACGGGAATTGGGAAGCGCGCCACCGCTTGGCAAGCGGTGACTGCACGGCAAGGCGCCGGGGTCAGGGCGAAGCGGGCAGCAATCGCGGCGGATCGGTCTCGATCAGGCGTACCGCGGCGCCGCGGCGCAAGGTGGGCATCCCCGGCTCGACCACGGAGACGACACTGCCATCGCCGAGACGGACGATATATTCGCTGGCCGGCGCGGCGGAGGGTGTGGTGTCGACCCCGAGCGCGCCGAGCACGAGGCGGCGCGCCCCAGGGGCGACGGGGCGAACCGCCACCACCTCGCCGGCGAGGCCGGCGGCGCGGGGCGGCGGCTGGACATTCGTGGCGCAACCGGCAAGGCAGAGAACAAGGAGGGGCAGCAGGACGGGCGGCGGGACAAATCTCATGAACTGGCCTCCGGGCGCGGACCGACACCACGGCGCGCAGAATCATGTTGCCTTGAAATCGGCTATAAGTTAAGCGCTTATGGGATGAATTTCATGTGCCGGTCGAGGCTTCCGGCGCAAGGGGCAACTCAGGCCGCCGCCGCGCGCCGCCCCGCTTCTGCGATGGGAGACATGCGTTGACCACTGCGTTCACCCCCGCCCCGCGCGCGCCGGTCATGCCCCGCCAGTGGCGCCGCCGGCTCGGCCAGCTTGCCGGGCTCTCGGCGCTCGCGCTCCTCGCCGCGTGTTCGTCGCACCAGGCCAGCCTGAGCCCGAGCCAGCTCGCCGCGCGCTACGCCGCCAACGCGCCGGCCGATTACCGGCCGCCGGGGCCGCCGGGCGACCCGTGGGGTCCCTATATCGTGCAGGCCTCGACCCGGTTCGACGTGCCGGCGAAATGGATCCGCGAGGTGATGCGCGTCGAATCCGGCGGTCATGAATACATGAACGGGCATCTCACCGTCTCCAGCGCCGGGGCGATGGGGCTGATGCAGCTCGAACCGCAGACCTACCAGGAAATGGCGGCCCGCTACGGGCTGGGGCCGGACCCGTTCAACCCGCGCGACAACATCATGGCCGGGACTGCGTACATCCATCAGATGTACGAGATCTACGGCTCGCCCGGCTTCCTGGCCGCCTACAACGCGGGACCGGGGCGGCTCGACGACTATCTCGACTATCGCCAGCCCCTGCCGGCGGAGACGCGGCACTATGTCGCGATGATCGCCCCGCGGATCGCCGGCGTGTACCCGGCAGGAACCTCCGGGGCGGAGGCCGTGGCGATGAACCAGCTTCCGGCGCGGATTCCGGCTGGCATGCGGCCGGGCGCCGACGAGGCGGCGACCTCGCGGCTGAACGAGGCGCAGCTCGCGATGCGGCAAAACCGCTCGCCAGCACCAGCGCCCGCGCCCATCGCCGCGCGCGGGCGGCCACCGGCGCGACGGCATGATGTTTTTGGCGGGTTTTCGCTGATCCCCTCGGCCGAGGCGGCGACCCCGGTACTGGATGGGCCACCGGTGACGGCGCCCGCCCCGGCGCAGCGCATGCCGGCGCCACGGCCGACACCGCCCGTGGTGCCGGCATCGGCGCATGCGACGATGCGGCTGGCGGCGGCTCACGCGGCGGCGACGACGCGGACGCTGGGCGGCGGGCGCTGGAGCATACAGGTCGGCGCCTACGACACGCCGGCCCACGCCAAGGCGGCGCTCGGCATCGCCGAGCTGGCCGCGGTGGCGATGCTGATCAGGGCGCAGCCGGTGGTCGAACCGGTGGCGACGGCGCACGGGCGGTTCTATCGCGCCCGGTTCGTTGACCTGCCGCATGACACGGCGGTGAATGCCTGCCACGCGCTGCGCGGCGGGCCGACCGGCTGCGCGCTGGTCGCGCCGGGCGCGCCGTGACGCGCAAGGCCTGAGCCACGCCCCTCCGACTCGGGGTCAGAAGCGGCGGGAAGCGGCGGCGATCAGGGTGTTTTCCAGCAGGCAGGCAATGGTCATCGGGCCGACGCCGCCGGGAACCGGCGTGATCGCGCCAGCAACCGCGGCGGCTTCCGCGTAAGCGACATCGCCGACCAGCCCGCCCGCCGCCGTGCGGTTGATGCCAACATCGATGACTGTCGCGCCAGGGGCGATCCAGTCGCCCTTGACCATTTCGGCGCGGCCGACCGCGGCGACGAGGATATCGGCGCGGCGGCATTCGGCCGGCAGATCGCGGGTGCGGGAATGCGCGATGGTGACGGTGGCATCGGCGGCGAGCAGCAGCGCGGCCATCGGCCGACCGACGATGTTGGAACGGCCGAGCACCACGGCGCGGGCGCCGCGCGGGGCGATGCCGGCGGCATCGAGCAGCTTCATCACGCCGCGCGGAGTGCAGGGCACGAGAAAGGGCGCGCCGAGCGCGAGGGCGGCGACATTGTCGGGGTGGAAGCCGTCGACATCCTTGGCCGGGTCGATCGCGCGGATGACCGCCCCGGCATCGAGCCCGGCCGGCAGGGGGAGCTGGACGAGGATGCCATCCACAGCCGCATCGCGGTTGAGGCGGTCGATCACGGCGAGAAGCTCGGCCTGGCTTGTGGTCGCGGGCAGGCGGATGGTTTCGCCGGCGATGCCGGCCGCCGTTGCCGCGCGCTCCTTGTTGCGCACGTAGACTTGGCTCGCCGGGTCTTCGCCGACGAGCACGACGACGAGGCCGGGCGTGTAGGGCAGCGCGGCGGCGCGGGCGGCGACCTCGGCGCGCAGGGATGCGGCGACGGCCTTGCCGTCGATGATGCGGGCGGACACCGCGCCGCTCACCGGTAGCCCATCACGGCGAGATGGGCATAAAGCCCGGCGAGGAAGATCTGCAATGCGCGCAGCAGCAGGAACCCGACGATGAAGGAAATGTCGATCCCGCCGATCGCCGGGATGAAGCGACGGAACGGCGCGAGGAAGGGTTCGGTCGC
This sequence comes from Acidocella sp. C78, assembly GCF_907164655.1. Lineage (NCBI taxonomy): Bacteria > Pseudomonadati > Pseudomonadota > Alphaproteobacteria > Acetobacterales > Acidocellaceae > Acidocella > Acidocella sp. C78. The sequence goes on from NZ_CAJQZK010000005.1 coordinate 69,867, forward strand.
GCGGAGGAGGAATTCCTCGATCCGGTAGACGATGTGGTTGCGGGTATCGAGCACGCCGAACGCCATCAGCCAGCTGAAGATCGCCGCTGCGATCATGATGTAGACATAGATCTGGATCGCCTCGTCGAGGAGCCAGAATACCGATCCGAGCATCGTCACCTCCTGGGGGTTCGCTGCCGGGTTAGCGAAGCATGGCGTTTCGCGCAACGTGACAAGGCGGCTTTGATGGCTTGACTTCCGGCTCAGGGTGCGCGATTGGCCGCAACAGGGATGGGGCTGTAGCTCAGTTGGGAGAGCGCCTCGTTCGCAATGAGGAGGTCAGGGGTTCGATTCCCCTCAGCTCCACCATCCCGTTTTTCCCCAAAGTTGCATGGTGCGCATGAGCAAGACAGGGGCCGACCCGACCCGCGATGCGGCGTTCGTATTGCTGTCCGCCGTTCTGGACCGGCGCGTGCCGCTGGACGTCGCACTCGCCGGACTGCCGGACATCGCCCCACGCGATCGTGCGGCGGCGCACCGGATCGCGGCCGCCGTGCTGCGGCGGCTCGGCAGCCTCGATGCTGTTCTTGAAACCCATCTGAGGCGGGCGCCGCCTCCGGCGGTGCGGCATATGCTGCGGATCGGCGCCGCACAGCTCGTGCTGCTCGGCGCGCCGGCGCACGCGGCGGTGAGTACCGCGGTGGGGCTCGCGCATGCGCGCGGGCTCGGCAAGTTCGCCGGGCTGGTGAACGCGGTGCTGCGCAAGGTGAGCGCCGAGGGGGCGGCGGCGCTGGAGGCGCTCGATTCGCCGCGGCTGGACACGCCGGCCTGGCTCTGGGCCTCGTGGGGGGCGGCGGCGCGGGCGATCGCCACCGCGCATCAGGCCGAGGCGCCGCTCGACCTGACGCTGAAGGACGGCGTCGCGATGCCTGAGGGCGGCGAGCGGCTGCCGAGCGGATCGGTGCGGCTGCCGGCGGGAACCGACGTGACCCAGCTTTACGGCTACGCCGCGGGCACGCTCTGGGTGCAGGACGCGGCGGCGGCGCTGCCGGCGCGGCTGCTCGGCGATGTCGCCGGGCGGCGCGTGCTCGATCTCTGCGCAGCCCCGGGCGGAAAGACGGCGCAGCTCGCCGCTTCGGGCGCACGGGTGACGGCGCTGGACCGCGATGCGCGCCGGCTGGGCCGGCTGCGGGAAAATCTCGGGCGACTCGGGTTCGCGGCGGAGACGATCGCGGCGGACGCGCTGAACTGGCGGCCGGCGGCGCCCTTCGACGCGATCCTGCTGGATGCGCCGTGTTCGGCGACGGGCACGATCCGCCGGCATCCGGAAATCGTGCATCTGCGGCGGCCCCGCGACATCGAGGCTTGCGCGGCCATGCAGGACCAACTGCTCGATGCCGCCGTGGCGATGCTCGCGCCGGGGGGAACGCTGGTCTACGCCGTGTGCTCGCTGCAACCGGAGGAGGGTGCCGCGCGAATTGAAGCCGCCATGGCGCGGCTCGGGCTGCGGCGGGCGCCCATCTTCCCTGCGGAGGTGCCCGGGCTGGAGGCGGCGGTGACGGCGGAGGGCGATGTCGCCACCCATCCCGGCATGTGGGCCGACCGCGGTGGGATGGACGGGTTTTTCATCGCGCGGCTGCGGCGCTGACTGTCAGGCCGGCTGTCGGCGTGGCATCGGCGAGGGTCGGGCGGCGGCGCCGGTCGCGTTAACAGGGTGGCCAAGCGTATCGGATGGCGGGCATTGGGACATTTGCCGCACGTGAAAACAGCACGGAAGATCTCAATTTTAATTTTTTGACACAAATGACATAGAATAACGTGAATATCACGCACACTGACGCTAAAAACTATATTTCTTAACATTTTTTTGGCGTAAATCGCATGGTGGAACTGGCGTTGACGTAACCTTGCCGTTATGGTGAGCGCATGGCAACGAAGAAACAGGCACCACCGGAATCGGTCGGGCAGAGGATCCGTGCTCTCCGGCTGGCGAACAATCTCACCCAGGACGAATTCGCGTCCCAGCTTGGCGTGTCGCGCTCGGCGATTGCGCAATGGGAAACCGACCGGGCCGGGCAGGTTCGGGAGAATCTTGAACGGATCGCCAAGGTTCTCGGCACCTCGATTGCCTATCTCGTCTCCGGGGAGACCGGCTCGCTGCAAGGCGACGAACTGGCGCTGATGCGGCTTTACCGCGCCTGTGCCGCGGAGGACCGGCAGATCCTGCTGCGCACCGCGAAGCGGCTCGCCCGCGGCTGAGACCGGCGTGGCGCGCGGCCGGGCCGATCTCGCCCTCGTCGCGCGCGGGCATTTCGCGAGCCGGGCGCGGGCGCAGGAGGCGATCCGGCGCGGCCTGGTGAGCGCCGGCGGGCGGACGATCGGCAAACCCGGCGAGATGGTGGGCGACGACGAGGCGCTGAGCGTGGCCGATGCCGGCGCCGCGTGGGTGTCTCGCGGGGCGCTGAAGCTGATCGCGGCCCTCGATCATTTCGGATTGTCACCGGAAAACCGGATCTGCCTCGATATCGGCGCCTCGACCGGCGGGTTCACCGAGGTGCTGCTCGCGCGCGGCGCGGCACTGGTGCATGCGGTGGATGTCGGCCACGGGCAGATGGCCCCTGCCCTGCGCGAAGATGCGCGGGTGCGTCTGCATGAGGGCGTGAACGCGCGCGACCTTTCGGCCACGGGGATTCCGGACGGGCTGGGTGCTGTGGTGTGCGACGTGAGTTTCATCGGACTGCGCAAGGTGCTGCCGGCGGGGCTCGCCCTGTGCGGGAAGGACGCCTTTGCGGTGGCGCTGATCAAGCCGCAATTCGAGGCGGGGCCGGAGGCGGTCGGCAAGGGCGGGATCGTGCGCGATGCCGCCGTGCATGAACGTGTGTGCGGCGAGATCGGCGACTGGTTCGCGCAGCTTCCCGGCTGGCGGGGGCTCGGCATCATCCCCAGCCCGATCGAGGGCGGGGATGGCAATCGCGAATTCCTGATTGCAGCCATGAGGGACGCGCGCTGAGGCGGCGCACGGTTTTGCTTGCGGCGGCGCGAAAAGCCGGATACATCCCGCGGCGGGTCACGCCCCCCCACCGGGGCGCTTATCTTCTGCAAGGGAGACCATCTGATGGCAGACGCCGCCGCGGCCGCGCACGCGAAGCCGCATACTCGCCCCCATAATCCGAATTTTTCCTCCGGCCCCTGCGCCAAGCGGCCCGGCTTCACCCTTGCGGCGCTTTCCGGCGCGATGCTCGGCCGCAGCCACCGCGCCAAGGAGCCGAAGGCGAAGCTCGCCGAGGTGATTACCCGCTCGCGCGACATTCTCGGCCTGCCGGCCGACTGGCGGCTCGGCATCGTTCCCGCCTCGGATACCGGCGCCGTCGAGATGGCGCTGTGGTCGATGCTGGGCGCGCGGCCGGTCGACGTGCTGGCGTTCGAGAGTTTCTCCGAGGCCTGGGCGACCGATGTGCTCAAGCAGCTCAAGCTCGCCGATGCGCGGGTGCTGAAGGCGCCCTACGGACAACTTCCCGATCTCGCCGCCGTCGATTTCAGCCATGACGTGGTGCTGGCCTGGAACGGCACGACCTCGGGCGCGCGGATTCCGAACGGCGACTGGATTCCGGCGGATCGCGAAGGGCTGGTGATCGCGGATGCGACCTCGGCCGCGTTCGCGATGGAGTTGCCGTTCGACAAGCTCGATGTGGTGACCTGGTCGTGGCAGAAGGCGCTGGGCGGCGAGGCGGCGCACGGGATGCTGGCGCTGTCGCCGCGCGCGGTCGAACGGTTGCTGACGTTCAAGCCGGAGCGGCCGCTGCCGAAGATTTTCCGCCTGACCTCGGGCGGCAAGCTGATCGAGGGGATTTTCGCCGGCGAGACGATCAACACCCCGTCGATGCTGGCGGTGGAGGACGCGCTGGACGGGCTGCGCTGGGCCGAGGGCATCGGCGGGCTCAAGGCCATGATTGCGCGTTCGGAACGGAATCTCGCGGCGATCGCGCGCTGGGCCGAGGGCAATGAGCGGGTGGCGTTCCTTGCCGCCGACCCGGCGATCCGCTCCTGCACGTCGATCTGCCTCGTCATCGCCGCGCCGTGGTTCGCCGCCCTCGATGCCGAGGCGCAGGCGAAGGCGGCGAAGCGGGTGGCCGCGCTGCTGGAGGCCGAGGGCGTCGCCCATGACATCGGCGCCTATCGCGACGCGCCGCCGGGGCTGCGGATCTGGGGCGGTGCGACGGTCGAGACCGCCGACATCGAGGCGCTGCTGCCCTGGATCGACTGGGCGATCGACACCGTTCATTCCGACATTTCCGCGAAGGCCTGAGACATGCCCAAGGTTCTGATCAGCGACAAGCTTTCCCCCGCCGCCATCGACATCTTCAAGCGGCGCGGCATCGACGTGACGGTGAAGACCGGGCTCGCCCCGGCGGAACTGCGCGAGATCATCGACGCGTTCGACGGGCTCGCCATCCGCTCCGCGACCAAGGTGACGCGCGAGCTGCTGGATGCGGCGACCAACCTCAAGGTGATCGGCCGTGCCGGCATCGGCGTCGACAATGTGGACGTGAAATCGGCCACCGCGCGCGGCGTGGTGGTGATGAACACGCCCTATGGCAACGCCATCACCACCGCCGAGCACGCGATCGGCATGATGTTCGCGCTGGCCCGCGACCTGCCGGAGGCCTCGGCCTCGACCAAGGCGGGGAAGTGGGAGAAGAACCGGTTTATGGGCGTCGAGCTGACCGGCAAGACGCTCGGGCTGATCGGCGCCGGCAATATCGGCTCGATCGTCGCCGACCGCGCGCTCGGGCTGAAGATGCGCGTGCTGGCCTATGACCCCTATCTGACCGAGGCGCGGGCAACGACGCTCGGCGTCGAGAAGGCGGATCTGGACACGGTGCTGGCGCGGGCGGATTTCATCACCCTGCACACGCCGCTGACCGAGCAGACGCGCAACATCCTCTCGCGCGAAAGCCTTACGAAGACGAAAGCGGGCGTGCGGATCATCAACTGCGCGCGCGGCGGGCTGATCGACGAGGCGGCGCTGTACGACGCGCTGAAATCGGGCCATGTGGCGGGGGCGGCGCTCGACGTGTTCGAGGTCGAGCCGGCGAAGGACAGCCCGCTCTTCGAGCTGCCGAACGTGGTCTGCACCCCGCATCTGGGGGCGGCGACGACCGAGGCGCAGGAGAACGTGGCCTTGCAGGTGGCCGAGCAGATCAGCGATTTCCTGCTGACCGGGGCGGTGACGAACGCGATCAACATGGCCTCGGTCTCGGCCGAGGACGCGCCACGGCTGAAGCCCTACATGGAGCTGTGCCAGCTGCTCGGCAGTTTCGCGGGGCAGCTGACCGAGGCGCGGCAGGGCGTGATCCGCAAGGTCGGCATCGAATATGAAGGTGCGGCCGCGCATGTGAACCAGCGCCCGCTCTCGGCCGCGCTGTTCGCCGGGCTGCTCGCGCCGATGATGGAGGGCGTGAACATGGTCAACGCGCCGGTCTTCGCGCGGGATCACGGGATCGAGCTGGCTGAGACGGTGTTCGACCGCGACTGCGAATACCAGACGCTGATCCGCGTTTCGGTGACGACCGACGAGCAGACGCGCACCGTGTCGGGCACGCTGTTCGGCGGGGCCAAGCCGCGGCTGGTCGAGGTGAAGGGCATCAAGGTCGAGGCCGATTTCGGCCGGCACATGCTCTATGTGACCAACCGCGACAAGCCGGGATTCATCGCCCAGTGCAGCGCCATTCTCGCCGAGAAGGGCATCAACATCGCGACCTTCCATCTCGGCCGGACCGAGAAGGGCGGCGATGCGGTGTGCCTGATCTCGATCGACGAGACCCTGCCGGAGGCGGCACTCGCCGCGATCCGCGCGCTGCCGCAGGTGATGCAGGCGACGCAGATTTCGTTCTGACCCAGGCTGCATCACCAACGAGCAAACCGCATAAACGATGCCGGAGGCTCCCGCATAACCGGCTGGCGGACGGGGCCGCGCGATTGACCGCGCGGCCCCGTTTCAATTATCAGGAGGCAGGACAGCAGACTTGCCGTTTTTGCGCGTCCGGGCCTTGCCGTGCCGCCGGCCACGCCGATCTCTCTCCTGTCGCCCACGCACGACCCGATCAGCACACGACCAAGAGGAACCGCATGCGACGACCGTTTCACGCCACGGCCTGCCGCGCCGCCGCTATCGCCCTTGTCTTCGGTCTCGGCTTGGGCGGCGAAGCGGCCAGCGCCGCGGCACCGCCGCCGCCGGTGGTCAGCGTCGTGATCGTCAAACCGCGAAAGGTTTACCAGCAGGACAGTTTCATCGGGCGCATTCAGGCGGCGCACATCGTCAATCTCGTCCCGCGGGTGACCGGCTATCTGGAACAGCGCCAGTTCCGCCAGGGGGCGGAGGTAAGGAAGGGACAGCTGCTCTACGTAATCGAGCCGGGGCCATACCAGGCGGCGTTCGACCAGGCGAAGGCGAATGTCGCCGACGCGCAGGCAACGCTCGACAACGCGAAACTGACGCTGGAGCGCGCGGCCAAGCTTCTGCATACACCGGCGGGCCGGCAATCGACCTACGACGACGACAGGGCGGCGGCGGAAAGTGCCGCGGCCAAGCTGCAAGCCGCCGAGGCGGCGCGCGAGACGGCGGCGATCAACCTCGCCTATACCGAGATCCGCGCGCCGCTCGACGGGCGGATCGGCGCGAGTGCGGTGAATGTCGGCAATGTCGTCGGACCGAATACCGGCACGCTCGCGACCGTGGTGAGCCAGGACCCGATGAATATCGTGTTCTCGATGCCGACGCGCGACGCCATCCGCCTTGGCGACCAGCTGGCCAAACAGGGCGGGCTCGCCGGCGTGGTGCTGCGGGTGAAGCTGCCGGACGGGCGATTGGACCCGCAGAAAGGCACGCTCGACTTCACCGGCAACCAGATCAGCGCATCGACTGACAGCCTCGCGATGCAGGGGACGATTCCGAACCCGGTGATCAAGGGGCTCGGCAAAGCGCGCACCAGCGACCGGATGCTGACAAGCGGCGAGTTCGTCACCGTCATCGTGCGCAGCCGCACGCCGGAGCAGAAGATCGTGCTGCCGCGCGACGCGGTGCTGGCCGACCAGGTGGGCGACTATGTGCTGACCGTCGGCAAGGACGGCAAGGTGGCGCGGACCGATGTGAAGCTCGCCTCGACCACGCCGGCGACCGCGACGATCGCGCGCGGGCTTGCCATCGGCGCGAAGGTGATCGTCGACGGGATCGAGAAGGTGCATCCCGGGGTCAAGGCGAACGCGAAGGTGATACCCTCGCCGGCCACACCGGGCTGAGCCGATGATCCCCTCCTTCTTCATCGACCGCCCACGCTTCGCGATGGTGATCGCGATCGTGCTGACGATCGCCGGCATCATCGCGATGACGCGGATTCCGGTGGCGCAGTTCCCCTCGATCGTGCCGCCGGCAGTGCAGGTGACGGCGACCTATCCCGGCGCCTCGGCGCAGGTGGTGAACGACACCGTGGCCGAGCCGATCGAGCAGAAGATCAACGGGCTGAGCGACGAGATCTATTACGCCTCGACCACGGCGAATGACGGCTCCTACAACCTCACCGTCACCTTCAAGCTTGGCAGCAACCCGGACATCGACACCGTCAATGTCACCAACGCGGTGCAGCAGGCGCTGACCCAGCTTCCGGCCGAGGTGCAGAAGGAAGGGCTGACGGTGCGCAAGCGCTCGGCCTCGGTGCTGGAGTTCATGTTCTTCTACAGCCCGGACAACAAGCTGACACCGCTGCAGATCTCGAACTACGTGAAGATCAACGTGCTCAACCCGCTCGGCCGCGTGCCGGGGGTGGGACAGGCCTTCATGTTCGGCGAGCAGGATTACGCGATGCGGGTGATCTTCAGCACCGCCCGCCTCGCCCAGCTCGGGCTGACGCCGGCCGACCTGATCAGCGCGATCGAGGACCAGAACACCCAGGCGCCGGTCGGCACGATCGGGCTAATGCCGATCGGCGGCAAGCAACAATATCAGCTCTCGGTGCAAACCGAGGGGCGGCTGAAATCGCCCCGGCAGTTCGGCGACATCGTCATCCGCGGCAACAAGGATGGCTCGCTGCTGCGGCTGAAGGACGTGGCGACCATCAAGCTCGGGCCGCAGAGCGAGAACCAGCTCGACCGGATCAACGGGCATCCCGGTGTCGCCATCGGCGTGTTCCTCTCGCCGGGGGCGAACGCGGTGGCGACGTCGAAGCGGGTTTCGGCCGAGATCGCCCAGCTCTCGAAGCGGTTTCCGGCCAGTCTCTCGAGCAAGACTGTCTATAATTCCAGCAGCTTCGTCTCGGACACGATCAGCGAGGTGATCAAGACGCTGGCCGAGGCGTTCGGCCTCGTCGTGCTGGTGGTGTTCTTCTTCCTCGGCTCGTGGCGGGCGGCGCTGGTGCCCTCGATTGTCGTGCCGATCGCGCTGCTCGGCAGCTTCGCCTTCATGCTCGCGCTCGGCTATTCGGCGAACACGATCACGCTGCTGGCGCTGGTGGTGGCGACCGGGCTGGTGGTGGATGACGCCATCGTCGTCGTCGAGAACATCGAGCGGGTGATGGCGGAGCGGCCGGAACTGTCGCCGCGCGAGGCGTCGAAAGTGGCGATGGCGCAGATCCAGGCGCCGATCATCGCGATCATGCTGGTGCTGCTCTCGGTGTTCGTGCCGACGGCGTTCATCCCCGGCCTGTCGGGCCTGCTGTTCACACAGTTCGCGGTGGCGATCAGCACGGCGATGCTGATCTCGGCGCTGAACGCGCTCACACTGTCGCCGGCGCTCTGCGCCATCCTGCTGCGCCGGGGCGAGCACGGGCACGGCATCATGGCGCGCATCCTCGATTTCATCGAGCGCACGCGGGCGGGCTACAGCCGGCTGATCGGCCGGCTGGTCGCGCGCTCGGTGCTGGGGCTGATGGTGATCGTCGCCTTCGGGGCGGCGGCGTTCCTGCTCGCGCGGATCACGCCGGGCGGGTTCCTGCCGGACGAGGACCAGGGCGCGCTGTTCATCCAGGCGACGCTGCCGCCCGGCGCCTCGCTGCAGCGGACCGACGCGATGGGGCAGAAGCTGGCGAAGATGATCCACACCCTGCCGCAGGTGCAGGACGTGATCGCCATCAACGGTTACTCGATCCTCGACTCGGCGACCGAGCCGAACGCGCTGTTCATGGTCGCGCACCTGAAGCCGTTCGCGCAGCGGCCGGGGCCGAAGAATTCGGTGCAGGCGGTGATCCGCAAGATCTTCGCGATGGGCTCGCAGGTGCAGGGGGCGAACATCGTCGCCTTCAACCTGCCGCCGATCATCGGGCTGTCGACCAATGGCGGCTTCACCTACGAGCTTGAGAACGTGGCCGGCGCCAGCCAGCAGAAATTCGATTCCGTGCTCAAGGGGCTGATCGTCGCGGCGAATTCGGACCCGAAGCTCGTGCATGTGTTCAGCACCTATGCGGCGAACAACCCCTCGGTCTATCTCGATATCGACCGCGCCAAGGCACAGGCGCTGGGCGTGCCGGTCGCCTCGATCTTCCAGGCGTTGCAGGCTTCGCTCGGCGGGTTCTACGTCAACCAGTTCAACATGTTCGGCCAGGTCTGGCAGGTCAACATCCAGGCCGCCTCGGCCGACCGCAACACCAGGGCGGCGATCTGGCGGATCTATGTGCGCAGCAATTCGGGCCAGATGGTCTCGCTACGCTCGTTGGCGACGGCGCATACGAGGCTCGGCCCGCAGATCGTCAGCCGTTACAACGACTCGCTGGCCGCCCCGATCTTCGGCGCGCCGGCGCCGGGCATCTCATCGGGTGCCGCGCTGGCCGAGATGGCGGCAATCTCGTCCCGCGTGCTGCCTGCCGGATTTTCCTATGACTGGACCAGCACCGCCTATCTGCAGGAGCAGGCCAAGGGCCAGGCCGCCTATGTGTTCATCCTGTCGCTGATCTTCGCCTATCTGTTCCTCGTCGCACTCTATGAGAGCTGGATCATTCCGGTGCCGGTGCTGCTGTCGGTCGTGGTCGGCGTGTTCGGGGCGATGCTCGGCATCGTCCTCGCCGGGCTGACGATCGACCTCTATGCCGAGATCGGGCTCGTCGTGCTGATCGCGCTGGCGGCGAAGAACGGCATCCTCATCGTCGAGTTCGCCAAGGAGCGGCGCGAGGAGGGCATGGGCATCCGCGAGGCGGCGGTGCTGGGGGCACGGATGCGGTTCCGCGCGGTGATGATGACCTCGATCGCCTTCATCTTCGGGCTGGTGCCGCTGGTGGTGGCGACCGGGGCGGCGCAGATCACCAGGCGCTCGCTCGGCACGCCGATCTTTGCCGGGATGATCTTCGCCAGCGGCATCGGGATTTTCGTGATCCCGCTGCTGTACGTGATGTTCGAGACGCTGCGGATGCGCGTCTCGCGCCGGGCGCGCGAGCGGCAGCAGCAGATCGCCATCACCGGGAACGATTAGGCGGCGCGGGCGGGCTTTACCGGGTTAAATTTGGCGGGCTTTACCGGGTTAAATTTGGCGGGCTTTACCGCCCGCGCCTGCGCGCATAAGCAGCGTCCATGGCAACGCTTGATCCCGAGGACTGGTCCGAACTCCGCGCGCTGGGGCACCGGATGATCGACGACATGTTCGACCGGCTGGAAGGGCTCGGCGCGGCGCCGGTCTGGCAACCGATGCCGGACGCGGTGCGCGCGGGGTTCCGCGCCCCGGTGCCGCGCGAGGGGAGCGGCGCCGCCCGCGCCTATGACGCGTTCGCCACGCGGATCGCGCCCTATGCCTCGGGCAATGCGAATCCGCGCTTCATGGGCTGGGTGCAGGGCGGCGGCAACGCGGTGGGGATGCTGGCGGAGCTGCTGGCCGGCGGGCTCAACGAGAATTGCGGCGGGCGGGACCATGTCGGGCTCGAGGTGGAGCGGCAGGTGGTGGCCTGGGCGGCGGAGCTGCTCGGCCTGCCGGCGGCGACCGGCGGGCTGATGGTGACCGGATCGTCGATCGCGAATTTCATCGCCCTGCTCTGCGCGCGGCGGGCGCATTGCGGCGCGGCGGTGCGGCGGGACGGGCTCGGCGGGCGGCGCCTTACCGGCTACGCGCAGGCGGGGGTGCATCGCTGCGTGCCGGGCGCGTTCGACATGGCCGGGCTTGGCGGTGCGGCGCTGCGGCGGGTGGCGCTCGGCACCGACCGGCGGATCGACCTCGCGGCGCTGGAGGCGGCGATCGCCGCCGACCGGGCGGCAGGGGCGGAGCCGTTCATGATCGTCGGCACCGTGGGGTCGGTCGATGTCGGGGCGATCGACGATCTGGCCGCCCTCGCGGCGATCGCCCGGCGGGAGGGGATGTGGTTTCATGTCGATGCCGCGTTCGGCGCGCTGGCGGCGGCCTCGCCGGCGAGGCGGGAGCTGGTCGCGGGGATCGGCGAGGCGGATTCGGTGGCGTTCGATTTTCACAAATGGGCGCAGGTGCAATACGATTCCGGTTGCATCCTGGTGCGCGACCGGCAGCTGATGCTGGATACGTTCGCGCAGGATGCCTCGTATCTGACGACGACGGCGCGGGGGCTTTCGGGCGGCGCGCCCTGGCCGTGCGACATGGGGCCGGATCTCTCGCGCGGGTTCCGGGCACTGAAGGTGTGGATGACGATCGAGGCCTATGGCACCGCGGCGCTGGGCGGCATCGTCGATGATTGCTGCGCGCTGGCGGCGCGGCTCGCGGCCGCGGTGGATACGGCGCCGCGGCTTGCGCGCCTCGCGCCGGTGCCGCTCAACATCGTGTGTTTCCGCTACGATGATGGCGGCGACGGGCTGGACGCGCTGAACGCCGCGATCGCCGCCGACATCCAGGAGAGCGGGCGCTACGTGATCTCGACCACGATGATCGACGGGGTGCGGGCGCTGCGGGCGGCGATCGTCAATCACCGCACGACGGCGGCCGATATCGACGGGCTGGCGGCGGCGGTGACCGCCGCGGGCGACGCACGGCGGCGTGAACCGATCGGCTGAACCGATCAAACGGATCGGTCAGGGACGATGGCCTGAATCGGCGCGGGGGATCATAAATTCGGGCGGAGAATTGCCATGCCCGAAGACAGGATTGCCTATCACGCGCCGGTCGGCGACGAGGTGGCCCACACCACCTGCTACATGTGCGCCTGCCGCTGCGGCATCAAGGTCCATCTCAGGGACGGGAAGCTGCGCTACATCGAGGGCAACCGCGACCATCCGATCAATCGCGGCGTGCTCTGCGCCAAGGGGTCGGCGGGGATCATGTCGGCCACCTCGCCGGCGCGGCTGCGCGCACCGCTGAAGCGGGTGGGCCCGCGCGGGGCGGGCGAGTTCGAGGAAATCGGCTGGGACGAGGCGATGGCGATCGTGACGGCGCGGCTCGCGGGCATCCGCGCCAGCGATCCGCACCGCCTCGCCTTCTTTACCGGGCGCGACCAGTCGCAATCGCTGACCGGGCATTTCGCGCGGATGTTCGGGACGATGAACTTCGCCGCCCATGGCGGGTTCTGCTCGGTCAACATGGCGGCCGCCGGACTCTATTCGGTGGGCGGCGCATTCTGGGAATTCGGCGAGCCGGACTGGAACCATGCGAAGCTGTTCCTGCTGTTCGGCGTGGCGGAGGACCACGATTCCAACCCGATCAAGCTCGGCCTCGCCAAGCTGAAAGAGCGGGGCGCGAAGATCGTTTCGGTTAACCCCGTGCGGACCGGGTATTCGGCGATCGCCGACGAGTTCGTCGGCATCACGCCGGGGACCGACGGGCTGTTCATCATGGCGCTGATCCACTGTCTGCTGGCGGAGGGGGCGGTCGATACCGCGTTCCTGGTCCGTTACACCAACGCGCATCACCTGGTGATCGACGCGCCGGGCGCGGCCGATCACGGGCTGTTCGCGCGCGGCTCGGACGGCGCGGCGCTGGCCTTCGACCGCAAGGCGGGCGCGCTGGCGCGGGCGGATGCGACCGGCACCGACCCCGCGCTGCTCGGGACGTTCACGCTCCCCGACGGGCGGAGCGCGCGGCCGTCATTCGCCATTCTGGCGGAGCGTTATACGGCGGCGGAGTACGCGCCGGAGGCGGTGGAAGCACGCTGCGGCGTGGCTGCGACGACGATCCGTCGGCTGGCCGCCGAGATTGCCGAGATCGCGTTCCGCCAGCCGGTGACGATCGAGCAGGCCTGGACCGACACCGACGGGCGCAGGCACGAGACGATGACCGGGCGGCCGGTGGCGATGCACGCGATGCGCGGGATTTCGGCGCATTCCAACGGGTTCCACACCTGCCGGGCGCTGCATGTGCTGCAGATGCTGATCGGCGCCGTCGATACGCCGGGGTCGTGGCGCTACAAGTCGCCGCACCCGAAGCCGATTCCGCCCGGACCGGGCCCGGCGGGGCGGGCGCATGACGGGCGCGGTGCGCTGACCGGCAACGTGCTCGGCTTTCCGACCTCGCCGGACGACCTGCTGGTGGATGACGCGGGCGAGCCGCTGCGGCTCGACCGGGCGTTCTCGTGGGAGGCGCCGCTCGGCATTCACGGCATGATGCACATGGCGATCGCCGAGGCGCATGCGGCCGGGCGGGCGCGGGTGGACACGCTGTTCCTCTACATGGCGAACATGGCGTGGAACTCGGCGATGAACCCCGGCGAGACGACGCGGATGCTGACGGACCGCGACGAGGACGGCGAGTATCGGATTCCGTTCGTGATCGTCGCCGATGCGTTCGAATCCGAAACGGTCGCCTATGCCGACCTGGTGCTGCCGGACACGACCTATCTCGAACGCTATGACTGCATTTCGCTGCTCGACCGGCCGATCGGCTCGGCGCACGGGCCGGCGGATGCGATCCGCGTGCCGGTGCTCAAGCCGGACCGCGACGTGCGGCCGTTCCAGGACGTGCTGATCGACCTTGCCGGGCGGCTCGGCCTGCCGGATTTCGCCGAGGCGCCGGGCAAGACGCTCTACAATTCCTATGCCGATTACATGGTGCGCCACCAGCGCAAGCCGGGGGTGGGGCCGCTGGCCGGATTCCGCGGGGCGGACGGGACCGCGTTCGGCCGGGGCGAGCCGAACCCCGAGCAGATTTCCCGCTACATCGCCAACAAGGGGTTCGCGCGTTACGACCTGCCGCTGGAGCAGCTTTATTACAAGCACGCGAACCGGGCCTATCTCACCGGCGCGAAGGACATGGGGCTGATCGACGACGACAGCCAGATCGTTCTCAATCTCTACAGCGAGCACCTGCAGAAATTCCGCCTCGCCGCCGAGGGGCACGGGGCGGTGCGGCCGCCGGAGCGGCTGCGCGCGCGCATCGCCCGGTTCATGGACCCGCTGCCGATCTGGTACGAACCGATCGAGCAGACCATGACGGATATGAAACGGTTTCCGATCCACGCGATCACGCAGCGGCCGATGTCGATGTATCATTCATGGGGATCGCACAATGCGTGGCTGCGGCAGATCCATTCGGAAAACCGGCTCTACGTGCATCGCGACCTCGCCGCCGCACAGGGGCTGGAGGATGACGACTGGGTCGAGGTGGTCTCGCGCACCGGGCGGCTGAAATGCCAGATCCGCATCATGGACGGGGTGAACCCGCACACGGTGTGGACGTGGAACGCGATCGGCCGGCGCAGCGGGGCGGTGGCGCTGGCGCAGGACGCGCCGGAGGCGGTGCGCGGCTTCCTGCTCAACCACGTGATCTCGGAATATCTGCCGGCGGGGGATGACGGGGCGCGGCTGTCGAATTCCGACCCGGTGACCGGACAGGCGGCGTGGTTCGACCTTACCGTGAGGCTTGAGAAATGCGAGCCGGAGACGATCGCGGAAACCCAGCCGCGGATGGCCCCGGTGGCGTTGACGACGAAGGGAGCCGGGCGATGACATCGCTGCCGCAGAGTGAGCCGGGTGCGAGGCGGCTCGGCCTCGTGATCGATCTCGATACCTGTGTCGGCTGCCATGCCTGCGCGGTGAACTGCAAGGAATGGAACACCGGGGGGCACCACGCGCCGCTGCCGGATTACGATCCGCATGGCGCGGACCCGGACGGGGTGTGGTTCAACCGCATCCATTCCTACGAGGCAACGGGCAGCGGGGGGTGCGGCAAGACGGTGAATTTCCCGCGCTCGTGCCTGCATTGCGAAAATCCGCTCTGCGTCACCGTCTGCCCGACCGGCGCCTCCTACAAGCGGGCCGAGGACGGCATCGTGCTGGTGAACACGGATATCTGCATCGGCTGCAAGCTGTGTTCCTGGGCCTGCCCCTATGGCGCGCGGGAATTCGACGAGCATGACGGGGTGATGAAGAAATGCACCCTCTGCATCGACCGGATCTATAACGAGTCGCTGCCCGAGGCGGAGCGCGAGCCGGCCTGTGTGGCGACCTGCCCGTCGCGGGCGCGGCATTTCGGCGATCTGGCCGACCCCGAGAGCCGGGTGTCGAAACTGGTGGCGGAGCGCGGCGGCGTCGATCTGCTGGCGGAGCTGGGCTACCGGCCGACCAACAAATATCTGCCGCCGCGGCAGACCCGCATCGAGACGCGGCCGGTGGAGATGCCGGCATCGGCGCCGGGCGGGCTGGGCGGCGCGCTGCTCGCCCTCGTGGACAAGGTGCTTTCGCGATGACCCCGGCAAGTTCGGTCCTGCTGCTGACCACCCTCACCGGCTTCGGCTACGGGCTGCTGGCCTGGCTCGGGATTTTCTGCGCCGCCGGGGCGCTGCCGGAGAGCCCGTGGTTCGGGCCGGTGGCGGTGGTGATCGCGCTCGGCTTCGCCGGCGCTGGGCTGGTCGCCTCGACGCTGCATCTCGGGCGGAAGGAACGCGCCTGGCGGGCGTTCAGCCAGTGGCGGTCGTCGTGGCTGTCGCGCGAGGGGGTGACGGCGGTGGCGACCAACCTGCCGGCGCTGGGCTTCGCGGCGTCATGGGCGGCGCTGGGCGCGGGCGCGAGGCTGACCATCGCCCTCGGGCTGGTGGCGGCGGCGATGGCGCTGGGGACGGTGTTCTGCACCGCGATGATCTATGCCTGCCTGAAGCCGATCCGCCAGTGGCACAACCGCTTCACCGCACCGCTGTATCTGATGTTCGCCGCGTTCTCCGGCGCGCTGCTGCTGGCGGCCCTGCTCGGGGTGTGGACCGGGGCAGCGGCGGCGGCCTCGGCGCTGGTCGTGGTGTTCGCGATCGGCGCGGGCGTGGCGAAGGCGGCCTACTGGCGCTTCATCGACGCTCAGGGGCCGCTCGCGACCCTCGCCTCGGCCACCGGGCTCGCCGAGTTCGGCACGGTGCGGGCGCTCGACCGGCCGCATTTCACCGAGAACTACGTGCTGCGGGAGATGGGCTACCAGATCGCCCGGCGGCACGCCGCGCGGCTGCGGCGGATCGTTCTGGTTCTCGCCTTCGCCGCACCCGCGGTGCTGGCCGCTCTCGCGCTGGCGGGGGCGATGCCGGCGGTGGCGGCGCCACTGGCCGCGCTCCTCGCCGGCATCGGCCTGTTCGCCGAGCGCTGGCTGTTCTTCGCCGAGGCGACGCACGTTTCGGCCATCTATTACGGCCGGGCGGTCTGATCGCCGCCGGCGACGCTCTGGCGGATGAAGTCGGCCAGGCCCGGGTCTTCCGGCAGGGTTGACGGCGCCTCGCCATAGCGGGCGGCGAGCAGGCCGCGGCAGAGCGCGCCGTTGAATTCGGCGTTGAGCCCGACGCGGCGGATGTGGCGCAGATAGACGCTCAGCGTTTCGTGCATGATCCGCTCGCCGGCGCTGGTGACGAAAGCGAGATCCCCGCCACCGGCGAGCAGGCGGCGGGCGAGGTAGCGGGCGCGCAGGGCGGCCCCCTCCCCGTCCAGCGCCAGGCGTTCAAGGCCCTCTACCGTGAGATCGAGGAAGGCTTGCGCATCGTGGCCGGCGGCGAGCAGGTGGCGGAGCAGCGCCTCCTGCCGGCGCTCGAAGGATTTCAGGCCGAAATGCCGGCGGATGCCGGCGAGGTTCTCGCCCGCCTCCTGCGGGAAGGCATCGGCGAAATCCTTACCGGCGGCGACGCCGTTGTTGATCTCGTCGATGAACATGTGCTCGTCGAGCCGGACATCGGCGTGCGTGACCCAGGGCAGGGCGGCGACGGCATCGCGCATGTCGGCGGCCATGAGATAGGAGAAATTGGCGGCGCACCAGTAGGTCGGCAGGCGGAAGCCGACGCTGACGGCGCCGTCTTCCGCGATGTCGATACCGGTGACGAAGCCGAGCTCGACCACGCTCTCGTCAAGTTCCGGGTCGGTCACCTGATCGAGAGCGGCGCGCACCTCCGCGGTGCGCGCCTCCAGCCTTGACATCACGCGGCCACCGGCGCCATCCGGCCGAGCTTGGCCTTCTGGGCGGCGATGTCGACACCGTAGATCCGGGCGGCGTTTTCGCCGAGGATCTTCTTCTTGCCCTCGAGCGTGAGCTGCTTGCCGGTCTCCTTCGCCAGCTCGTCGGGGATCTCGAAGCTCATGAAGCGCTCGACCAGCCAGCGCGGCGTCCAGATTCCGTAATCGGAGCCGAACAGGATGCGGTCCTCGCCGAGCCAGAACAGCAGTTCGGACATCACCTTGGCGAAATAGCCGGGGCGCGAGTGGATGAAGGGCAGCACCACGGCGAGGCCGCCATAGACGTTGCTTTCCTGCACCGCGATCCAGCAGAAATCATCGAGGCGCGGCAGGCCGCAATGCTCGACGATGAAGTTGAGGTTGGGGAAGTCGGTGGCGCAATGGTCGATATCGGCGACGTCGAAGGCATCGCGGTCGAGCGGGATGATGGTCGGGCCCTTGTGGACGTGGATATTCTTGATCCCGAGCTTCTCGCAGCGTTCAAAATACTTGTAGGCGGCGGGATCGGAGAGCTTGTAGCCGCGGCTGTCACCCTTCCATTCAGCGGTGTAGAGCTTCACCCCCTTGATCTTGTGGATCTCGGCCATGGCTTCGAGGGCTTCAAGCCCGCCCTCGCCGTCGCGCGGATCGAAGGCGCCGTTGAGGATGAAGCGGTCGGGGTAGCGGGTTTTCAGCACCGCGTTCTGTTCGAGCGTGTTGAAGCCGGTCTTGTAGAAATCCTTGAGATAGGTGGGCTGGAAGATCGCCATGTCGTCCGGCCCGTCGATGAACAGGTCCTGCACCATCTGCTCGGCGCCGTATTTGGCGAATTTCTCCGGCGTCCAGAGCTGCTCCGGCGGGGAGAGCGAGGCGTGATACCCATAAAAGCAGTCGATGAATTGCTTGCCGTGAATGTTCTTGATGTTCTCGGGGCTGGCATCCCAGAGATGGACGTGGCCGTCGATGATGAAGATCTCTTCGCCGTCTTTGGTAGTATACACTGGGTTCGTTTCCTTCCTTGACGTTGGACGTTCGAGCGCGGTTTTTTCGCTTCGTTCAGGGAATCAGCACGGCGCGGCCGCGGACCTTGCCGTGATGCAGGTCGTGCAGGGCGGTGTTCGCCTCGTCGAGCCGGTATTCGCGGGTGGCGAGGGTGACCTTGCCCTGGTCGGCGAGCGCCATCAGCTCGATCAGCTCGGGATAGGTGCCGACGAGGTTGCCGACGATGGTCTTTTCCGAGGTGATCATGTCGATGGTGGGAATGTCGATCTTCCCGCCATAGCCGACGATGTAATAGTAGCCGCCGTCGCGGGTCATCGCGAGGCCTTTCGCCACGGCGTCGCCCTCGCCGACGAAGTCGAT
This sequence comes from Acidocella sp. C78, assembly GCF_907164655.1. Lineage (NCBI taxonomy): Bacteria > Pseudomonadati > Pseudomonadota > Alphaproteobacteria > Acetobacterales > Acidocellaceae > Acidocella > Acidocella sp. C78. The sequence goes on from NZ_CAJQZK010000005.1 coordinate 88,527, forward strand.
CACCGCTTCCGCCCCCTTGCCGCGGGTCAGGCGCATCACCTCGTCGAGCTCGGAGCCGTCCGCCTTCACCGCAAAATCGGCGCCGCATTCCTGGGCGAGATGCAGCGCCATGTCGGCGCGGTCGACGATGATGATCTGGGCGGCGCACATCGCGCGCAGCACCTGGATGCCGATATGGCCGAGGCCACCAGCGCCGATCACCACCGCGAACTGGCCGGGCAGCAGGTGGCGCGAGGCCTTCTTCGCGGCGCGATAGGCGGTCAGCCCGGCATCGGTATGCGGAGCGACGTCCTTCGGCGAGAGCGATTTCGGCAGCTTGATGATGGAGCGCACGCCGGTGCGCAGCAGCTCGGCATAGCCGCCATTGCAGTTGATGCCGGGGAATTCACTTTCCTCGGCGTGCATGTCGTCGCCGCGGCGGCAGGCGAGGCAATGGCCGGAGGTGATCAGCGGATGGCAGATCACCGGGTCGCCCTTTTTCAGGTGAGTGACGGCGGCGCCGACCTCCTCGATCCAGCCGGCGTTCTCGTGGCCCATGATGTGCGGAAACTGGAGATCGACCTTCGAGCGCCAGACGCCCTCGATGATGTGCAGGTCGGTCCGGCAGACGCCGGCGCCGCCGATACGCACGATCACGTCGGTCGGGTTGCGGATCTGCGGTTCGGGCACGTCCTCGTAGGTGACGAAGTCGGGTGCGGTGAGCTTTTCGTCATATCCGTGCAGCACGGCGGCTTTCATGGCGCGGGGTCCCCCTGTTCTGGTGAGACGAGTGCTGCATCGATCGTGCCAGCCGCGGGATTGGCTGGTTTTGGCGGCCGGAGAGGGCTTCGGGCCCGGTGCGGCTGCTCCATTCCGCAACAGCGATACAAAACATGTGTTCCGTTGCGGCCCGCCTGCGTATAAGTTGAACAAAGATAAAAGACTTCGCCGGAGCGGCGGAAATGGCCAGCCCGGCAGAGGGACAAAAAGCGTTCGGAGGAAACATGCTGGCGCATCGTGCCACCGACTCTCGCCTTGCCCAGGCGCGCTCGTTGCTGGAACTCGGCCGGGCGATCCCGGCCGGGCTGCTGGCCGCACCCATCGCCGCGAGCTGGCGGCGCTGCCTCGATGCAGGGCTCGAGCCGCACCATCCACCGCCGGTCGAGCGGATCGAACGGCATATGCTGGAACGCCACCGCGCCGCGCACGAGACCGTGCGGCGGCTGGCCCGGGCGGAAATGCAGACCCTCCAGCGCCAGCTCGGGCGCGACAGTTTCATGCTTGCCTTCGCCGATCCGGAGGGCGTACTGCTCGACGCGCTGGCGAGCGAGGGGCGGCGCACCGATATCGAGGCCTTCGGCATCGTTCCCGGAACCGTGTGGCAGGAGGCGATGGCGGGCACCAACGCGCTCGGCACCGCGAGCGAGGCCCGCCAGCGCATGGTGGTGCGCGGCGCCGAGCACTTCTTCACCCATCACCAGCGGCTGACCTGCATCGCAGCCCCCATCTTCCTGCCGGACCGGACGCTGGCAGGGGTGCTGGATGCAACCTGCTTCAGCGAATCCTACGCGCCCAACGCCCGGGCCATCGTGGCGCTGGCCGCGGCCGAGATCGAGGCGCGGCTGTTCCGCGCGCGGCTGGCCGGCAAGCGGCTGCTGGCGTTCCACGGCCGGGCCGAGTTCATCGACACCGCCTATGCCGGGCTTCTGGCGCTCGACGCCGCGGACCGCGTGGTGGCGGCGAACGACCAGGCGCGGTTCATCCTGGCCGGGCTGGCCGAACCCGTGGGGGCCGCGTTCGGCGCGCTGTTCGCACCCGGCGAACTCCGGCCGGGGACGCTCGGCACGCTGACCGACCGCTCCGGGCGGCTGCTGCACGCGCGGCTCGACCAGCCGGAGGCGGCGGCGCGGCCGCGCGCGCTCGCCCGGGCACCGGAAGCATCGGCGATGGATGCGGTCGTCGCGGACGACCCGGCGGCGCGGGCGGCGCTCGACATGGCGGCACGGGCGGCGGTGCGCGGCATGCCGGTGCTGATCCGCGGGGCGACCGGCACGGGCAAGGAAGTGGCCGCGCGCTACGCCCACCGCGCCTCGGGGCGGAACGGCCGGTTCGTCGCGGTGAACTGCGCAGCGATCCCGCCGGATCTGATCGCCGCCGAGTTGTTCGGCCATGTCGAGGGCGCGTTCACCGGCGCGCGGCGCGGCGGGGCGAACGGGCTGGCGGTGGAGGCGGATGGCGGGACGCTGTTTCTCGATGAAATCGGCGACCTGCCGCTGCCCTTGCAGGCGGCGCTGCTGCGCTTTCTCGACGATTTCTCGGTGCGGGCGGTGGGCGGCGGGGCGCCGCGGCTGGTCGATGTGCTGCTGCTGACGGCGACCAATGTGGATCTGGCCGCCGCGGTGGCGGCCGGGCGATTCCGCGCCGATCTCTACTATCGCCTGGCGATTGCCGAGATCACCCTGCCGGCGCTGAAGGACCGCAACGACGTCCGCCCGCTGGCGGCGCACCTGCTGGAGCAGATAGCGCCCGGATCACGGCTGGATACGGCGGCGGCGGCGCGCCTCGCGCGGCACGAGTTTCCGGGCAATATCCGCGAGTTGCGCAACCTTCTGGCGCGCGCGGCACTGGGCGGTGACAAGGTGATCGGCGAGGCGGCGATCGCCGCCCTGCTGCCGGCCGAGGATGGCGGCACGGCGGCCTCGGGCGGCGGGCGCTCGGTGCTGCGCGACGTTCAGGCGCAGCGGATCGAGGCGGCGCTGCGCGCGGCCGGCGGCAATGTCAGCCGCGCGGCGCGCGCGCTCGGGGTGTCACGCAACACGATTTACCGCGCGATTGGACGAACGCCCCCGGCCGCCGCCGGCTGAGCGGCCGCGCCCCTGCGGCTTTCCGGCGGCATTCGCATGGGCCGGCTTGCCGTGATGGCCGCCGCCATGACCCTGGCCGCTGCCGTGACTGCCGCCATGACCATGCCCATGGCCGCCATGCGCTGCCTTTGGCGGCGCATGGCGCTTGGGCATCTGCCCCTGGCGGGCAACCTGGTTGCGGGCGCGCAGGAGATGCGGCGGGGCGAGGCCGCGCACCGGCTGGGCGCCGCCGGGGACGAGATGGCGGCCGATCAGCGTTTCGATATCGCGCAGATAGGGCAGTTCGGACGGCTCGACCAGCGAGATCGCCACCCCCTCGGCGCCGGCGCGGGCGGTGCGGCCGATGCGGTGGACGTAGGATTCCGGCACGTTCGGCAGCTCGAAATTCACCACATGCGAGACATTGTCGACATCGATGCCGCGCGCGGCGATATCGGTCGCGACGAGCACACGGATGCGGCCGGAGCGGAACAGATCGAGCGCGCGCTCGCGCTGGCCCTGGCTCTTGTTGCCGTGGATCGCGGCGGCGCCGATGCCGGCATCCTCGAGATGGCGGGTGACCTTGTCGGCGCCGTGCTTGGTGCGGGTGAAGACGATGGCGCGCTCGACCGCGACATCGGCCAGCAGCCAGGCGAGCTTGTCCTTCTTTTCCTCGGGGGCGAGGAGGAGAACCTGCTGGTCGATCCGGTCGACCGGCTTCGATTCGACGCTGACGGCGACCTCGCGCGGGTCGCGCAGGAATTCGCCGGCCAGGGCACGGATCGGCTTCGGCATGGTAGCCGAAAACATCACCGCCTGGCGCTGGCGGGGCAGCTTCGCCATGATCTGGCGGATCGCCGGGATGAAGCCGAGATCGAGCATCTGATCCGCCTCGTCGAGCACCACGGTTTCAACCCCGTCGAGGCGGATGGCGCCGGCGGCGACATGGTCGAGCAGGCGGCCGGGAGTGGCGACCAGCAGGTCGACACCCGCTTCCATACGGCGAGCCTGCGGGCCGGGTTTGGCCCCGCCGATGACGACGGCGACCGACGGGCGGGTAAACGCCCCATAGGTGCGGGCGGCATCGGCGATCTGGGTGGCAAGCTCGCGGGTGGGGGCGAGAACCAGCGCGCGGCAGGCGCGCGGCGCCGGGCGGGCGCGGTTGGCCGCGATCCGGTGCAGGATCGGCAGCACGAAGGCAGCCGTCTTGCCGGTGCCGGTCTGGGCGATGCCGACCAGATCGTGGCCTTCGAGCATCACCGGGATCGAACGGGCCTGGATCGGGGTGGGGGTTTCATAGGACTGCTCGCGGATGGCGCGCAGCAGGGGCTCGGCAAGGCCGAGTGTGGTAAAATCGGTCAAGACAGCGCTTTCGTCGCGGCCCCTTCAGGATGAAGGAGCGGCACAAGGGTGGCAGGAAGCTTCGTAGACGAGCCGCCCAGAGGGTGCGCGCCCCGAATGGAACGCGCCTGCCGGCGGTGGCGGCGCAGAGCGCGGCCGGCCGGTGAACAGGGCCGGCGGCCAGGGGCCGCATCTACGAGCGCTGTTCGTCACCACGGGATATAGGCGTCCGCCCGGCGGCTTGGCAAGGGCGATCAGTGATGCCAGCCCCGATGCCAGCCATCATCGTCGCCATGCCACCACCCGCCGATCGTGACTCCGCCATAAACCACCGGCGGCGGCGCATAATAGCCATAGCCATAACCGTAGCTCGACGGATAGTAGACGCAGCCGCCAAGGGTCAGGGCCGCGCCCGCCGCGAAGGCCGCCAGAAGGAGTCTGCGCAAACTGGGTGTCATCGTCTTTCCCCATGTCGTCGGGTGGATATTGTGACGGATGGTATGGCGGCGATGGGGCCAATTGATGCCAAAATTGTAACGTTATGACGGCACCGCTCCGGGCGCTGCGCCGCCATGTTCCGCTATCGGGCGGGGGGCGGTTGTGATAGGGTTCGGTCATGTCCAGCAGGATCGACGACAGGGTCGCCCGGATCGCGCGCCACCGGCGGCGGTGGCGGATGGCCGAGGACGTGCTGCTGCTGCCGCTCGCCTTGCTGGTCGAGTTTCTCGAACGGGTGGTGTGGGACGGCACGAAGGCGCTGCTCGACCTGATCTCGCGGGCACCGCCGATTGCCCGGCTGCGGCGCGTCCTTCAGGGCCTGCCGCCGGTGGTGGTGCTGTTCCTGTTCCTGATCCCCGAGGCGATCGATCATCTGAGCGGGTTCTGGGCGACGGTGCTGCTGGTGAAGGGCAACTGGCTGGGCGCGACAATGGTTGCCGTGTTCGTCAAGGGATTCGCGCTGCTGCTGGCGATCTGGATCTATCAGGCCTGCGAGCAGAGCCTGCTGTCGGTGCGGTGGTTCGCGCAGGCCCATCACGCGGTGTTCGCGGCGAAGGCCTGGGTGCTGATGCGGACCGAGCCCGTGCGGCTGCGGCTGCGGCGCGCACTGCGCGGCGCGCTGGCACGGGCGGGCAATCGCCGGCTGGCGCGGCGGTTTTCCGCCTGGCGCTGGCGCCTGGCGCGGATGGCGGGGCAGGCCCGCCGATGACGACCGCCGGATGAGCCGCCTTGCCCGCGCCCATCTTGCCGCCGCCGATCCGGTGCTCGGCGCGCTAATCCGCGAGGTCGGGCGCTGCACGCTGAAGCCGGAGCGGGCGCGCGAGCCCTATGAGGCGCTGATCTCGGCGGTGGCGCACCAGCAGCTGCACGCCCGCGCCGCCGAGGCGATGCTGGGGCGGCTGCGCGCGCTGACCGCGGCGCCGGTGCCGGCGCCGGGGCACCTGCTGTCGCTGTCGGACGAGGCGCTGCGGGGCTGCGGGTTCTCGGCCGCGAAGGCGGCGGCACTGCGCGACATCGCGCGGCGGACGCTGGATGGCACGGTGCCGACGAGGCGGGCCGCGGCGCGGATGAGCGATGCGGCGCTGATCGAGCGGCTCTGCACCCTGCGCGGGATCGGCCGCTGGACGGTGGAGATGCTGCTGATCTTCACGCTCGGCCGGCCGGACGTGTTTCCGGTGGACGATTTCGGCGTGCGCGAGGGCTACCGGCTGATCCACGGGCTCGATGCGCAGCCGAAGCCGCGCGCCTTCGCCGCGATCGGCGAGGTCTATGCGCCGTATCGCAGCACGGCGGCCTGGTATCTCTGGCGGGCCGCCGACCGGGCGAAGAAGATCACGCCGCCGGCCTGACCCTGGCCACGAGGTCGATCAGCGCGGAGGGGCCGGAATGGCCGGGGCCCTCGTCGAGCACCGCATCGTAGCTGTCGAGCCGTTCGATTTCGAGACCGGCGAAGGATTCACGAAGCAGAGCCTCGGTGTAACAATGCGCCGGATCGGACGGGCCGCCGGTGCGGTTGGCGACCTGCTCGGGCCGGTAGCCCGCGAGCAGCAGCAAGCCGCCGGGGCGCAGGGCGCGCACCAGCCGACCGAAAAACGCGGGGCGCTCTTCAGGCGTCACGAACTGCACGAAAATCGCCACCACCGCGTCATAGGCACCTTCCGGCCAGGCCCAGCGCAGCAGGTCGGCCTGTTCGAACGCCACATGGACACCGCGCCGGGCGGCGAGTTCGCGCGCGCGGGCAATGGCGGTGGGCGAGACCTCGACGGCGTGGACATCGGCGCCGTTGCCGGCAAGGAAGACGCTGTTGCGGCCTTCGCCGTCGGCCACCGAAAGCACCTTCGCCCCGGCGCGATCAGCCCGGCATTGGCGGCGAGAAAGGCGTTCGGCGCGGTGCCGAAGATGTAGCCATCGGCGGCGGCGTAGCGGGATTCCCATTTCTGTTCGCGGGTCGGTTCGGTCATGGGGTGTGGAGTCCTTCGGAAGAGGCGGGTTGAACTTGCCACCGGCGGCGCAAACCGCTAAGCGGGCGCGTCACGCGGCCGGTCGGCATCGGCCAGAATCAGGAGAGTTTCGATGAAAGCCGATATCCACCCGGATTATCACGAGATCAACATCATCATGACCGATGGCACCGAGTTCAAGACCCGCTCGTGCTACGGCAAGCCCGGCGACACGCTGCGGCTCGATATCGACCCGAAATCGCACCCGGCCTGGACCGGCCAGCAGCGCGTGCTCGACACCGGGGGCCAGGTGGCGAAGTTCAACAAGCGCTTCGCCGGGATCGGCGCCCGCAAGAAGTAAGCGTTTCCGCCGCGGAAGACCTGCAACGCGCCCCGCCGCTTTCGGCCGGGCGCGTTTTCGCGTGCGCGCGGGTCTTGAAGCTGCAACGTCGAATACCTTTATCCTCAGTCAGGAAGGATGCCTTCGGGGTTCTTCCGACATCGCGGGCTGGTCCGTCGGACAGCCCGGTTCAATGAACCTTGCTTGACCGAGGAGGTTACTCATGACTCTCGATTTTTCGCCGCTGTTCCGCACCGCCATCGGGTTCGACCGGCTGCAGCAACTGCTCGACAGCGTGCCGGACGGCAACGCCAACGCCTACCCGCCCTACAATATCGAGAAGCTCGGCGCCGAGGATTATCGCCTGACGATGGCGGTGGCCGGTTTCCGCGCCGAGGATCTCGACATGACGGTGAAGGACAATACCCTCATCATCACCGGACGGATCGCCGAAGGCGCCGGTCGGGGCGAGATGCTCTATCGCGGCATCGCCTCGCGGGCCTTCGAGCGGCGCTTCGTGCTGGCCGATCACATGGTGGTCGATGGCGCTGCGCTGGAGAACGGGCTGCTGCACGTGGCGCTGAAGCGGGTGATTCCCGAGGCGCTGAAGCCCCGCAAGATCGCCATCGGCACCAGCGCCCCGGCCGCCGCACCGGCGATCGGGCAGGAGAAGGTCGCCGCCTGACCCCGAAACGCTGCGACTGCCCCGCGCCGCAAGGCGCGGGGTTTTTCATCCGCGGCGCTCCCGCCGCATGGACAGGGGCGGCGGAAGCAGCGATGATCGGTCCATGCTGTTCGACCTGACCAAGCTGAAACCCGAGGATCAGTACAAGCTGCTGGCCTCGACCGTGGTGCCCCGGCCCATCGCCTGGGTGGTGACACTGAGCCCCGAAGGCCGGCTGAACGCCGCGCCCTTTTCATTCTTCAACGTGTTCGGCGCCGGGCCGCCGATCCTGTGCCTTGGCATCGGCGCGCGGCGGCCGGGCGACCCCAAGGATACCGGCGAGAACATCCGGCTGACCGGGGAGTTCGTGGTCAATCTCGTCGCGCACGAGAATGCCGAGGCGATGAACGTGACGGCGATCGAATTCGGCCCCGAGGTGGACGAACTGGCCGAGGCGCGGCTGACCACCCTGCCCTCGGAAAAGATCCGCCCGCCGCGCATCGCCGAAAGCCCGGTGGCGATGGAGTGCACGCTGCATTCGATGATCGAGTTCGGGCCGGACCGCGCGCTGGTGATCGGCCAGGTGCAGGCGATGCATGTGCGCGACGACGCCGTGCTGAACCCGGAGCGCTGCCATATCGACACGCCGAAGCTCGATCTGATCGGCCGGCTGCACGGCGGCGGCTGGTATGCCCGGACCACGGAGCGGTTCGACATGCCGCGCATCGCGGTCGGGGACTGGCCGACCGGCTGAGCCTGTGGCCAACACCGACGCCCCGATCGCGCTGACCATGGGCGATCCGGCCGGGATCGGCGGGGAAATCGCCGCCGCCGCGTGGCGCGACGCGCGGGATCGATTGCGACCGTTCGCGCTCATCGGCGATGCCGACTGGGCGGCGGGGTTGGGCGTGCAGGTGGCGCGGATCGGGCGGATCGGCGAGGCCGCCGCGCGGTTCGGCGCAGCGCTGCCGGTGCTCGACGTGAAGCTCGCGGTGCCGGCGATTCCGGGGCAGCCCGATCCGCGCAACGCGTCGGCGGTGACCGGGGCGATCGAGACCGCGACGCGGCTGGCGCTGGCCGGCGAGGCGGCGGCGGTGGTGACCTGCCCGATCGCCAAGTCGGTGCTGTATCAGGCGGGATTTCCGCATCCCGGCCATACCGAGTTCCTCGGCGCGCTGACCGGTGTCGCGGCGCCGGTGATGATGCTGGCCTGCCCCGGCCTGCGGGTGGTGCCGGTGACGGTGCATGTGGCGCTGCGGCGGGCGATCGAGACGCTGGAGACCGGCGCCATCGTCGCCGCCGGGCGGACGCTGGCGGCGGCGCTGACGCGGGATTTCGGGGTGGCGGCGCCGCGCATCGCGGTGGCCGGTCTCAACCCCCACGCCGGCGAGGCGGGGGCGATGGGCGACGAGGAGCGGACCATCATCGCGCCGGCGATCGCCGCGCTGAAGCAATCCGGCATCGACGCGTTCGGGCCGCTGCCGCCGGACACGATGTTCACCCCGGCGGCGCGGGCGGGTTACGACGCGGCGCTTTGCATGTATCATGACCAGGCCCTGATCCCGCTCAAGACGATCGACATGGAGAACGGCGTGAACGTCACCCTCGGCCTGCCCATCATCCGCACCTCGCCGGACCACGGCACCGCCTTCGACATCGCGGGGACCGGAAAGGCGCGGCCAGAGAGCCTGGTCGCGGCGCTGCGTCTGGCCGGCGAAATGGCGGGGCGGCGATGAGCGCGCTGCGCCTCGGCGTCAATCTCGACCATGTGGCCACATTGCGGAATGCCCGCGGCATCGCCACACCCGACCCGCTCCGCGCCGCGCACCTCGCCATCGAGGCGGGGGCAGACGGGATCACGCTGCATCTGCGCGAGGACCGGCGGCATATCCGCGACGCCGATCTGCGCGCCGTGCGGGCGCTTTCGGTGCCGCTCAACATGGAGATGGCGGCAACCGAGGAGATGGTCGGCATCGCCTGCGGGCTGAAGCCGCATGCAAGCTGCCTGGTGCCGGAACGGCGCCAGGAGGTGACGACCGAGGGCGGGCTGGACGTGGCGGGAATGGCCGCGTCGCTGGCGCCGCGCATCGTGGCGCTGCGCGAGGCGGGCATCCGCGTCTCGCTCTTCGTCGATCCCGATCCGGTGCAGCTGGAAGCGGCGGCGCGGCTGGGCGCGCCGGTGGTCGAACTGCATACCGGCGCCTATGCCGAGGGACGGCCGGGCGAGCTGGACCGGCTGCGCGCCGCGGCGGCACGGGCGGCAGCACTCGGGCTGGAAGTGCATGCCGGGCACGGGCTGAACTATGACAATGTCGCGCCGGTCGCGGCGTTACCGGAAGTACGGGAGCTGAATATCGGCCATTTCATCGTCGGCGAGGCGGTATTTGTCGGCCTCGCCGAGGCAATCCGCCGGATGCGCGCGATCATGGACGCGGCGCGACGGCGTACGCAGCGTTAACTTGCCATTGACCCGGCGCGCCGCCAAAAGACCGGCGATGCTCTCCTTGCTGACCCCGACCCGGCTGGACCGCTACGTGTTCCGCCAGCTCCTCATCGGGCTGGCGGTCTCGACGCTTGGGCTGGTCGCGCTGGTGTGGCTGACCCAGTCGCTGCGCTTCATCCAGATGATCATCCAGCACGGGCTTTCGCCGTTCGTCTTCCTGCATCTGACCGGGCTGCTGGTGCCGAGCTTCGTCGCGGTGATCCTGCCGATCACGTGTTTCATCGTGATCCTGTTCGTCTATGCGCGGCTCGCCGCCGACCGCGAGCTGACGGTGATGCGCGCGAGCGGCATGTCGGACGCCGCGATCGCGCGGCCGGCGCTGGCGCTGGCAACGCTGACCATGCTCGCCTGCTGGGCGCTCAATTTGTGGCTGGTGCCCTCGACCCTCGCGCAGTTCACCGGCTTCGAATCGGTGATCCGCAACCAGGTCGCCGCCTTCCTGCTGGAACCCGGCGTGTTCACCGCGGTTCCGGGACATGTCACGGTTTATGTGCAGCGGCGCGACCCCGACCAGGTACTGCATGGCATCATCATCCAGGACGCGCGGCAGAAGGGGGAGCCGGCGACGATCCTCGCCCGCAGCGGCCGGCTGATCGAAAGCGCGGACGGCCCGGCGGTGCTGCTGCGCGACGGCTCGCGCGAGCAGCTCGACCCCAAGACCGGGCAGCTCAACATCCTCAGCTTCCACCGCAACCTGATCAGCCTCGCCAAGCCGCGCGGCGGCACCGAGCATCTGGCGCCGAAGACCTCGGAAGCGACGATGGCGCAGCTGTTCCATCCGGAGGCGGCGCGGATCGCCCCGGAGGTGCGGCGGCGCTGGCGGGAAGAAGCCTGGCGGCGGATCGCCGCCCCCTTCGCCGTGCTGTCCTACGCGGTGCTGGCGCTGCTGGCGGTGCTGCGCAGCCCGTTCCGCCGGCAGGGCGGGGTGGCGGCGCTGGTGGCGGCGGTGTTCGGGGTGATGGGGCTGGTCGCGGTCGAACTCGGCGTCGAAACGCTCGCGGCGCGGCAGAATGCGCTGATCCCGCTGATTTTCGTCGTCACGCTGGGCCGGCGCTGGCCGGGCTCGGGCTGCTGCTGCGGGGCTTGCGGCGGCTGCGCGAGGTGGCCGCATGATCCGCCTGCGGAACTGGCTGCCGCCGCTCACGCTCTCGCTCTATATCGGCCGGCGCTTCGTCGCTGCCGTGATCGCGATGCAGGCGGGGCTGACGGCGGTAGGCGCGCTGTTCGATTTTCTCGACCTGCTGCGCCAGTCGGCCGACAAGCCGCAGGCGACGTTCTGGCGGATGCTGGCGCTGGAGGTGCTGCGGGTGCCCTGGCTCGGCATGAAAATCCTGCCCTTCGCCGTGCTGCTCGGCGGAATTTTCGCCTTCTGGCGGCTGACGCGCAGCTCGGAGCTGGTTGTCGCGCGGGCGACCGGCACCTCGGCCTGGCAGTTCCTTGCCCTGCCGGTGGCCGCCGCGGCGCTGATCGGCGCGCTCGGCACCACGGCGGTCAGCCCGATTTCGGCGGTGATGTTTGCCCGCGCCGAGGCGCTTTATTCATCATATCTCGGGATCGGCGGCGGGCCGCTCTCGCTGCAGGGCGGGCAATTGTGGCTGCGCCAGGCCGATCCGGCCGCAGGCAAGGGGGGTATCGCGATCCTGCATGCGAGCGGCGTGCATCTGCACGGCAAGGTACTGGTCACCGGCCATGTCACGGTGCTGCAGATCTCGGCGCAGACGACGCTGCGTCAGCGGATCGAGGCGGCGGGCGGGCGGCTCGAGCCCGGCTACTGGCAGTTCGAGGCGGCCCGGATTCTGACCCCGGAACGCGCGCCACGATCGGTGCCGGCCCTTCGGATTCCGACGACGCTGACGGCCAGCCGGGTGCAGGAGAGCTTCGCCAGCCCGAGCGCTCTCTCGTTCTGGGCGCTGCCGGGCTTCATCCGGCTGCTGCGGCGCTCCGGCTTTCCGGCGACGCCGCATGAACTCGCGTTCCAGCAGCTGCTGGCGCTGCCGCTGCTCTGCGCGACGATGGTGCTCGTGGCGGCCGGATTCTCGATGCGACCATCGCGGCGGGGCGGGGCGATCCAGATGATCGGGGCGGGCGTGGGCTGCGGGTTCCTGCTGTTCATGCTCTCGGAGGTGGCGGCCCAGCTCGGCAAATCAGGGGCGCTGCCGGTCGGCCTTGCGGCATGGGCGCCGGCCGCCGCCGGGCTGATGCTGGCGCTTGCCTTGTTGCTCCATCTGGAGGATGGCTGAACCATGAACCAGGCCCAGCAACGCCGCCGCGCGCGATTGCGCCGACGCATCGGGATCGGGATTGCCGGCACGATGCTGGCGGCCACGGCCGCGCGCGCGCAGATGGGCGCGCTGGTCGCCGGGCCGCAGACGCCGGTTTCCAAATCGGCCCCCGTCACCTTTCTGGCCGACCGGGTTTCCTATGACCACGGCACCGGCATCGTGGTCGCCGCCGGCCATGTCGAGGCGTGGCAGGATGGCCACGTGCTGCAGGCGGACCGCATCGAGATCGACCGTCGGCACGACACGGCGGTGGCGTCCGGCCATGTGGTGATGATCGAGCCGGACGGCGCGGTGGTGTTCGCGCGCCACGCCGCTTTGTCGCAAGGCATGAAGAACGCCGTGCTGCACGATGTGGCGTCGATCCTGGCGCAGAACGGCCGCATGGTGGCAAACGGCGCGCGGCGCTATGGCGGGGTGATCGAGGAACTCTCGAAGCCCGTCTATTCCACCTGCAATCTGTGCAAGAGCGATCCGACCGCGCCGCCGCTGTGGCAGATCCGCGCCCGCCAGGCGGTGGAAGACCTGCAGCACAAGGTGATCGAGTATCACGACGCGCAGATCCAGATCTATGGCGTGCCGGTGTTCTGGCTGCCCTATCTCTCCCAGCCCGACCCTTCGGTGAAGCGGCAGAGCGGGCTGCTGATCCCGAGCTTCGGCGGCTCGACCCATGTCGGCAGTTTCATCGCCACACCGTATTTCTGGGACATCGGCAAGAGCCAGGACCTGACGATCGTGCCGATCGTCGCGACCAAGGCGGGGCCGGTGCTCGACCTGAAATATCGCCGGGCCTTCAACGACGGCAAGCTCAGCATCAATGTCTCCGGCGGGCACGACCGCTATGCCGACCGCGGTGGGATTTCCGACTCGATCTTCGCCAACGGCACGTTCGACCTCAACCGCTCCTGGCGAGCCGGTTTCAGCTATAACCGTACGTCGAGCGCGCAGTATCTCAACGATTTCCGGTATCTGCCCAACCTCGCCTACCTCGCGTCGAACGCCTGGCTGGAGGGATTCGGCCGCGGATCGTACGCGCGAATCGAGGCGGAGACCTATCAGGGCCTGGTCGCCTCGATCAGCCAGAACCGGCTGCCGATCGTGCTGCCCTATGCCCGCTACAGCTATGACGGGCAGGCCGACAGCTGGGGCGGGCGGTTCTCGCTCACCGCCAACGCCTTCAACATTCTCCGCCAGGTCGGCACGCAGACGCGGCGCGTCGCGATGATCGCGAATTACGACCTGCCGCGGCAAGGGCCGGACGGGCTGCTGGTGGACGCGCGGCTGCGGCTGATCGCCGCCGGGTATTCGGCGGACAAGCTGAACCTGCAGCCGAACTACTCGCCGCTCACCACGTCGCAGACCGCGCGGGCGATCCCGATCGGCGCGGTGTCGTTCGCCTGGCCGCTGGAGCGCGACGCCGGGCGCTGGGGCACGCAGATCATCGAACCCCGGGTGCAACTGGTGACGGCGCCGGTCTATGGGCTGGGGCAGACGACGACGATTCCGAACGAGGACAGTCTGGACTTCCAGTTTACCGACGCGAACCTGTTCAGCCTGCAGCGCTTCGGCGGCATCGACCGTTTCGCCGGCGGCACGCGGGTCGACTATGCGCTGCAGGGAAACTGGATTCTGCCGGGCGGCGCTTCGGCGGAGGGGATGATCGGCCAGTCCTACGCGTTCGAAACCTCGAAGCTTTACCCGGCGGAGAGCGGGCTTGGCGGGCACTATTCGGACGTGGTGGGGCGCGCGACGATCGCGCCGGCGCGCTGGCTCAGCCTGACCTACCGCACCCGGTTGTCGCACCGCGACCTCTCCACCCAGATGATCGACAGCTACGCGACCTTCGGGCCGCCGAGCCTGCGCGCCTCGGCAGGGTATTTCTACAGTACGACCAACCCCTATTATCTGTTCACCCAGTCCGCCACGCCGCCGGCACAGTATTTCGTGGCGCAGCGAGAAGTGACGCTCGGCGTTTCAACCACGCTGGTGCCGCACTGGTCGATCTCGGCCGGGGTTCAGCGCAACCTCGCCACTGGCCGGTTCGACAACGCCTCGATCGGCGCGGTCTGGCAGAACGAGTGCACCGCGGTCAGCTTCAATTTCTACCGCAACTTCACCTCCTACAACTATGATCACGGCACGACGACGCTGCTGATCACCGTCACGCTCAAGACACTCGGGAATATCGGATTCAGCGCCCTATGAAATCGTTCGTCTCTTACGCGGCCCTGATCGGCCTTGCCGCAGGCCTGCTCGGACCCGGCGCGCCGGCGCGCGCGCAAACTGCGAGCATCGCCGCCGTGGTGAATGGCACCGTGATCACCAATGCCGATGTCGCCGCGCGCACACGGCTCTTCGCCCTCTCCGCCGGCCTGCCCACCGCATCGGACACGCTGCGGCGGCTCCGCCCGCAGATTACCCGCGAGCTGATCGACCAGGCCCTGCAATTGCAGGCCATCGAGCAGAACAAGGTGGTGGTGCCTGAAGACAAGATCGCCACCGCGCTGCAACGGGTGAACACGGCGAACCATCTGCCGCCCGGCACCCTGCAGAAGAAACTGGCCGCCGCCGGCGTGCCGCTCTCGACGCTGGTGAACCAGTTCCGCACCCAGATCGGCTGGACCGATGTGCTGCGCAAGAAGCTCGGCGCCGACCTGCGGCCCACACCGGAAGACATCGCGGCGGAAGCGGCGGCGATGAAGAAGCAGATCGGCACAACGCAATATCATATCGCGGAAATCTTCATCCCGGTGGAAAACCCGCAGGACACGGCAGGGGCGCGGCGCTTCGCCGATGTGGTGATCCGCCAGCTGCGCGGCGGGGCGGCGTTCCCGGTGGTCGCGGCCCAGTTCAGCCAGGGGCAGAGCGCACTGACCGGCGGCGACCGCGGCTGGGTGGAGCCCGATTTGCTCGATCCGGCAGTGCGGCGCATCGTCGAGCAGATGCCGGTGGGGGCAATCAGCGATCCGGTGCGGGTGGCGGGCGGCTTCGAAATCGTCAACCAGCTCGGAATCCGCAAATTCGGCGAGGGCGACAAGACCGAACTTTCGATCCGCGAAGCATTCCTGCCCTTCGCCACCCCCTTCGCCGGTGGCCAGCCGAACGCGCAGCAGCTCGGCGTGTTGCAGCACGCAAATGCGGTGCGCGGTTCGCTGCATAGCTGCGCCGATGTCGAGGCGGCGAACGCGGCGGCGGGAAACGTGCAGAAATCGAACCCCGGTCCGGTGGATCTCGCGACGGTTCGCCCGGCGGCATTCCGCCAGCTTCTCTCCACCCTGCCGCTGGGCCAGGCCAGCCAGCCGCTGGTCTCCAGCAAGGGGATCGCCATCGTCATGGTCTGCAAGCGGCAGACAGTGAAGATCGGCCTGCCGGACAGCAAGACGATCGCGGAGATGCTGATCAACCGGCGGGTCTCGCTGGAATCACAGCGGCTGATGGATACGCTGCATCGCAACGCCGTGATCCGGACCTTCCACAGCGCGTCATGAGCGAGATGCCGCCGCTGCGCGAGGTGATCGCGCGGCACGGGCTTTCGGCGAAGCGGTCGCTCGGCCAGCATTTCCTGCTCGACCCCGACCTGCTGGCGCGGATCGTGCGCCTCGCCGGGCCGCTTGAGGGGGCCAACGCGATCGAGGTCGGTCCTGGCCCGGGCGGGCTGACGCGGGCACTGCTGGCCAGCGACGCGGCTAGTGTGACGGCGATCGAGCTTGATCCGCGCGCGGTGGCCGCGGTGACCGAACTTGCGGCGACGCATGCGGGACGGCTGCGGATCATCGAAGGGGATGCGCTCGATATCGACCTCGCCGCACTGGTGCCCGGACCGCGGGCGATCGTCGCCAACCTGCCCTATAATGCCGGCACGGCGATGCTGCTCCGCTGGCTGCACCAGGCGGCGGAATTCCGCTCGATGACGCTGATGTTCCAGCGCGAGGTCGCGGAGCGGATCGTCGCGCCCCCGGCAGCGCGGCTTATGGGCGGCTCGCGGTACTGGCGGCGCTGACGGTTCGCGGCGCCATCGTGCTGACGCTGCCGCCGGGCGCTTTCTCACCGCCGCCCAAGGTGGAGTCGGCCGTCGTCAGGCTGGTGCCGCGCGAGGAACAGTTGCCGGCCGCGCTGCTGGCCAGGGTGGAGAGGGTCACGGCGGCAGCGTTCGGCCAGCGGCGGAAAATGCTGCGGGGTTCGCTGAAGGCGCTCGGCGGTGCGGCGCTGGCCGAAGCGGCCGGCATCGACCCGTCCCGCCGGGCGGAAACGCTGACGCCGGAGGAGTTCCTCGCCCTGGCCCGACACTTGCCGGGCTGAGGCTGGCGCGATCAGCGCAGCTTGCGGTTCGGCGCGGTCAGGCGGATCTTGTGGGCAACCGGCGCTTCCGCAACCTCGGTGCCGCCATTGCTGGCGTAGACGATGTTGCTCGGCGCCTGGTCATAAATGAAGCCGTAGGTCGGGTAGGTCATGCCGAAACGGCCATTGCCAAGCGCAACCCTCACTTCGGTCCAGTTATTGTGCGGCGACACATCGATCACCGGTACGTCATGCGAGACGGTATCGGGGATCCAATTGGCCTGATTGACCAGAACCTCCCGGCTGTTGATCACCTTCGCGACGACGGCGACATGACCAAGCGGCATGCGGCCGGTCGGGCGGAAGTTGAGCACCGCACGCGGTTCGGGCCGGTGGCCGCGGGCATAGCGGCCGGCGGCCTCGGCCCACCAGAGGAACGCATCGCCCTTGATGTCGATATGAGAAACATCGCGGGCATAGGGCACGCACCAGCGATATCCATGGCTGCTGGCGAGGCGGTGCGGATAGCGGACGTGATCGCGCCGGGCCTCGTGCAGCACGACATGGTGAACCACCGGGCGATGCTCAACCGCGCGGCGGACAACGACATGGCGAACCGGAGCATGATGCGGTTCGACCGGACGACGTTCCACGACGTGGCGGATGGAAGCGGGATGTGCAACCACCGGGCGGTGGACGACAACGTGGCGCACAACGGCATGATGCACTTCAGCATGATGCACTTCCGCCGGATGGCGGTCGACGACGCGGCGGACAATGGCAGGATGCGCGTCCACCCGACGCGGCTCGACGACATGGCGGATGGCCGCGTGGACGACCGCGCGATGCACCGGCGCGGCGTGAGCAACGGTGTGATGGACGACGGTGTGATGGACGACGGTGTGATGGATTTGCGCTGCGCGGACGGCGGCGGGATGAGGCGAAGTGACGCGATCGACGACGTGATGGATTTCGACCGGATGTTCGGCCGACGCGCTGACATGATTTGTGGGGAGACGACGCGCTGCGACCTTGCGGACAGGAGCGGTCGAATGTTTTGTTACAGGAATGTCAATAACACGGGTCGCCTTGGCATGAGCGATCTGCGCGAACAGCATGACGGACGAAACGCCGCCGACAATGCGCAACACTCCATTCAAGTTTGTCACGCACGTTCTCATGCCCCGTTCACCTTCCCGACCCCCGTGACGCAATCGAACACAAAAAAACCACAATCCAAACAGGCATCTGCGAGATGATTCCAAATCGTCGTCACAGGCGCATTGCCGCTACGACTCGCTCGGACGGTCAATTCAAGCCACGCATACCTTGCATTTCTGTTACGGGGGACTGCGGTAAATGCAACCCTTCAGGCAAGCAAAAATGTCACACACGATGAGAATTTAATGTTTCGCCCGTGTCACAAACATCAATTTACCGCGAAATTGCTAACGCCGGGTGAAAATCTCGCACTCACCCGGCGGGAATCGCAACTTTCGGTAATTTGAGGGCAGAAGCCTCAGCGGCAGGCGACCACCATGATTTCGACCAGCAGGCGCGGGTCGGCAAGGCGAGCCTCGACGCAGGCGCGGACCGGCGCGCCGCCCTCCGGCAGCCAGGCCGACCAAACCGCGTTCATCGCTGCGCGGTCGTCAATCGATTTCAGCCAAATCTGAGCCTGCAACAGCCGCGTGTTGTCGGTGCCGTGCTGTTCCAGCAGCGCATCGATCTGGGCCAGAACGTCACGGGTCTGCGCCGTGATGTCGCCGGAGGGGTCAGACGCGACCACACCCTGGGTGTAGACGAAGCCATGATACTCGACGGCTTTGGAAAGGATTTCGTTCGCTTCGGTGCGAATGATGCGGCTCATGGACGTCTCCGGGGCTGGTGGCGGCCGCGAGTGGCGGCCGTGGCGCTCTTCTATCTGCGCCGCCGGCAGCGGCGCAAGCCATGCCCGCGCGGCGGGATGAAATCGGGTACCGCGAAAGACTGGACAAGCCGCCCGGTTGATCGGTAATATTCAACCTTCGCGTGTATTTTTGAGGAAGGTTTCGCGCCACTTGCTGGAAAGACTGTTCCGCGCGATCCGCCGGCACGATGCCGGGCCTTTTCCTGAAGCCGCCCCGCGGCCACGCGGGATGGCGGAGCGCGACACGTTCGATCCGGCGCCGGCGGCAGAACTCCCGTTTTCCAGCACCGGACCGCAGGGCCATCGCGGCCGGATGCGCGAGAAGCTGCTCGGCCGCGGCGCCGAGTCGCTGGCCGATTACGAGCTGCTGGAAATGCTGCTTTTCCTTGCCTTCAAGAAAGGCGATACCAAGCCGCTGGCCAAGGCGCTGATCAACCGGTTCGGCTCCTATGCCGGCGTGCTCGCCGCCGCGCCGGAGGCGCTGTTCGCAACGCCGGGCCTCGGGCAGCACAGCGTCGCCGCGATCAAGCTGGTGCAGGCTTCGGCCATCCGCCTGGCGCGGACGGAGCTTGCCAGCGCACCGCTGCTCAACAACTGGGAGCGTTTGATCGACTATCTCACCATGGCCATGGCGCGCGAGACGGTCGAGCAGTTCCGCGTGCTCTATCTCGACAACCGCAACCGGCTGGTGGCCGACGAGGTCGCTTCGCGCGGCACGGTGAACCACACGCCCGTCTATGTCCGCGAGGTGGTGCGGCGAACGGTCGAGACGGGCGCAACGGCGCTGATTCTCGTCCACAACCATCCGAGCGGCGATCCATCCCCCTCGCGCGACGACATCGAGATGACCCGGGAAATCCAACGCGCCGTCGCCCTGCTCGACGTGACGCTGCACGACCACGTCATCATCGGCAAGGCCGGCTGGCTGAGCCTCCGGCGCGAGGGTTTTCTTGCCGGGGCGGCTGTGTGAGCATCGCCCGCATCCAGAGCTTCGCCTTCGCCGGGATCGAGGCGCAGCCGGTCGAGGTGCAGGTGCAGATCGCCGCCGGGCTGCCGGTGTTCCTCATCGTCGGGCTGGCGGACAAGGCGGTGGCGGAATCGCGGGAGCGAGTGCGCGCGGCGCTGACCGCGATGGGCCTCGCCCTGCCGGCGAAGCGCATCCTCGTGAACCTCGCCCCGGCCGACCTGCAGAAGGAGGGCAGCCATTTCGACCTGCCGATCGCGCTCGGCGTGCTGACCGCGATGGACGTGCTGCCCGCGGAGGAGATGGCAGGCTTCGCCGCGATCGGCGAGCTGTCGCTCGACGGGCGGCTCGCGCCGGTAGCCGGCGTGCTGCCGGCGGCGATTGCCGCGGGGGCGCGCGATCTCGGCCTGATCTGCCCGGCGGCGCAGGGGCCGGAAGCGGGCTGGGCCGGCGAGATCGGCGTGCTGGCGCCGGCCGACCTGCTCGGGCTGATCAACCATTTCCGCGGCGACGCGTTGCTTGAACCGCCAGCACGGGGGCGGTTGCAGCCTCCGTCCAGCCAGCCGGACCTCGCCGACGTGCGGGGAATGGAGGGCGCGCGGCGCGCTCTCGAAATCGCCGCCGCGGGACAGCACAACCTGCTGATGATCGGCCCGCCGGGAGGCGGGAAATCGATGCTGGCCGCGCGATTGCCGGGTCTGCTCCCCGATCTGACACCGCGCGAGGCGCTGGAGGTCAGCATGGTTCACTCCGTTGCCGGGCTGCTGAACGAAGGGCGGCTGGTGACGCGGCCACCCTTCCGCGAACCGCACCACTCGGCGAGCATGGCGGCGATCGCCGGCGGCGGCAACCGGGCGCGGCCTGGCGAGATTTCGCTGGCGCATCGGGGTGTGCTGTTCCTCGACGAGTTTCCGGAATTCCCGCGCGCGGCGCTCGAGGCGCTGCGCCAGCCGCTGGAGACCGGGCGGACCACGGTGGCGCGGGCGGCGGCGCATGTCACCTATCCGGCGCGGTTCCAGCTGGTTGCGGCGATGAATCCCTGCCGCTGCGGCCACCTGTTCGATGCCGCCCGCGCCTGTGGCCGCGCGCCGCGCTGCGGGGAGGACTATCAGGGGCGGATCAGCGGACCGCTGCTCGACCGCATCGATCTCGTGGTGGAGATCGCGCCGGCGAGTCCGGCGGAACTGATGCGGGCACCGCCGGGCGAGCGGAGCGAGACCGTGGCCGCGCGGGTGGCCGCATGCCGGATGATCCAGCGCGAACGGCAGGGCGAGAGCGTGACGAACGCCGAAATCGCCAGCGACGCGATCGCGCTCGATGCCGGGGCGCGGGCGCTGGCGGAGCAGGCGGCGGACCGGCTGCATCTCTCGGCGCGGGGGCTGACGCGCATCCTGCGGATGGCCCGAACCATCGCCGACCTGGCGGGCATCGATGTGGTGCGGCGGGAGCATATCGCGGAGGCGATCGCCTATCGGCATCGCCAGCCCGGCCGCGCGGCGCCGGCGCGGCGGCTCGCGACGCAGGCGGGGGACTGAGCGGATTCCGATCCGTCCGGATCGGATACAGTGCTCCAGTCCAATGACCGTCAGAGCATCCTTGTCCGGTCATGTGGAAACATTTCATCGGATAAAGATACTCTAACGACGATGGGCAGGGCCGGGCTGGCCCGACGCATCGCACGGTCCGGGGGACTGCGTTACCCGAGTGAATGAGCCTGCACCAATAAAAAGTTTGCACCGGCAACATTCCATGGATACGAAAAGGTTAACTTGGGTGATTTACTGTATGCATCTTTAGATATAATATCTTTTTTGAGGCATTTCGTCATGTCCGGACAGGAAATTTTTACATATACCTTTGCCGACGGTTCATACACAGACACGGTCAACGTGACGATCTCGACAACGATCGCCACCATCACCAACCCCCTGAACATCGGTGTCGTTAGCGGCCAGGGGTATCCCGTGTTGTCGATCAGCGGAACCTGGGAAGGCAGCACAATCACCGGGATGGTCGGAAACAGCGGGCAAGTTCAGTAGGGCCGCAGCGTATTTTTCGACAACACGATTTTCCCGGGCACGACGTCCGGCGCCAGCTACAACGGACATGATGGCAATACGCAGGGACTCGATACGCACGGACTGGAATTCACAACTTCCCGCGGTGGGAGAAAGGTTTACGTAAATCTCTATTCGTAGGACGGTGTATTCTATGACATACAAGGTCAGGGCACTGGCGAAATTACGTTCGATGGCGTGACGCCGTCTTTGTCGTCGCTTGGTTCGAATGCCTGTTTCGCCGCGGGCACCCGGATTGCGACGACGCGCGGTGACGTCCCGGTGGAGGAACTGGCGAAGGGCGACGCCGTCCTCCTGCATGGCGGCGGGACGGCGCCCGTGGTGTGGGTCGGGCATCGCACGATCGAACCGGGTCGCCATGCAAGGCCTGACGCGGTGCAGCCGGTGCTGATCGGCGCCCATGCGATTGCGGATAACGTGCCGGCGCGCGACCTCGTCGTTTCGCCGGATCATGCGTTCTATTTCAACGGCGCGCTCATCCCGGCGAAAGCGCTCGTCAACGGCACGACGATCCGGCAGGTCGAGCGGCGCAGCGTCACCTATTACCATGTCGAACTACCGGCGCACGCGATCCTGCTGGCCGAGAACATGCCGGCGGAAAGCTACCTCGATACCGGCAACCGCCAGGCCTTCGAAAATGGCGGTGCCGCCATCGCCCTGCATCCAGAGTTCGCGCAGCCGCTGCGCGAGGCGGCAAGCTGCGCCCCCTTCGCCGAGCATGGCGCGTTCGTTGAGCAGGTCCGGATGCAGATCCTCAGGCGCGCAGGACTCGAGACGACGGAAGACGCGCAGCTTCGGGTCGAGTACCGCGCCGATGGCGCGGCGATCATCACGTCGCGCAGCGCGGTTCCCGCCGAGGTGACGCCCGATCCGCGCGACCGCCGCCGGCTCGGCGTCAAGATCGGCGCCTTGATGGCGGGCGACGAACCGGTGGCGCTCGATCACCCGGCACTGGCCGAAGGGTGGCACGGCGTGGAAGCCGATGGCCGCTGGACCGATGGCGCGGCGGTGGTGCCGGCGAGCCTGCTCAAGAGCCGCGTTCTGACCGTGACGCCGCTGAAAGCCGGTCTGCGCTATCCGGTGATGCAGCGGGCGGAGGAGACCAGGCTGACGGCCTGACCACATCCCGTCCCCTCGCCCTAGGTTCTGGACTCAACTGATCCAAGATGTGACGGCGAGGACGAGGCAGATACCTGCGAGGAAATTTCGTGCGGTTTTGTCGTAGCGTGTGGCGATGGCGCGCCAGTCCTTGAGCCTGCAGAAGGCGCGTTCGATGAGATTGCGCTTTCTGTAGGCGACGGGGTCGAAGGGCGGAATGGCGCGGCGGTTGGGCATGGGCGAGATCACGGGCCTGGTGCCTTGGCGGGTGAGGAAGGCGCGCAGGTCATCGGCGTCGTAGGCTTTGTCGGCGATCAGCTCTTCTGGTGGCGGTATTGTGGGCAGAAGCGCCCTGGCGCCGCTGATGTCGGAGGCCTGTCCCGGCGTCAGGAGGAGTGCGGCGATGCGTCCCTGCTCATCCGCGACGGCGTGGATCTTGGTCGTCCGTCCACCCCTCGACCGGCCGATAGCCTGGCTTTGCGCCCCCCTTTACCGCCCGCGGCCGCGCGATGTGCCCGAACCGAGGTGCTGTCCACCATGGCGATGCGCGGCGGATACGCGCAGGCGACCAGGGCCGCAAAGATCTCCTGCCAGAGGCCACGCTGGCTCCAGCGGTTGAACCGGTTGAACACCGTGGTTCGTGGCCATAGGCCTCAGGAAGCGCTCGCCATCGCAAGCCCTCGCGAAAGCGATGCAGGATGCCGCTCAGCACCCGGCGGTCATCAACCCGAGGCTTGCCGCCAAGCTTCGGCAGCAATGGTTCGATCGCAGCCCATTGCGTGTCGTTCAGCCAGAAAAGTTCCGCCATGTTCCAAGTCCTCCAAACAGACTTGAATCAGACGCTCCGTAGTCATGGCAATAGGTACAGAACCTAGTGTCCTGCCCCTGAAATTCGTGGGTGAATTTCAGGGACAAGCAGGCCACTAAACTATTGTTTTTTCCAGTGTCCACTTTGAATCTGAAATCCGATGGATTTCAGATTCGGGACACTAGAGCACTCTCCGATCCATCCGGATCGGATGTAGTGCTCTATAATATTGATAAATAGAGCATCACCCGATCAGATGACTCCATCTGATCGGGTGATGCTCTAAAAAACGGGGTGAGAGGCGGGCCGAGTGGCGGCGCCGTGGTCCGGGTGTGCGGGTGTCAGGATGCGCTGGCTAAAAACGCCGCGCGGAGGGTGCCCAGCCGGGCGGCGCCCATCGAGAGCTTGCGGATGCCGGCCGCGACCAGGAGGCGGGCGGTCGCCGGATCGCCAGCGGCTTCGCCGCAGACCGAGACCGGAGCCGTGCCGGCATCGCGGCAGACCTGGGCGCAGAGGCCGATGACCGCCGGGTGGCCGGCATCGGCAAAGCCGGGGAGATCCTTGTGGCCGCGATCCGCGGCGAGGGCGTATTGCGTGAGATCGTTGGTGCCGATCGAGAAGAAATCGCTCACCGCCAGCAACTCCGGCACGGTGAGGGCGGCGGCGGGCACCTCGATCATCGCGCCGAGCGGCGGCGGCTTGCAGCCCACATCGGCCGCGGCGGCCGTGAGCAGGTCGCGTATAGCGCGCAACTCGGCGGCGAAGGTGACCATGGGGACCATGACCCGCAGGTCGTGCCCGGCGCCGGCGCGCAGCAGGGCGCGCAGATGGGCGGCGCAGAAATCCGGCCGGCGGAGTAGCGCGCGTACGCCGCGCACCCCGAGCGCGGGGTTTTCCTCCGCCGCCAGGGCGAGGAAGGGCACCGGCTTGTCGGCCCCGGCATCGAGCAGGCGGACGACGACCGGGCGGCCCCGAAACGGCGCGATCATCGCGGCGACGCGGGCTTCCTGCTCATCCTCGCCGGGCATGTCGGCACGGCCGAGGAAGAGCATTTCGGTGCGGGCGAGGCCGATGCCGAAGGCGCCGGCACGGGCGGCGGCCGCGGCATCGGCGGGGCCGGCGACATTCGCCCAGAATTCGAGCGCCTCGCCACCCGGCAGGATGACGGAGGCGGGGCCCGGCGCGAGCAGGTCGGCGGCGCGGAAGCGGGTTTCGGTCGCGGCGTCGGAGTCGGTGACAAGTTCGCCGGTCGCGCCATCGAAGGCGACGCGGGCCGGGAGCGGATCGAGCGCGACGCCACCCAGGGCGGGAATGCCGGCGGCGCGGAGCAGGATCGCGGCGTGGCTGGTGGGGCCGCCGCGCCGGTCCAGCACGCCGAGGATGGTGGGCGGCAGGCTCGCGGCCTCGGCGGCGGTGAGGTCGTCCACCGCGATGATCGCGGGCGCGGAAGGCAGGCCGAGACCGCCACCGCCGAGCAGTTCGCGGAGCACGGCATCGCCGGCCTCGCGCAGATCGCGCGCGCGGGCGCGGAGATAAGGGTCATCCAGCGCCTCGTGGCTGGCGGCGGCGGCGGCGATGGCGTCGCGCCAGGCGGCGGCCTCGTGACGGCCATCCGCCTCGATCGCGGCGCGGGCGGGGCCGATCAGCGCCGGATCGGCGAGCAGGGCGGCCTGGGCGGCGAGGATCGGGTTGCCGAAAAGCGCGGCGCGGGCGGCGGCCAGCGCTTCATCGAGCCGGGTGAGCGCCGCCGCGCGGTCCGCCACCGTGGTTTCGGGCACCGGCGGGCGGGCGCGGATGACGGCGACGACCGGGCCGGCGGCGCGGCCAGGGGACATCGGCACGACTCCGCCAGGTGCCGCAATTGCACCCGGTTCGGTGTGAGACTCCGCCGGGCGCTCGGCGAGGATGGCGGCGAGGGCGGCGGCGGCGGGCTCGGCCTCGGGACCGGACGCCTCGATCGTCACCGCAGCCCCGCCCTTCGCGCCGAGCGCCATCAGCGCGGTCGGGCTGTCGAGCGGCGCGATGCGCCCATTGTGGCGGAGGTGCAGCGTGGCATCGAACCGGGTGGCGGCCTCGACACAGCGCGCGGCGGGCGGAGATGCAGGCCGTTCGGATCGGCCAGCGTGACCGTGCGGGTGATCGTGGCGGCCGGCGGTGGCGGCGCGGCTTGTTCTTGGTGCCGAGCGCATCCTGTTTCGGCGCGAGCCCGGCCAGCGCCTCGGCAGCGACGCGGTCGGCGGCCTGCCCCGCCGCCGCCGCAACGCCTGCGGCCAGAGCCCCCTCGACGAACGGCGCCGGGGCGAGGTGAAGCCGGGCGCGCAGAGCATCGTCCGCGAGGTCGCGCGCCATTTCGGCGCTGAGCACGGCGCTGCCGAGATCCATCAGCACGACGATGCCCTCGCAGCCGGCCAGCTCCTCGCAGGCGGCGAGGATGGCGAGCGGGTCGGTGCCGAGTTCGGCATGGTCCGGCCCGGCGCCGGCGGCGATGGCGAGGGCGAGGCGGTCGCCGGTCATCTGCCGGACGAGTTCGGCGGTGGCGCGGGCCAGCGCCGCGCTGTGGGAGACGAGCAGAAGGCCGGTCGCCATGACGCCGCGCGCCGGGGCCGCTCAGCCGGCGGCTTCGGCGAGGGCGGCGAGCAGCATCGCCGACGAGGTCGCCCCCGGATCGACATGGCCGATCGCGCGTTCGCCGAGATAGGAGGCGCGGCCCTTGCGGGCGACCAGCGGGGCGGTGGCCTCGGCACCTGCGCGCGCGGCCGTGGCCGCGCGGGCGAGCGCCTCGGGCAGGCTGGCCGCCCCTTCGAGGGCGGCGACGGCGGGGGTGAGCGCGTCGATCATCGTCTTGTCGCCGGGAGCCGCCTTGCCGCGGGCGACCACCCCGGCGACGCCGGCGGCAAGCACGCCGTGCCAGCCGGCGGCGTCGAGCGTGGCGCGGCCGGCGGCGGCCTTGGCCATCTCGACGAAGAGCGTGCCGTAGAGCGGGCCGGAGGCGCCGCCGACGGTGCCGATCAGCGTCATGCCAACGGTGCGGAACAGCGCCGCCGGATCGGCGGGCGTGCCGAGCTTCGCCATCACCGCCTTGAAACCGCGGGCGAGGTTGGCGCCGTGATCGCCATCGCCGATCGCGGCATCGAGATCGGAGAGGTGGCCCTGCTGCGCCTCGATCGCGGCGGCGGCGCGGCCGAGCCAGGCGGTGAGGAGCGGAACGTCGAGCTGGTCGGCCATGCGCAATCCCCCCTGCCCGCCTCAGGCGCCCCAGCGCAGCGCCGGGTGACGACCGGCGCATCCCAATGACGGATCATGTCGTCGGTCAGGCGCAGCAGGGTGATCGAGGTGCCGGCCATCTCGAGGCTGGTCATGTAGGGGCCGACCAGCGAGCGCGCGACCGTCAGCCCGTGGCTGCGGGCGATTTCCTCGGCCTTGCGGTAGAGGATGTAGAGTTCGACCAGCGGCGTGCCGC
>NZ_CAJQZK010000006.1:0-108761 GCF_907164655.1 Acidocella sp. C78
ATCGATGTATTTCTTCAGGATACCGGCGCCGACCGTGTAATTCGGGTCGACGAAATTGCCGAGCCGCACCCGGCCGCACTGGCTCAGCATCATGTAGGCGTCCCACCGGTCGAACCCGTATTCCGCCTCGAGCCACAAGACGAGATCGCGATAGGCGATGCGCGTCGCATCCTCAAGCGGCCGGGCCGAGCCGATCGCCATGATGAAATCCTCGCGCTCCAGCCGCGGCCATTCGAGCGCCCAGTTCTTGATCAGGTCGACACGGATGGTGGTTTCCGAGGCGTATTCCACCGCCGTGCCGCACACCTCGCCATCGCCCTGGCAGCATGGGCATCGCCGATGAACAGCCGCGCGCCCGGCGAGCGCACCGGCAGATAGGTGATGCTGCCCGGCCCCATGTCCGGCAGATCCATGTTGCCGCCATGCGAACCGGGCGTCAGCGAGTTGATGCTGTCGATTTCCGGCGAGGTGGAGAGCGTGCCGATATGCGGCGCATAGGGCAGCACGACGCGCGCGCTCCAGCGCACCTCCTTCTCGTTCACCGGCACCTTGCGGGTGATTTCGGGCAGCGGCGGATTGAGTGTTGCGTAAGGGCTGTGCCGGTGAGCGCGCCGAATTGCGGGATCATGCAGCAGGTGCCGTGCGGATCTTCGCCGCGCGGGCGCATCCGTTCGATATGCACGGCGATCGCATCGCCGGGTTCCGCGCCTTCGATCATGATCGGCCCGTTCTGCGGATTGACGAAGGGCATGCGCAGGCGGCGGCTCGGCTTGTCGCGCTCGGTGCGGATCGCGCCCTCGAAGGCGTCGCGGGTCTCGACCACGATACGGTCCCCGGATCAACCGTCAGCACCGGTTCGGAATAGGGCCGATCGTGTAGTGATACTGGCCCTGCATGTCCTCGGTGAGCTGGTGGACGCGCGGCTTGCGGGCCCAGCCGACGCCCCGCCGCGCCACGATCGATCTCGCAATCCAGTTCGTCGCCTTCGCCATGTCTCCCCTCCATCGCCGCGCGGACACAGCGCCCGCCAGCCGCAAGTGCCGTCGCCTCAACGGCCGGATGATGCGGCGTTTGCGCGCCCCGCGCAATTGCATCCAGCCCCCGGAACCCCACATCCGCCAGCATATCCGTGCCGTCACGAAACAATTTGCCGAAGGAGAAAACGATGGATCTCGGCCTGAGCGGAAAGCGTGTGCTGGTGACCGGCGGCTCGAAGGGCATCGGCTTTGCCTGCGCCGCGGCATTCATCGCCGAGGGGGCGGAAGTCGCGATCTGCTCGCGCCAGCAGGCCAATCTCGATGCGGCGAGGGCGACGTTGCGGGTCGGCGCGGCCTTCGCGGCCGATCTCAGCGATCCTGGTCAGGCGGGCGCAATGGTGGCGGCGGCCGAGGCCGAACTCGGCCCGATCGACATTCTCGTCAACAGCGCCGGCGCGGCGCGGCGCACCCCGCCCGACGAGCTGACCCCAGCCCATTGGCGCGCCGCGATGGACGCCAAGTATTTCAGCTACATCAACGTGATCGATCCGCTGGTGAAGCTGATGGCGGCGCGCGGCGGCGGGGTGATCGTCAACGTGATCGGCAATGGCGGGAAGATCGCCTCGCCGGTGCATCTGGCCGGCGGGGCGGCGAACGCGGCGCTGATGCTGGCAACCGCCGGCCTTGCCACCGCCTATGCGAAACAGGGGGTGCGGGTCGTCGGCCTCAATCCGGGACTGACCGAGACCGGGCGCGTCGCCGAGGGGCTTGCCTCGGATGCGCGGCTCGCCGGGATCAGCGTCGACGAGGCGCGAGCCCGCGGCATCGCCCGGATTCCGCTTGGTCGGATGGCGACGCCGGAGGACATCGCCAATACGGTGCTGTTCCTCGCCTCGCCCCGCGCCAGCTATGTGACGGGCGTGAACATCACAATGGACGGCGCTTCCACCGCCTGCGTCGTTTGACAACGAAAGGTTGGATGACATGACGGATCAAGCCAGACGGCATTATCGCCGCGCCCTGATCGTCGGCGCCGGCAGCGGGCTGAGCGCCGCCCTCGCCCGACGTTTCACCGCGCAGGACATGAGCGTTGCACTCGCCGCGCGGAATCCCGACAAGCTCGCGCCGCTCTGCGACGGTATCGGGGCGCAATCCTTTGCCTGCGATGCCGCCGACGCGGCGGCGGTCGCCACGCTGTTCGAACAGGTGGAAGCCAAGGGCGGTGCGCCGGATGTGGTCGTCTACAACGCGTCGGGACGGGTGCGCGGCCCGGTCGCGACCCTCGATCCCGAGGCGGTTGCGCGCGCCCTCGCGGTTTCGGCCTTTGGCGGCTTTCTCGTCGGCCAGCGCGCGGCGCGGCGGATGCTGGATGCCGGAAGCGGCGCCATCCTGTTCACCGGCGCCTCGGCCAGCGTGAAGGGCTATGCCGAATCGGCCGCCTTCGCGATGGGCAAGTTCGCCTTGCGCGGCCTTGCCCAGAGCATGGCGCGGGAACTCGCGCCGAAGGGCATCCATGTCGCGCATTTCGTCATCGATGGCGGCATCAGCTCCGCCAGCCGCCCGGTGCCGGCGGATGCGCCGGACAGCCTGCTCGACCCGGAGGCCATCGCCGAGACCTATCTCCATGTCCTGCACCAGCCGCGCAGCGCCTGGACCTGGGAGGTTGAACTCAGGCCGTGGGTCGAGCGGTTCTGAGCGTCCGTCCCGCCCGGCGATTGCGCGCGCCGATGGTTTGACGCATGTTCCGCGCACAAAGAAACCAAAGAACGGGAGCCGTCCATGCTGGGCCTGATGCAGCACCATGAACTGATGATCTCGGACTTTCTGGTCCACGCCGCCCGGCATCATCCGCGGGCGGAAATCGTCTCGCGCCTCGCCGGCGGCATTCATCGCCAGAGCTGGGTGGATACGGCGCGGCGGGCCCGCCAGCTTGCCCGCGCGCTCGGCCGGCTCGGCGTGCGGCCGGGTGACCGCGTGGCCACCCTCGCCTGGAACAATCATCGGCATGTCGAACTCTATTTCGCGATTTCCGGCTCGGGCGCCGTGGTCAACACCGTCAATCCGCGCCTCGCGCCCGACGACATCGCCTATATTCTGGAGCACGCCGAGGATGGCGTGCTGTTCGCCGAGGCCGATTTCGCGTCCCTTGTCGAACAGGTTGCCGGCAAGCTGCCGGCGGGATTGCTGCGCCAGGTGGTGTTTCTCTGCGACGCGGCGGACCTGCCCTGCATCACCCTGCCCGCCGGCGTGGCAATCGCCGATTACGAAAGCCTGATCGGCGCCGAAACCGATGACTACGACTGGCCCCGCTTCGACGAGCGGACCGCCAGCGGCCTGTGCTACACCTCGGGCACGACGGGCCGGCCGAAGGGCGTGCTCTATACCCATCGTTCCACCGTGCTGAAGGCGATGGCGGTGAACGCGGCGGATGCGATTGGCCTCAAGGCGGCCGACCGGCTGATGCCGGTGGTGCCGATGTTCCATGTCAACGCCTGGTCCCTGCCCTATGCCGCCGCCGCCGCCGGCACCTCTCTCGTGATGCCCGGCCGCTTTCTCGACGGGCAGAGCCTTTACGACCTGATCGAGGCCGAACGCGTGACCTACGCCTCCGGCGTGCCGACGGTCTGGCTCGGCGTGCTCGCCCATGTGCAGAAGACCGGCGCCCGCTTCACCACGCTCGAACGCATGGCCGTCGGCGGATCTGCCTGCCCGGAGGCGCTGTTCGATGCGTATGACGCGCTGGGCGTCACCATCGTCCATGCCTGGGGCATGACCGAGAGCAGCCCGATCGCCACGGTGGCGACCCCGGTGCCCGGCGTCGATGCCGCAACCGCGCGGCGGCAGCGGCTGAGCCAGGGCGAGTGCTGTTCGGGATCGACCTGCGGGCGCGGCGCGGCGCCGAGGAAGTGCCGTGGGACGGCGAGACCGCCGGCGACATCGAGCTGCGCGGCCATTGGGTAACCACCGGCTATTACCGGATGCCGAAAGGCACGACCGAGGATGGCTGGTTTCCCACCGGCGATGTCGGCATGGTCGACCCCGACGGATTCGTGATCCTCACCGATCGGAGCAAGGACCTGATCAAGTCGGGCGGCGAATGGATCAGCTCGATCGATATCGAGAACATCGCGGTCAGCCATCCGGCGGTCGCCGAGGCCGCGGCGATCGCTGCGAAACACCCGAAATGGGACGAGCGGCCGGTGGTGATCGTCGCGCTGAAGCCGGGCGCGAGCACCACCCGCGAGGAACTGCTCGCGGTCTATGAGGGCAAGGTGGCGCGCTGGGCGGTGCCGGATGACGTGATCTTCGTCGACGAACTGCCGCATGGCGCGACCGGCAAGCTGCTCAAGACCGAGCTGCGCGCCCGCTTCGCCAACCACCTGACCGGCAAGGCGGATAGCGCGACGGGCTGAGCGGCGCCGCCTCCGGCCTCAGCCGCACAGCCGGCGCAGCGCGCGGGCGGCGACCACCAGTGCGGCGAGATCGGGCATCAGGGCGGCTTCGTGCGCGAGTGCGATGGCACCTTCGGCGGCATTGCCCAGGGTAAAGCGCAGGGACGCCGGATCGCCGCCGCCAGCCAGCGTCGCCTCGACCAGCGCGCTCTGGATCTCGTTCAGCTCATCCGCCAGCGCGCCGACCGCCCTTGTCGTCCAGCCGCCACCGGCCGAGACACCGGCAAGCGCCGCGCGCAACGGGTTGAGCATGAAGACCTCGCCGGCGTCGGACCAGATCATGTGCACCATCTGCGGCGCGTGGCCGTGCCGGCCGGCGAGCCGGACCACGATCGGCGCCACCATCAGCTCAGGCAGGGCCACGGTGAAGGCGGCGAGCGGCTGCGGCACCCCATGCGCGACAAGGGCGCGCACGTCTTCCGATTCCGCGAGCCTCGCACAGGAAGCGGCGCCGAGTTCCGCGAGACCGGACCGCAGCGCCTCGACCTCGTCGCCGATCGCGCGCAGGGGCGGGCCGGCCAGCAGGATACGCGCGGCCGCCTCCTGCAGACGGCGCAGGGCGAAGAGCATCGCGAGGCGCTGCGCCGCCGGCACCGCCATGCCCAGCGCCTCGACCTCGTGGCAGCGGGAGGGCAGATCGAACGCGGCGGCAGCGACCAGTGCCGCGAGGGCGATTGCCGGCGGTTCCTGCCCGGATTCGAGCGCGATCCGCCCGAAGGACGCCGCGCCCATCCGGTTGATCAACTCGTTGGTCACCGTCGTGCCGATCAGCGCGCGGCGCAGCCGGTGCCCGTCGATCTCGGCGCGGAAGCGTTCGCGCAGCGTGTGCGGAAAATAGTCGGCGAGAAGGTGGCCGAGTGCGGGATCGTCGACCAGCGTCGAGGCGTCGATCGCAGCGCCGACATGCAGCTTGGCATGCGCCATCAGCGTGCAGAGTTCGGGACGGGTCAACGGCTGGCCAGCGGCCGCGCGCGCCGCCATCGCCACCGCGTCCGGCAGGCCGGCCACCGCGCGGTCGAGCACGCCGGCCGCTTCCAGCTGGCTCATCAGCGCGTTCTGGGCCGGCAGATCGGCGGCGCCGCCAAGCGCATCGAGCGAGATCGCCTGCGATTGCTGGTGATTGTCGCGGAGCACCAGGGCGGCCACCTCGTCCGTCATCGAGCCGAGCAGATCGACCCTCTGATGCGTCGTGAGGCGGCCTGCCTCCATGGCACTCGCCAGCAGGATCTTGATGTTGACCTCGTGGTCGGAGGTCGAGACGCCGGCGGAATTGTCGAGCGCGTCGGTGTTGAGCCGAACGCCGGCCTGCGCCGCCTCGATCCGCCCCGCCTGGGTGACGCCGAGATTGGCCCCCTCGCCGATCACCCGCGCGCGGATCTGCCGGCCATCGACGCGGATCGCGTCGTTCGCGCGGTCGCCGGCATCGGCCTGGCTTTCGGACCCCGCCTTCACATAGGTGCCGATGCCGCCGAAATACAGCAGATCGACCCGCATGGAGAGGATCGCGCGCATGACCCGCTCGGGCTCATGCGCACCGGCTTCGAGCCCAAGCATCGCCGCCGCCGCCGCACTCAGCTCGACGGTCTTGGCGTGGCGCGGAAACACCCCGCCGCCCGCGCTGATCAGCGCTGAATCATAATCGGCCCAGGACGAGCGCTTCAGCCCAAACAGCCGCTGCCGTTCCGCGTGGCTTTTCGCCGGATCGGGGTCGGGATCGAGGAAGATGTGGCGATGATCGAAGGCGGCCAGCAGCTTCGTGTGGCGGCTGACCAGCAGCCCGTTGCCGAAAACGTCGCCCGACATGTCGCCGACGCCGGCGCAGCTGAAGTCCTCCCTCTGGATGTCGTGGCCGAGCTCGTCGAAATGCCGCGCGATATTCACCCAGGCGCCGCGCGCGGTGATGCCCATCGCCTTGTGGTCGTAGCCGACAGAACCGCCGGAGGCGAAGGCATCGCCCAGCCAGAAGCCGCGGGCGACCGCGATCTCGTTGGCGATGTCGCTGAAGGTCGCGGTGCCCTTGTCGGCGGCGACGACGAGATAGGGATCGTCGCCATCGCGCCGGACGATGCGCGGCGGTGTGGTCACGGCGCCGCCTTCGAGATTGTCCGTCACGTCGAGCATCGCGTTGATCAGCAGCCGGTAGCAGGCGATGCCCTCGGCCATGAACGCCTCGCGGTCGGCATTGGCGTCGCCGCTCGGCGCCGGCGGGCGCTTGAGCACGAATCCGCCC
The DNA here is from genome assembly GCF_907164655.1 of Acidocella sp. C78. Lineage (NCBI taxonomy): Bacteria > Pseudomonadati > Pseudomonadota > Alphaproteobacteria > Acetobacterales > Acidocellaceae > Acidocella > Acidocella sp. C78. The sequence continues at coordinate 6,660 of NZ_CAJQZK010000006.1, forward strand.
TTGGCGCCGACCGGCACGATGACGACGTTCTTGACCATCTGCGCCTTCATCAGGCTCAGGATCTCGGTGCGGAAATCGTCCCGCCGGTCCGACCAGCGGATGCCGCCGCGCGCGATCATGCCGCCGCGCAGATGACAGCCCTCCATCCGCGCGCCATGCACGAAGATCTCGAACATCGGCCGCGGCAGCGGCATGTCGCCGGCATGGGCGCTGTCGATCTTGAGGGCGATCACCGGCGTCGCTTCATCGTGGAAATTGGTCCGCAGCACCGCATCCAGCAGCCGGCGGTAGCGGCGCAGAATGCGGTCTTCCTCGGGATTGGGGACCGCATCGAGCAGGTCGCGCCAGCGCGTATCCAACGCCGCCTCGGCCTCCGGCTCGCGCACCCGGTCAGGGTCGAAGCGGGTGTGAAACAGCTCGATCAGCAAGCGGGTGGCCGCCGGGTTGGCGGCGAGCGCCGCCTCCACCGCGTTCTGGCTGAAGGGGGCGCGCACCTGGCGGCACCATTTGAACATCGCGCGCATCAGCCAGACCTCGCGCCAGTCGAGCCCGGCGCGGAGGATCAGGCGGTTGAACCCGTCGACTTCGACGCGCTGGTCGGATTCCGCCTCGATCGCGTCCAGCACCGCGCCAGCCCGTCCGGCAAGGTCGAAGACGGCGCCATCCGCCGTCTCCAGCGTCAGGCGCTGGAGCATCACCGCGCCGTCACGCGCCGCAAGGCGATATGGCACCTCCTCGATCACCCGCAGGCCGAGGCTTTCGATCAGCGGCACGATGTCGGACAGCGCCACCGCCTCGCCAGCCCGGAAGAGCTTGAGAACCACCCGGTCCTCCGCCATGCCGAAGGGCCGGGCGAGGGCGAGGCGAAAGCGGCCGGAGGCGCGCGCCGCGGAGGCCGCCTCGATATCCCGCACGGCGACATGGGCGGGGGTCGAGGCGGCATATTCCGGCGGAAAGGCATCACCCCAGCCGGCCAGCGTCGCCGCCGCCAGCATGTCGCCCTGCTCGCCGGCCAGCGCATCGGCCAGCCTTTCGCGGAAGCTGCGAGCCGCCTCCTTCATTGCCGCCTCGAGTGCGGCGACATCCAGCGCCCGCGCCCGCTGCGGATCGGCGGCGATGATGAAATTGACCCGCGCCAGCGGCCCATCGCCCATCGCCGTCGCGTAGCCGGCGAGTTCCCCGCCCACGGCGCGGTTGATCATCTCCGCGAGGGCGAGGCGCAGCGCCGTGTCGAACCGGTCGCGCGGCACGAACACGATGGCCGAGACATGGCGCCCGAACGGATCGCGCCGCAGGAAAAGCGCCAGTTCCGGCCGCACTTGCAGCCCCATCACCCGCATCGCCGCGGCGAGGATGTCTTCCGGTGGTCCCTGAAAGAGATCGTCGCGCGGCCAGGTATCGAGAATGTGCCGCAGCGTCCGGCCGTCATGCCCGGAGAGGCCGACGCCCGAATCCTGCATGATCCGCTCCACCTTCTCGCGCAGCATCGGAATGCTGCGGGGGTTGCGGTTGTAGGAGTCGGGCGCGAACAGGCCGGCGAACAGGGTGAGACCGACCGGCCGACCCTGCGCGTCGCAGCGCTTCACCACGACGACGTCGTAGAGCTGGGACCGCTGCACGCGGCTGCGGATGTCGGCCTTGGCGACGGCGACGCGGCCGAACCGGTCGAGCGCCTCCTCCGCCACCGCGCGCCACGATCCGGCATCGCGCAGGATGTCGAACAGCGCGACATCGGGCGCGCGCAGCACGCCAAGCCCCTCGGCGGCGGGGGCGAGGGCGAGATCAGCCGCGAAGCCGATCTGCCGCACCCCGAGGAGGATGAAATTGTCATCGGCGATCCAGCCCAGCAGGTCGCGCTCGGGCCCTTCGGCCAGTTCGGCGAGTTGCGCGGCGAGGTGCCGGTTCATGGCGACGGCATCGGCGACGGCGGCGGCGGCATCCTCCATCGCGCGGGAGATTTCGCCGCCGATCGTCTCCAGCCGGGCCGGATCGGTCTCGGGGCCAAACGCGACCTGGATCATCGATTCCGCGGCGCCGGCACCGATGCGACGCAGCGCCCCGGCCTCGTCGCGCTCGACCGCGAGCACCGGATGCACCAGCGCATGCACGGGCAGATCGAAACGCTGCAGCACCGCAAGGGCGGATTCGACGAGGAACGGCCGGTCGTCGTTGATCAGTTCCAGCACCGCGTTCGCATGGCCCCAGCCCTCGCCGCCACCACGCGGGTTGAAGACGCGCAGCCGGCTTTCGCCCGGCCGGCGTTCCTGGGCGAAGGACCAGAGCGACAGCGCCGCCGCCGCAACCTCCTCCGCCGGTCGCGCCGCGAGATCCGCCGTCGCGATCCCCGCCGCGTAATGATCGAGGAAGACGCAGGCCGCCTCCGCCTGCGGCCCGTGCAGGAAGCGGCGGATGGCGGCGGCAACCCCTCCCAGAAGCGCCTCGCGCGCCGGCCCCTGCCGCGCGCCCACTGTTGCGTCCTGGTTGCCCGAAACGCTGCCAGCCGGGCTCATGACCGGTCCTCGCCGCGGTTCGGTCGGCGCGCGTGCGCGCGGCAGGATGCCGGCGGCACGCAGAACAGACCCGAAATTGCGCGCTGGGTTCTCCTTGTACCGGACAACGCCGCAGCCTTGCCGACACTCGTCGCTGACTCGAGCATGACGCGCTTCCCTTCGTCCGCCGTGTCGCAGGACTGTCGATCCCGGCCGGAGGCTTGTCAATTCACGTCTCCCGCAGCTTGCCTCTCGCCCCGCATGTCCGGTTTGATCCGGCTCAAGGCGGGCGGAGCCGGGAGGGCTAGACTGTCGCCGCAACCTTCAGGGCCCGACGGACATGGACATCAGGCGCGAGCACAAGATCAATTTCTGGTTTCTGATCGCGGCGATGATCGGCGTGCTGCTGATCCAGACCCTCATCGCCCGTCCGCCAGACGTTCGCTCGATCCCGTACAGCACGTTTCTCTCACTGGTGAAGTCTGGCGGGGTGACCGACCTGCGGATCGACCAGGACCGGATCACCGGCCGTTTCACCAATCCCGCGCCCAAGACGCCGGCAACCTTCGAGACCAACCGCGTCGATCCCGCACTGGCAACGACGCTCGGGACCGCGGGCATCAGCTTCGCCGCCACACCCGGGCCCACGCTGATCGAACGCGCGCTCGGCTGGATTCTGCCGGTGTTTCTCTTCGGGCTCATCTGGCTGTTCCTGATCCGCCGCATGGCGGGGGATTCGGGTGTTGGCGGCATGATGTCGATCGGCAAGAGCCGGGCGAAAATCTATGTCGAGAAGGACATCAAGGTGACCTTCGCCGATGTCGCCGGAGTCGACGAGGCGAAGGCCGAGTTGCAGGAAGTGGTCGATTTCCTGCGGGATCCGAAGGAATACGGGCGGCTCGGCGCGCGCATCCCGAAGGGGATCCTGCTGGTCGGCCCACCCGGCACCGGCAAGACGCTGCTGGCCCGCGCCGTCGCCGGCGAGGCGGGGGTGACGTTCTTCTCGATTTCGGGGTCGGAATTCGTCGAGATGTTCGTCGGCGTCGGCGCAGCACGGGTGCGCGACCTGTTCGAGCAGGCGCGGCGGCAGGCGCCGGCGATCGTCTTCATCGACGAACTCGATGCGCTCGGCCGCGCGCGCGGCGGCATCTTCACCGGCGGCGGGCACGACGAGAAGGAGCAGACGCTGAACCAGTTGCTCACCGAGCTTGACGGGTTCGACAGCAGTACCGGCGTCGTTCTCCTCGCCGCGACCAACCGGCCCGAGATTCTCGACGCAGCCTTGCTGCGCGCCGGCCGGTTCGACCGTCAGGTGCTGGTCGACCGGCCCGACCGCAAGGGGCGCATCGCCATACTGGGCATCCACGCGAAGCGGATCACCCTCGCTCCGGATGTCTCGATCGAGCAGGTCGCGGCGCTGACGCCGGGCTTCACCGGTGCCGATCTCGCCAATCTCGTAAACGAGGCGGCACTGCTCGCCACCCGCCGCCGGGCCGATGCCGTGACGCTGGAGGATTTCAACCAGGCGATCGAGCGGATCGTTGCCGGGCTGGAAAAGCGCAACCGGCTGCTCAATCCGCATGAGCGGGACATCGTCGCCCATCACGAAACCGGCCATGCGCTGGTCGCCATGGCGCTGCCGGGTGCTGATCCGGTGCAGAAGATCTCGATCATCCCGCGCGGGATCGCCGCTCTTGGCTACACGATCCAGCGCCCGCTCGAGGACCGCTACCTGATGGACCGGCGGGAGCTGTTCCAGCGGATGACGGTGCTGCTGGCCGGGCGCGCCGCCGAATCGCTGGTGTTCGACGAGGTCTCGACCGGGGCGGCCGACGATTTCGTCAAGGCCACCGAAATCGCCCGCAGCATGGTGCTGCGCTATGGCATGGTGCCGGAGCTGGGGCTGGTCGCCTACGAAACGGATACGGGCAGCGCCTGGCTCGGCGGGGCTGCTTCCGGCGATCTCCGACCGCGCCGGTATGGCGAGCGGACGGCGGATGCGATCGATGCCGCCGTGCGGGACATTCTCGATACCGCCTTCGAAGCGGCGCGGCTGATCCTGCGGCAGAACCGCGCCCTGCTCGACGAGGTGGCGGATGATCTGCTCCGCCGCGAAACGCTCGCCGCCGCCGAACTGCGGCTCGTCGAGGCCCGTGTGATCCGGCCCTCCGCCCTGCCCTTCCTGCCGGCGCCGGATCAGCCGCAGGCGGCGGCGAGCGTCACCACGATCGGGTGATGGTCCGAGCTGCCGCGCGCCAGCACCCGCGTCTCGTGCGCGTGCAAGCCACGCACCATGCAGCGATCGAGCCGGAACGGCACCATCTCGCCGGCACGACAGGTGGTCTGGCGCGGCCCGACATCGCGAAACCCCCTGAGGCGGATCGGGCCGACCGCGTTGTAGTCGCCAAGGATCGCCGCCGGGCCATCGATGAGCCGCGCAATATGACGAAGCTGCAGCCGGTTGAGCATCTGGCCGTGCGAGAGGTGAACGTTGGCAAACGTGATCCCGCCCGCCTCCACCACCAGAGCGAGGCGCGGCGGCACCCGGCCGGGCATCACCGAAGCGGGCAACCGCACCGTTCCGGGCTCGATCAGCGGCACCGGGCTCCATGCCGCGAGTCCGTAGATCCGCCCCTGCATCGGCGCGCGATAGAACCAGCCGCCGCAGAGATCGGTAACCTGCGCGATGGATTCGGTGGCCTCCTGCATCAGCATGAGATCCGGTTTGTGTTCATCGATCAGCGCCGCGACCTCGCGGGCCTCGGCGCCGACCCGGCGAAGCAGGTTCCAGCTGATCAACCGCATCCGCACGTCTCCCGTCATCCGCGCGGCAGGACCCGCCGGCCGCTTGTTGCATATCAGGATATGGTGGCAACGCCCCGATCTTGTGTATGCATGTCGGCATGGCAGCCCATGACGGGTGGCGCGGATGCCGCCGCTGATCCTCCTGGCTCTGGCGATCCATATCGGCATCGCCGCCGCGGTGACCCGGCACGCCCTGCTGCGCAAGGCGGATGTGCGGGCGGCGCTCGGCTGGATCGCCGTGGCCTGGCTTTCGGCGATCATCGGCGGTCCGCTTTACTTCGCCTTCGGTATCAATCGAATCAACCGCCGCGCGGGGCGCCTCTCCACGCAAGCCGAAAACCTCGGCGTCCGCTTCGGCGACGCCGCACCGCCCGAAGCGCCGCCCCCGCTGCAGGCGCTTGCCCGCGTCGGCCAGCGCGTCACCGGCGTGCCTGTGCGGCAAGGCAATGCCGTCGCGATCCTGCATGGCGGGGACCGGGCCTATCCGGCCATGCTCGATGCGATCGGCGGGGCGCGGCACAGCATCGCCCTCGCCTCCTACATCTTCCGCCATGACGATGTCGGTCGCGCCTTCATCGCAGCGCTTGCGGCGGCGCAGGCGCGCGGGGTCGCGGTACGCGTTCTGATTGATGGCGTCGGCGGCGGCTGGCTGCGCGCGGCCACCTTCCGCGCGCTGCGCCGCTCCGGCGTGCCATGCGCGAAGTTTCTCCATAGCTGGGCCCCTGGCGCATGCCGCTGCTGAACCTGCGCAATCACAAGAAGCTGTTGATCGTCGATGGCGAAGCCGGCTTCACCGGCGGTCTGAACATCGGCGCCGAGAATCTTGCGCATGGCGAGGCGCGCAAGCGGGTGGACGATGTTCACCTGCGCATCGAGGGACCACTTGCCCGGCAGTTGATGGCGAGCTTCGCGCAGGACTGGCTGTTCACCACCGGCGAGGCGCTGGACGGCCCGGCATGGTGGCCGGAGATCGCGGACGCCGGCGCAACCCCCGCGCGCGGCATCCGCTCCGGGCCGGACGGCGACCTGTTCAACCTCGAGACGATCCTTGGAGCCGCGCTGACCCTCGCCGAGCGCCGGATCAGAATCGTCACCCCCTATTTCCTGCCTGATACGCGGCTGGAATTCGCCCTCGCCCAGGCGGCGCTGCGCGGGGTCGAACTGCAGATCGTGATCCCGGCGCGGAGCGACCACAGGCTGATGGACTGGGCGATGCGCGCCCATCTGCGCTTCTTTCCCGCCATCCGCCCGCATGTCCGGCTCGGCGCGGCGCCCTTCAACCACGCCAAGCTGGTCACGATCGATGGCGCCTGGTGCCTTGTCGGCAGTTCCAACTGGGATACGCGGAGCCTGCGGCTGAATTTCGAGTTCGACGTCGAATGCTATGATCCCCGGCTCTGCGCCGAAATCGATGCTCTGATCGACGGCAAGGTCGCCGCCGCGGCGGCGTTGCCGCAAGTGCCAGCTTCGACCGGCCTCGCGCCGCTGCGTGACGCGGCGGCGAGGCTGCTTTTGCCCTATCTGTGATTGACGACCGCCTGGCCGGGCGGTGCGCTAGCTTTCAACGCATACAATAGAGGCCCACATCCGATCCGGAAGGATCGCAAACCGATCTACGGCAGCAACCCGAGCGCCGTGCGGGTCAGTTCGCCATCCGGGCGCCGCAGCGCGTCCAGGATGGTGAAATGATCGGCTCCCGCCACCGGCACCAGCGGCCCCGGCGCGTGGCTCGCGGCGCGCAACGCGTGCAGGTCGCGGCTATCGCTCACCAAAGCCGCGAGTTCCCGGCTTCCATAGGCGATGGCGAGCGGCTTCGCGACCACTGGCAGCCGCAGCGGCGACAGCGCGGCCACCTGCTCGTCGGTGAGGTGGAGCTTCTCGTCGAGATAGGTATCGCGCAGCGGCCCAAGCTCGAACACGCCGGAAATGGCGAGGCCGGCCGTCACGCGCGGATGGTTCAGCCCCATCGCCGCGAGATGCCCGCCGGCCGACCAGCCCGAAAGCACCACCGGTCCGGTGACACCTTGGGCGGCGCCGTGTGCGGCCAGCCAGTCCAGCGCCTGATGGATCTCGGCAACGATTTCGGCGAGCGTGACCTCCGGCGCGAGCGTGTAGCCCGGCAGGGCGCAGGACCAGCCATGCGCGCGCACGCCCTCGGCGAGGCAGGCGAAATCCTCCCGCCGGTTGCGCTGCCAGTATCCCCCGTGAATGAACACGAGGCACGGCGCTCCGGGCGTCTCCGCCGGGTAGATGTCCCACAGATTGCGCTCGCGCGGGCCGTAACGCAGGTCGAGCGCCGTGGCGTGGCGGGCGCGGTATTCGCGCGAGGCGGCGATCCGCGCCTCGTTCAGCGCCGGGCTTTCCGGCACCGCTGACGTGTTGTCATAGGCGCGGTCGCGCTCGGTGCGGCTCATCCGGCCCCATTCGGCGCAGAGCCCGCGCAAGGGCGGCATGGTCATGCGTTGTCTCTCCCGGCAGCAGGGTCAGCGATGGCGGGAGACGGCGTAATCCGCCGCCTCCATCATGAGGGCGCGCAGCGGATCGTCCGGCAGGGCGGCCAGCGCGGCCTTCGCCTTGTGCGCGAAGGCGCCGGCTTCGCGAAGGGTCTGCCCGATGGCATCGTGCCTGGCGATGAGATCGAGCGCGGTGGCGAGATCGGTTTCGGTCTGCTCGCCGGTCTCGATGGTCCGCCGCCAGAACGCGCGCTCGGCGTCGTCGCCGCCGGCATGGGCGACCAGAACCGGATAGGTCAGCTTGCCCTCGCGGAAATCGTCACCCACGGTCTTGCCCAGCTCGTTCTGATCGGCCGCGTAGTCCAGCGCGTCGTCGACAAGCTGGAACGCCATGCCGAGTGCCGCGCCATAGGCCGAAAGTGCCGCGCAGATGTCCCGGTCGCATCCGGCGACGACACCGCCAACCTCGCAGGCGGCGGCGAAGAGCGCGGCCGTCTTGCCTTCGATCACCTTGAAATAGCGCGGTATGTCGGTGCCGAGATCGTTCTGGGTCGAAAGCTGGAGCACCTCGCCCTCGGCGATGGTGGCCGAGGCGTTGCAGAGAATCCGCAGCACCTCCAGCGAGCCATCCTCGACCATCAGCTCGAAGGCGCGGGCGAACAGAAAATCGCCCACCAGCACCGAGGCCTTGTTGCCGAAGACGGCGTTGGCGCTGGCCAGCCCGCGGCGCAGCTCGCTATCGTCCACCACGTCGTCATGCAGCAGCGTGGCGGTGTGGATGAACTCGACGCAGGCGGCGAGGCGGATATGGCGCTCGCCGCGATAGCCGCAGAGCCGCGCGGCCGCCAGGGTGAGCAATGGCCGCAGCCGCTTGCCGCCCGCGGCCACGAGATGCGCGGCGAGTTGCGGGATCAATTGGACATCGCTCGCCATGCGGGCGACGATCGTCCGGTTCGTCTCGTCCAGATCGTCCCGCAGGACGGAGGCAAGCCGATTCAGTGAGTCGTCATGCGAATGCATGCGCGCGTTTCCGGCATCCTGTCCCGACGTCAGCAGTCCATCCACAGCCGGTGTCAACCTTGTGTTTCCATTGAGATACGGACAGCATATCGGCCGGAAGGTTGAGGGGTCAAGGCGGCGGGTCATCCGCCCCAACCCGCGGGAGACGAGCGGCGTGGAAACGATCATAGCGTCCAACGACACGATCAGGCTGAATTTCCTGATGGCGCTGCTGCGCGATGCAGGGCTGGCGCCAGTGTTGCTCGATCAGAACATCGCCGCGATCGAGGGCAATATCGGCGCCTTTCCGCGCCGGATCGCCGTTGCCGCGGACGAGGCGGCGCAAGCCCGCCGGATTCTGCTCGAAGCCGGCGAGACATGACCCGCACCGAAGGCACCTTGCTCGCCGGCCGCATCCGATACGCCCAGCCGGCAACCGGGCATCGCAGCGGAATCGAGCCCGTGCTGCTCGCCGCCGTTGTGCCGGCGCGGCGCGGCCAGCGGGTGATCGAGGCCGGAACCGGCGCCGGCGCCGGGCTGCTCTGCCTTTCCCACCGGGTAGCGGGACTATGCGGCGCCGGCATCGAGCGTGACCCTGCGCTGGCCGCCATCGCCCACGCCAACCTGCGCGCGAACGGGCAGGAGGGACTCGCCGTCATTGCCGCCGACATCACCTGCCCGCCTCTCGCCGGGCCGTTCGACCACGCTTTCGCCAACCCGCCCTGGCGCGCCCCGGCCGACACGCCATCGCCCGATCCCGGCCGGCGACTCGCCTATGAGGCGCCAGGCGGGCTGCTGGCGGCCTGGACGGCATCTCTCGCAAGCCTGCTGCGCCCGCGGGGGAGCCTGTCGCTGATCCTGCCCGCCGCCTCGATCGACGCGGCACTCGAGGCCACCCGCGCCGCCGGCTGCGGCTCCCTGCGCATCCTGCCGCTCTGGCCGCGGCCGGGCCGGCCTGCGAAGCTGTTCATCCTCCAGGCCATCCGCGGCGGTCGCGGCCCGACCGTGCTGCTTCCGGGACTCGTATTGCACGAGGGCGAAGGGTTCAGCGAAGCCGCCAATCTCGTGCTGCGCGACGGGGCGGCGATCGATCTCTGAGCCCACGGCCTCATCGCCGCGCGGGATGCAGGCCGGCCGGCAGCACCGGCTCCAGATGCGGCCAGAGGTCCGGGTCGGGCACTTTCACCAGATCGTGCGCCAGCGTGCCGATCAGGTTGCGCGCCGGCAGCGGAGCGAGCGCATCGCGCAGCGTCGTCAGAAGGCGGGCTGGCGCCACCAGGATCAGCCCGCCGAAACTGCCTTCCGGCAGGGCGTTCAGTTCAGAGGCGACGGTGCGGGCAAAATCGGTCTTTTCCATCTGGTGCGGATCATGCCGGGGCTGCACCGCATGATGCGCCGTTGCGCCGGTATGAAACGAGGCGCCGGGGCCATCGCTGCGCAGATCCGACGAACGCAGATGCGCGGTCACGGATTCGAAGCGCCGCTCGGTCTCGAACTTGCCGGGAGGGCGGACCCGCACGAACCGGGCCTGCGCGCCATCGGCGATCACGATCAGGAGATTCTCGCTGCTGGCCATCGTGGCGGGCTCCACACGATCTGATCGGCCGATCCTAGCCCAACGTGCCGGCTGAGGGAGTTGTCTGATCGGGTGAAGATGCGCAGCTTATCAGGCAGACAGGAGCCGGTGCGCGGCCTGTGGGGCCGCCATCCTTGACGATCCGCACGCCAGCCATGCGCAACAACCGTGGCAGCGCGTGGTCCGGTTGATTTCCGTCATGGAAACGTTTCGCAATCGCAGGCACACCGCGCCGCCGGAAATACCGGCAACACAGGGAGTTCACGCGGGATGTATCGTGACCGGATCAGGCAGGAAACACTCTGGGGCAAGGTGATGTCGGCCGAGGAGGCCGCGCTGTCGATCAGGAACGGAATGGTGGTCGGCATGAGCGGCTTCACCCGGGCGGGTGACGCCAAGGAGGTGCCGGTGGCCCTCGCCGAGCGCGCCCGGCACGATCCGCTGCGGATCACGCTGATGACCGGCGCCTCGCTCGGCAACGATATCGACAAGACGCTGGCAGAAGCCAACGTGATCGCCCGCCGCATGCCCTTTCAGGCAGATCCGGCGCTGCGACGGCGGATCAACGACGGCAAGGTGATGTTCATCGACCAGCACCTGTCCGAAACGGTGGAGCAACTGCGTGCGCGCCAGCTTCGCCCGGTCGATATCGCCGTGGTCGAGGCGACGGCGATCAACGAGAAAGGCGGCATCGTGCCGACCACCTCGGTCGGCAACGCCGCGAGCTTCGCGGTGCTGGCGGAGAAGGTGATCGTCGAGATCAACATGACGATGCCGCAGGAACTCGAAGGCCTGCACGACATCTACTTCCCCTCGCGCCGCCCCTATCGCGAGCCGCTCGGCGTGATGCGGCCGAGCGACCGGATCGGCCTGCCCTATGTGCCGATCGACCCGCAGAAGATCATCGGCATCGTCATCACCAGCAAGGCGGACAGCCCCTCGCGCATCGAGCCGCCCGATGACCACACCGCCGCGATCGCCGGGCACCTGCTGGAGTTCCTCGACCACGAGGTGCGCGAGGCCCGGCTCTCACCTTCGCTGATGCCGTTGCAGGCCGGCATCGGCAGCATCGCCAACGCGGTGCTGCACGGCTTCACCGAAAGCCGCTTCGGCAACCTCACCATGTATTCCGAGGTGCTGCAGGACAGCACGATTGCCCTGCTCGACAGCGGCCGCCTCGTCTTCGCCTCCGGCTCGTCGATGACACTGTCGAAACCGCTCTACGAGCGGGTTCTGGGCGATATCGGCCGCTATCGCGACCGGCTGGTGCTGCGCCCGCAGGAAATCAGCAATCACCCTGAAATCGTCCGCCGCCTCGGTATCATCGGCATCAACACGGCGCTGGAGGTGGACATCTACGGCAACGTCAACTCCACCCATGTCGGCGGCACGCACATGATGAACGGTATCGGCGGCTCCGGTGATTTCGCGCGGAACGGCCATCTCTCCGTGTTCGTCACCAAGTCGCTGGCCAAGGGCGGCAAGATTTCGAGCATCGTGCCGATGGTCTCGCATGTCGACCATACCGAGCACGACGTGGATGTGATCGTCACCGAACGGGGGCTGGCCGATCTGCGCGGCCTCGCCCCGCGCGAGCGGGCGTCGCTTGTCATCGACACCTGCGCGCATCCGCTCTACCGCGAGGCGCTGCGCGATTATTTCAACGAGGCAGCCCGCAGCCGGGGCGGGCAGACGCCGCATCTGATAGAGCAGGCGCTGAGCTGGCACGCCCGGCTGCGCGAGACCGGCTCCATGCTGGAGTGAGGCTTTGGTGCCACGCGCGGAAGCTCCGGCGCAACACCGCGGCGTCAGACCCGCATCGGCATGAGAACGAAGATCGCGCTCTCGTCGCCGGCGGCGCGCACCAGGGTCGGCGCGGCGCCGTCGGCGAAGCAGAACTCCACCTTGCCCTTGATCTGCTCCGTCACATCGTTGAGGTAGCGGGCCTGAAAGCCGATCTCGAGCGGTGTCGAATGATATTCGACCTGCGCGGCATCGAGTTCCTCGGTCGCCGTGCCCTGGTCGGGGCTGGTGGCGGAAAGCACCAGGAGGTCGCGCCCCACGGACAGTTTGACCGGCTTGTTGCGCTCGGAGGCGATGGCCGAGACGCGCGCGACCGCGGCCGAGAATTCCGCCGTCTCGACACGCAGCACCTTGTCGTTGCCGATCGGGATGACCTTGGAATAGTCGGGATAGGTGCCATCGATCAGCTTGCTGGTCATCCGCATCGTGTCCAGCTCGAACTGGATGCGGGTTTCCGACAGCCCGATCGAGACATCGCCGGAGGCCTCGTCGAGCAGCTTGCGGATTTCATTCACCGTCTTGCGCGGGACAATCACGCCGGGCATCCCCGCCGCGCCCTCGGGCAGCGGCTCCTCGACCCGGGCGAGACGATGCCCGTCCGTCGCCACGGCACGCAGGACCGGCACACCGTCCGATTCGGCGGCGTGCAGGTAGATGCCGTTGAGATAGTAGCGGGTTTCCTCGGTCGAGATCGCGAACCGGGTGCGGTCGATCAGCCCGCGCAGCGCCTGCGCCGGCACCGCGAAACGGTGGGTCAGCTTGCCGGCGTCGAGCTTCGGAAACTCATCGGTCGGCAGCACGACGAGCTTGGTCGCATAGCGCCCGGCGCGCAGCGCGAGCGGCGCGTCACCGCCCGGATGGTCGAGTTCGATCTCGGCATTGTCCGGCTGACGGCGCACGATCTCATAGAGGGTCGCGGCCGGCGCGGTCACCGATCCGTCCCGCATGGTCGTCGCGGCGACGTCCTCGATCAGCGCGATTTCGAGATCGGTCGCGGCGACCGTCAGCCGCCCTTCCCTCACCGCCAGCAGCACATTGGCCAGGATGGGAATCGTGTTGCGTTTTTCGACCACGTTCTGAACATGGGCCAGCGCCTTCAGCAGCGTTGCCCGATCCGCCTTGAGCTTCATGCGATCCTTCCAGTCAGCCTCGCCGGGCGGCTTCCGCACCCGGGTTTTGCTGCATAGCCCAGTTCGAACCGGAATTGAACCATCCGCGCGCCGGCGGTGGGTGACAGCGACGGAAAGCCGGGCTAAGGCAGGGCAAGCGGGGTGCAGCGCCCGGCTTCAGTTCGACAATCGGCACTCGTTTCAAAGCGGATCGGCACATGACACGACCAGTCCCGCCCGCCCTCGTTCATGGCCGCCGGCTGCCCAACGCGTGGGACGCGGCGGCGATCGCCCTGGTCTTCGCCCTGCTGATCGGGGTCGCGCATGTGGCACAGGGAACGCTGACGCCGCTCGCGCGGATGCAATCGGGCCAGATTCATCTGAACCCGGCGTGGCTGCCCGGCTACGCGCTGCGCACGACGCTGCGGATGTTCGCCGCCCTGCTGGTCTCGCTCGGCTTCACCTTCACGGTGGCAACCCTGGCCGCGAAGAGCCGGCGCGCGGCGATCATCGTCATCCCGATTCTCGACATCCTCCAGTCGATCCCCATTCTGGGCTTCATCTCCTTCACCGTGCTGTTCTTCCTGCACCTGTTCCCGGGGCAGGAACTCGGCGCCGAACTGGCCGTCGTTTTCGTCATCTTCACCAGCCAGGCCTGGAACATGGCGTTCAGCTTCTATCAGTCGCTCACCACCGAACCGGCCGACCTGATCGAGGCCTGCCGCAGTTTCGGACTGACGCCCTGGCAACGTTTCTGGCGGCTCGACGTGCCCTTCGCCGTGCCCGGCCTCGTGTGGAACACCATGCTGTCGATGTCAGGCGGCTGGTTCTTCGTCGTCGCCTCGGAGGCGATCACGGTCGGCAACACCACCTTCACCCTGCCGGGGATCGGCTCCTATGTCGCGGTCGCGCTGCAACACCGTGATTTCGCGGCGATCGTCTATGCGCTGCTGGCCATGCTGGTGGTGATCCTGCTTTACGACCAGCTGCTGTTCCGCCCGCTCGTCGCCTGGTCCGGCAAGTTCCGGTTCGAGACCGTGCCCTCCGCCGGCGAGGCCGAGCCCTGGGTACTGCGGCTGCTGCGCCGGACCTTTCTTCTCCGCGCGGCGGGGGACTGGCTGAGCGACCAGTTCGCCCACGTCGTTCGCCTGCGCCTTGGCAGGGCGGAACGGACATTCGCCTCCGCCGGGCGAGACCGCGCCGCCAGCCGGATCGGCGACGCCGCCTTCTATGCCGTCGTGATCATCGCGGCCGGCATCGCCTCGGCGCAGGTGGTCGCGTTCTGCGCGCGGACGATGCACTGGAGCGATCTTGCCCGTTGTATCGTGCTCGCCTTCTACACGCTGGCCCGCGTGATCGCGGCGCTGGCGATCTCGTGCCTGGTCTGGGTGCCCGTCGGCGTCTGGGTCGGGTTCAGGCCGTGGGCGACGCGCCTGGTTCAGCCGGCCGCACAGTTCCTCGCCGCCTTTCCAGCCAATCTGGTCTTCCCGGTCGTGGTCGCGGGCGTGGTCTATTTCCGCCTCGCCCCTGATATCTGGCTGACGCCGCTGATGATCCTCGGCACGCAGTGGTACATCCTGTTCAACGTCGTTGCCGGCGCCGCCGCGCTGCCTGGCGATCTCCGGGAGGCGGCGGCGAATTTCCGCCTGCGCGGGCTGCTGCGCTGGCGCCGGCTGATCATTCCCGGCATTTTGCCCTATTTCGTCACCGGCGCGCTCACCGCGACGGGTGCGGCATGGAACGCCTCGATCGTCGCGGAAGTGGCGTCCTGGGGCCACACCACGCTGGTCGCGCGCGGGCTCGGCGCCTATATCGCGCAGGCGACGGTTGCGGGCGATACCAGCCGCATCGTGCTCGGCGTGGCGGTGATGGCGGCGTTCGTGCTCGGCTTCAACCGGCTGGTCTGGCGGCCGCTCTACGCCTATGCCAGCCGACGGACCAATTTCGGATAAGGAGGAGAGATGGACCAGCAAACCGCGCCCGGCATCCTGCTCGATGTCCGCAACTGCCGGCAATCCTATCCGAAGGAAGCCAACAGCGAACTCATCGTGCTGGACGACGTCAACGTGACCCTGCGCGAGGGCGAGATCGTCGGCCTGCTCGGACGCTCCGGCTCGGGCAAGTCAACATTGCTGCGGATCATCGCCGGCCTGCTGCGCCCGACCCGCGGCGACGTGTCGTGGAAGGGCGCGCCGGTGAGCGGCCCGGTGCGCGGCGTGGCCATGGTGTTCCAGAGTTTCGCCCTGTTTCCCTGGCTCACGGTGCAGGAAAACGTTGAACTCGGACTGGAGGCGCAGGGCGTGGCCCGGCGCGAGCGCGAGGAGCGCGCCGAGGAGGCGATCGACCTGATCGGCCTCGGCGGGTATGACGGCGCCTATCCCAAGGAACTCTCGGGCGGGATGCGCCAGCGCGTCGGCCTTGCCCGCGCGCTGGTGACCCATCCCGACCTGCTGCTGATGGACGAGCCGTTCTCGGCGCTCGACGTGCTGACCGCCGAAACCCTGCGCACCGACCTCATCGACCTCTGGTCCGAACACAAGCTGCCGGTCAAGTCGATCCTGATCGTGACCCACAATATCGAGGAAGCGGTGCTGATGTGCGACCGTATCCTCGTGTTTTCGTCCGATCCCGGGCGGGTCGCGCACGAGCTGCGGGTTCCGTTTCCGCATCCGCGCAACCGGCTCGACCCCGCCTTCCGCAAGATGGTGGACGACATTTACGCGGTGATGACGCGGCGCAAGTCGCCGGCCGATCTGAAGGCCGAGGCCGCACGCCCGGCGACCGGCTTCGCCACCCCACTGCATCCGATCGGCACCAACCTGATGTCCGGCCTGATGGAAACCCTCGCCGCCCCGCCCTATGACGGGCGGGCCGACCTGCCGGCGCTCGCCTCGGTGCTGCAATACGAGGCCGACGAATTGCTGCCGCTCGGCGAAACCCTGCAACTGCTGCGGTTCGCCGAGCTTGAGGATGGCGACATCCGCCTCACCGAGCAGGGGCGCAACTTCGTCAATGCCGACACCGAGGAGCGCAAGCAGATCTTCGCCGCGGCGGCGCTGGCCAATGTCAAACTGGTCGCCGAAATTCGCCAGGTCATAGACGAGCGCTGGAACCACCGCGCCTCCGCCGTTCGCTTCCGCGACGAGCTTGAGGATCACATGTCGCCCGAGCGCGCCGAGGAAACCCTGCGCACGGCGATCTCCTGGGGGCGCTACGCCGAGATCTATTCCTATGACGAGGAAGCCCAGCAGTTCAGCCTCGAGGATATCGAGGAGGAATAAGCGCCACCAGCCTCGCCCCTGCCCGCTTTAACCGGCGGGAGCGGCACGCCATGTGATTTTGATGAGCACCGGGCCAGAAAGACTGCGTGACGTGCCGGTCGGCATCGATGCGACCGGCACCCGCACCGAGCATGATTCGATGGGCGCGATCAAGGTGCCGGCGGATCGCTACTGGGGGGCCCAGACCCAGCGCAGCCTGCGCCATTTCGCCATCGGCGAACGGATGCCGCTCGCGCTCTACCGTGCCTATGCGCTGGTCAAGAAGGCGGCGGCCCAGGCGAATGCCGAGCTTGGCGCGCTGCCCGGCTGGAAGGCGGCGGCGATCGTCCGCGCCGCCGAGGACGCCATGGACGGCGCGCTGGACGATCATTTCCCGCTGCATGTCTACCAGACCGGCTCGGGCACGCAGTCCAACATGAATCTCAACGAGGTGCTGGCCGCGCGGGCGAACCAGATGCTCGGCGCCGAACCCGGCGCGCACGCGCCGATCCACCCGAATGACGACGTCAACCGTTCACAATCCTCCAACGACACCTTCCCCACGGCGATGCATGTCGCGACCCTCGCGGCGCTGGACGAAGATGTCATTCCCGCGATCGACGCGCTTGCCGGCGCCATCGAGGCCAGGGCCGCCGCCTGGATGGACATTCCCAAGACCGGCCGCACCCATCTGCAGGACGCGGTGCCGCTCACCGTGGGGCAGGAATGGTCGGGCTACGCGCATCAGCTTCGCGATGCGCTGGCGCGGGTGGAAGCAACGCGCGGCGGGTTGCTCGAACTCGCCGCCGGTGGCACCGCGGTCGGCACCGGCCTCGCCGCCCCCGCCGGCTTCGGCCGGGCGATCGCCGCGCGCATCGCCGCGATCACCGGAAAACCCTTCGTCACCGCGCCGAACAAGTTCGCGGCGCAAGCCTCGCTCGATGCGATGGTGGCGACGATGGCCGCGCTGCGCGGCCTCGCCGTGGCACTGATGAAGATCGCCAACGACATGCGCTGGCTCGCCTCCGGCCCGCGCTGCGGGATCGGCGAGCTCGTGCTCCCCGAGAACGAGCCGGGTTCCTCGATCATGCCGGGCAAGGTGAACCCGACCCAGTGCGAGGCGCTGGTGATGGTCTGCATCCAGACGATCGGCGAGGACGCGGCGGTCGCCTTCGCCGGCAGCCAGGGCAATTTCGAGCTGAACGCGATGCGGCCGCTGATCGTCAACAACGTGCTCCGCACCTGCCGGACCATGACGGAATCCTGCACCGCCTTCCGCCGGTTTTCGGTCGAGGGGACCGAACTGAACCGCACGCGGATCGATGAACAGCTCGGCCGCTCGCTCATGCTGGTGACAGCACTGAGCACAGAGATCGGCTATGACCGCGCCGCCGCCATCGCCCATCACGCGGCGGAACACGGCCTGACGCTGCGCGCGGCCGCGACCGGCTATGGCGGGGTCGACCCCGCGACGTTCGACCGGCTCTGCGATCCGGCAACACTCGTCGGTGCCGGGGTGGCGGGCGCCTGAACCCGCCCGGCAAACACTGGCGCCGCCGCGCGCATCCTGGCCGCCACAGCATCGGCCACGGCGCGGATCCGCGGCACGTCGCGCGTATCCTCGTGCTGCACCAGCCAGATTTCCCGCTCCGGCAGAGGCGGTGAATCAAGCCGTGTCAGCCCCGCGCCGGCCGCGACGTGATGCCCGAGCACGGCGATCCCGAGCCCGGCGCGGACGGCGGCGAGCTGGCTCACCCGGCTGTCGGTCCTGAGGGCGACGACGGCTTTCGGCGCCATCGCCGCCAGGGCATCGAGTTCGGGATAGGCGCCGGTCTCGTCGCGCGACAGGATCAGCCGGTGCCCCTCGCCTGCGCTCCCGGGCAGGGCGGGCGCACGATGCGCGGCGAGATAGGCCTCGCTTGCATAGAGGCCGAACGATACCGTGCCGATCCGCCGGCCGAGCAGCGACTGCCCGCGCGGCCGCGCCAGGCGGATTGCAAGATCGGCCTCGCGCGCCGCCAGCGAAAAGGTCCGGTCGTCCGCGATCAGCTCGACCACGATCCCCGGATAGCGGGACGCAAGATCGCAGAGAGCGGGCATCAGCACGGCGGAGGCGAAATCGGCGACGGTGGTCAGCCGCACCATGCCTTCCAGCCGCACATCCCGGCCGCTGACCGCGCGCTCGGCCGCCAGCGCCGCCGCCTCCATCCGCTCCACCTCGGTGCGCGCCGCCTCGCCGGCAGCGGTCAGCCGGAAGCCCCGCGGCGTGCGCTCCAGCAGCCGAACCCCGGCCCGCGTCTCCAGTGCGGCGAGCCGCCGCCCCATCGTCGATTGCCGCACGCCGAGCCGCCGCGCCGCCGCCGACAGCGTGCCCTCGCGGGCAATGGCAAGAAAACTGCGCAAATCGTCCCAATCCATCTTCGGTCCTATGCGAATTCGCATGATGATAACCAAAAATTTTGATATTACCCAACTATTATCGCATGGTTATCTGTGCGGCGAAGGAGATTACGCACATGGACCCGACAATCGACACCCGAACCGCCGGCTACGGCGCGCTGCTGCTCCGCCTGACCCTGGGCTTCCTGTTCTTCGCCCATGACTGGCTGAAATACGCCATCTTCACCCCTGCCGGGACGGAACATTTCTTCGCCAGCCTCGGCCTGCCGGGCTGGTTCGGCCTGTTCGTCATGCTCTGGGAACTGGCGGCCGGCATTGCGCTGGTGCTGGGGATCTGGGCCCGCCTCGCCGCGCTGCTGATCGTGCCCGACCTGATCGGCGCCATCGCGCTGGTGCATATCCATAACGGCTTCTATTTCACGGCGAAGGGCGGCGGATGGGAATATCCCGCGTTCTGGGCAATCGCCCTCGTGGCGCTCGCCCTGATCGGCGATGGTCCCTATGCCCTCGTCCCGACCCCGTTCGGCCGGAGGAGCGCGTGATGCAACCCGTTCTCTTCGTCAGCCACGGCTCGCCGATGCTGGCGCTGACCGAAACCCCGGCGAGGAACTTCCTCGCCGGGCTCTCCGGCATAGTGCCCCGGCCGCGCGCCATTCTCGTTGTCTCCGCGCATTGGGAGACGGACGCGCCGATGGTCAATGCGGTGGCCCGCAACGAGACCATCCATGATTTCTTCGGCTTCCCCCGCGCGCTCTACCAGCTCGCCTATCCCGCGCCAGGCGATGCGGCGCTGGCACAGCGCATCGCCGCCCTGCTCGGCGAGGCCGGTTTCCCGGCCGGGCTCGACCCGGAACGCGGGTTGGATCATGGCGCGTGGGTGCCGCTGCTACTGGCCTTTCCGGCGGCCGATATTCCCGTGCTCCAGCTCTCGGTCCAGACCCGGCTCGGCCCGCACCACGCTTTCGACATCGGCCGGGCGCTCGCGCCGCTGCGGCGCGAGGATGTGCTGATCCTTGGTTCCGGCAGTTTCACCCATGATCTGCGGCGGTTCCGCGGCCAGCCGGTCGACGCGCCGGAGACGCAGGACGTGACGGCATTCAGCGCCTGGATGGACGAGGCCATTGCCGGCAACGACATCGGCGCCCTGCTCGACTATCGCGCCCGCGCGCCGCATGCGCGTGACGAACACCCGACCGAGGAACATCTTCTGCCGCTCTTCGCCGCGATCGGCGCCGGCGATGGCGGCGCGGCGCGGCGGCTGCACAACTCGACCGAACACGCCATCCTGCGGATGGACGCCTACGGGTTCGGTCTTCCGACCTGATACCGCACCGCCCAGCGCAGCGGGATCAGCGAGGCGAGCAGCAGCAGACCGGCGACGACGAGGGCGGTGCCGGATTGCGGCACGTCCGCCGTGCCGTCAGGCCCCAGCGTCGCCGCATAGATCGTGGTGAACAGCAACGGGCCGACCAGCGCGGTCAGCCCGTTCAGGCTGGCGAGCAGCCCCTGCAAGCGGCCCTGCTCGCGCCCGCCGATCCGGTGCGCCATGATCCCCTGCACCGCCGGCATCGCCAGCCCCCAGGCCGAGAGTACCGGCACGCCGATCCAGAACACTCGCGAATCGGGCGCGAGGCCGAACAGCACAAATCCGGCAGCGCCGCCGATCAGGCCGAGGATGAGCGTCCGCGGCTCGCCGAGCCGGCGCACCATTGGCCCGACCATCACACCGCCGACCACGGCAAACCCCACCCCGGCGGCGGCGAGGGCGGCACCGATCAGCAGTGGGCGCCAGCCGAACCGCTCCTGCACGTAGAGCACCATGACCGACGGCACCGCTTGCAGCGCAAGCGTGCCGAGCGCGTAGATCGTCGCCGGGGCAGCCACGCCCGGCCGACGATAGAAGCTCAGCGCATCCAGCGGGTTGAGGCCCCGCCAGCCGATCCGCCGGCGCCGGCGCGGCGCCAGCGATTCCGGCAGCGCGACCAGGCCATACAGGAAATTGGCAAGGGAAAGTCCGGCGGCGAACCAGAATGGCAGCCGCAGCGAAACCGCACCGAGCAATCCGCCGAGCGCTGGTCCGAGCACAAAGCCGATCGCCGCGGCAACACCAGAAACACCGAACGCCGCCGCCCGGCGCTCCGGCGGCGTGACATCGGAGATATAGGCGTTGGCGGCGGCGATATTGGCCGAGGACGCGCCGGAGAGAATGCGCCCGGCGAGCAGCCAGCCCACCGAGGGAGCCAGCGCCATCACGGTGAAATCCACCGCCTGCCCGAGACAGGAAAGCAGGATGACCGGCCGCCGGCCGAACCGGTCGGACAGCGCGCCCAGCATCGGCGAGGCGATGAACTGCATCGCCGCCCAGGCCGCGCCAAAAGCGCCGAAGACATGCGCGCTGAGCACCGACCGGCCGCCCACAAGTCCGGTGATGAGCGCGGGCAACACCGGCAGGACGATCGCCATGGCCAGCATATCCAGCAGGATCGTGGCCATGATGAAACCGAAAGCGGCCCCGCGCCGGCGGGGCGTGGAGCCGCTCATCGGCGATGGCGCGGGGCGTGCGCCATTCCTCAGGCGTAGTCGGCGCTGCTGGTGATGTCGCGCGTGCGGTCCGACTTGATGGCGTGGAACACCGGCGACAGCACGGTGGCCACGAGCACGTTCACGACGAAGGTCGCCAGCGCGATGTAGCAGGGGAACGTCAGGCCGCCGATATGGAACGGATAGATCGATCCCTTGAGGTGGTTGAGCAGTGCGAAATGCGTTGCCAGCCCGATGCCGACGGCCCAGCCCACCAGCAGCGCCCAGCCATTGTAGAACCGGGTGAACAGGCTGAACACGATGGCCGGGAAGATCTGGATCATCCACATGCCGCCGAGCAGCTGCAACTGGATCGCGTATTTCTGCGGCAGGCCGAAAATGAAGATCAGCGCGCCGATCACCATCACGATCGAGAACAGCTTGGCGATCTGCGATTCGGCGCCGGGCGACATGCCGGGGGCAACGAACTCTTTCCAGATGTCGCGGGTGAAGATGTTGGCCGAGGCGATCGCCATGATCGCCGCCGGCACCAGCGCACCGATGGCGATGGCCGCGAAGGCAACACCGACGAACCAGCCCGGCAGCGTCTGGATCAGCAGCGCCGGCACCGCAAAGCTGGGCCCGTAGGTCTTGAAGCCGGCCGCGAATTGCGGCGCCGCGGCGACGCCGGCGGCGATCGCCATGGCGCCGAGCAGCGTGATCAGGCCGAGCATGAATGAGTAGGCCGGCAGAATCACCGCGTTTTTCCGCACCGTCTCGCTCGACCGGGCGGAGAGAATGCCGGTCAGCGCGTGAGGGTAGAGGAACAGCGCCATGGCCGAGCCCAGCGCGAGTGTCGCATAGCCCGAATAGATGCCCGTGGTGTGCGGGCCAGGGGCCGCCAGCAGCAGCTTCGCATGCGCAATCTTGGCGAAGATGTTTCCGAACCCGCCGAGCGAGGACGGGATCGCGATGATCGCGACGATGATCGTCAGATAGATCAGCGTATCCTTGACCACCGCGATCATCGCCGGCGCGCGCAGGCCCGACGTGTAGGTGAAAGCGGCCAGCACGAGGAAGGCGAGGATCAGCGGCAAATGGCCGCCAAACCCGGTGCCGAGATTGAACGCGCCGATCACCACCTGCATGCCGACGAGCTGCAGCGCGATATAGGGCATGGTCGCGATGATGCCGGTGATGCCGACGGCCAGCGCCAGCCAGCGGTTGCCATAGCGGCCGCGAACGAATTCAGGCCCGGTGACGAACCCGTATTTCGCCGCCACCCGCCACATTTTCGGGAACACGACATACAGGATCGGATAGGCGATGATCGTGTACGGCACCGCGAAGAAGGCAATCGCGCCAGCGCCGAACATCAGCGCGGGCACGGCGATGAAGGTATAGGCGGTGTAGAGGTCGCCACCGATCAGGAACCACGAGATCAGCGTGCCGAACTGGCGGCCGCCAAGCCCCCATTCGTGAAGCTGGCTGAGATCGCCGCCGCGCCAGCGCGCGGCGAAGAAGCCCAGAACCAGGACGGCGATGACCAGAACGGCAAAGACAATGCCTGCAGCAAGCATGATTCGGGCTCCTCAGCTCTCGACGCGCCAGACGATCCAGATCAGGATCGCCGACAACACGACCCAGAGGAGCTGGTACCAGTAGAAAAACGGAAAGCCGGCGATTTCCGGCTTTGCGTGATTGAAGAATGGAACCCACAGCGTGGCCACGAAGGGCACCACGAGTAGGATCCGCCAGAACGAAACGCGTGGCTTACGCTCCGTATTGTCATCGGGCATGGGGTAGCTCCGTTTTTCAGTGGGTGTCGATTACGACACTGTTACAGCCCTTTAGACAGACTTGCCTTCCGGCGGCAAGGCTTCCTCAACAATCCGTGAGGTTGCCAGCCTGCAAGCGCGCCGGATGGCCCGCAGATCCGACAGGGCGGCAGCGAAGTCCGTGTTCTCGATGATGAAATCGAATTCCATCTGGTGGGCCAGCTCGCTATCGGCTTCCTCCATCCGGCGCTCGATGGTCTCGGCGTCGTCGCCGCGCGCCACGAGGCGCGCCCGCAGCTCGTCGACGCTGCGGGTGCGGATGAAGACCCCTACCACATCCTTCGGCAGGGCGTTGCGGAGCTGGCGAAACCCCTGCCAGTCAATGTCGAACAGGATGTCCGCCCGGCGGCCAGCGCCGCCTCGACCGGCGCGCGGGGCGTGCCGTAGCGCCGACCGAACACCGTCGCGTGTTCGAGAAACGCGCCAGCCTCGACCATGGCGGCGAACTCTTCGGACGATTTGAAGAAATAGTGTTCGCCATCGACCTCACCGGGCCGCGGCGCGCGCGTCGTCGCACTGATCGACAGCGACATCCACGTATCACCTTCGAGCAGGGCGCGCGAGAGCGAGGTCTTGCCCGCGCCAGAGGGGGCGGCGAGCACGAGGCACATGCCACGCCGCTTCATGCCGGCCTACTCAATGTTCTGCACCTGTTCGCGGAGCTGCTCGATCGTTGCCTTGAGGTCGAGCCCGATCGCGGTCAGCTCCAGCGAGGCGGATTTGCTGCACAGCGTGTTCGCCTCGCGGTTGAATTCCTGCATCAGGAAGTCGAGCCGGCGGCCGACCGCCACGGCGTCGGCGAGCAGCGCGCGGGCGGCGCCGACATGCGCGTCCAGCCGGTCGAGCTCCTCGCGCACATCCGATTTCGTGGCGAGCAGCGCGATTTCCTGGGCGAGCCGCTCCTGTGGCAGCGGGTCGGCATCACCGAGCAGGTCGGCCAGCGCCGCCCGCAGCCGGGCGCGGTGCTGTGCCGCCTGTTCCGGCGCATGGGCCCGTGCTGCGGCGATCAGCCGCTGGATCGCATCGAGCAGGTCGCTGGCGATTGCGGCAAGCCGGCCGCCCTCCTCGCGCCGCGCCTGGTCGAGTGCGGCGAGGGCCGCATCGAACCCGGCCGCGAGAGTGGCGGCGAGAGCTTCCTGCTGCGCCGCCTGCGCGTCATCGGCGGCTTCATCAGCAAGGGCGGGGCGGATCACGCCGGGCAGGGCCAGCAACGCCTCGGCGCGCGGCACCATCGCCCCGGGAATCCGGTCCGACAGCGCAAGGGCGTGGCGCAGAAACCCTTCGAGCGCCGCTTCATCCACCATCATCGCCACCGGGGCCTCGCGCCTGAGTGTGAGCGTGGCCGAAACATTGCCGCGCTTGAGCCGCTTGCCGGCCGCATCGCGCAGCGCCGGCTCGAGCGCGTCCAGCCCCGCGGGCAGGCGCAGCCGCAGATCGAGCCCGCGGCCGTTCACGCTGCGGATTTCCCAGACGAAGCTGGCATTGTCATGGGTGCCCGCGTGGCGGGCGAAGCCGGTCATCGAGGCGAGAGACTTTGTCATGGGCGCAGCGTTTCGCGCACATGATCGAGGGCGACAAGCCGCCCCTCGCGCTCGACATGCCAGAAGGTCCAGCCATTGCAGCTCGCCGCATTCTGTACCGCCGCGCCAACCTGATGGATCGAACCGCGATGGGTGCCGGCGATGATGCTGGCATCGGCCGCGACGGTGGCGCTGACCCGGCGCAACCGGTCGTGCAGCACCGTGCCCGGCGGGATCATGCCCCGCTCGACCAGCACGCCGAAGGCGATGCGCGGCGCATCGCGCCGGCTCGGCATCGCTTTCGTCAGATGCGCCGGCGCCGCCCGCATCTGACGCAGCCGGGCCCAGCCGGCCTCGACATAGGCCGGATGCCGTTCGATGCCGATGAAATGCCGGTTGAGCCGTTTGGCCACCGCCGCCGTCGTCGCCGTGCCGGAAAACGGATCGAGCACCACATCGTCAGGATTGGTCGCCGCCAGGATCACCCGGTGCAACAGCGCTTCCGGCTTCTGGGTGGGATGCAGCTTCAGCCCGTGCTGGTTGCGCAGCCGTTCGCCGCCGGTGCAGAGCGGGATCGTCCAGTCGCTGCGCATCTGGGTGTCGTCGTTCAGCGACTTCATGGCCTGGTAGTTGAAGCGGTAGCGCGACGTCCGCTCGCGCGCCGCCCAGATCAGGGTCTCGTGCGCGTTGGTGAAGCGCCGGCCGCGGAAATTCGGCATCGGGTTGGTCTTGCGCCAGATCACGTCGTTGAGGATCCAGAAACCGAGATCCTGCATGATCGCGCCGAGGCGGAAGATGTTGTGATAGGAGCCGATCACCCAGATCGTCGCGTCCTTGTGCATCAGCCGCCGCGCCTCGCCGAGCCAGGCGCGGGAGAATTCGTCATAGGCCGCGAAATCGCTGAACTTGTCCCAGTCGTCGTCGACACCGTCGACCACGCTGTCATCCGGCCGGCGAAGCTCGCCGCGCAGCTGCAGGTTATAGGGCGGATCGGCGAAGACGCAGTCGATCGATGCGTCCGGCAGCATGCGCATCGTCTCGACGGCATCACCCAGCAGAAGCTGATCGAGCGGCAATTCGCGAATGGCGGTCAAGGGCAATTTGGGCCTCGGTTTGTCTCTCCCTCCTATACCTGACGAACCCGCCGTAGTCGCGTCAATGCCCGATTCGCATCCGGGCGGACGAAGCGGGTTGCATCATCGGCGAATTGGGCCATCCTGCCGCAACAATGCGGAGGATTTCATGCCCTACGAAATGATCATCACCGAAACCGACGGCGCCGTGGCGTTCATCCGGCTGAACCGGCCCGAGGCGCTCAACGCGCTGTGCGACCAGCTCATGACCGAGCTGGGCGACGCGCTGCGCAGCTTCGACGCCGATGCCGCGATCCGCTGCATCGTCCTGACCGGCTCGGAACGCGCCTTCGCCGCCGGCGCCGACATCAAGGAAATGGCCGACCGCGCCTGGCCGGCAACCGGGCTCGACGATTTCATCGGCCGGTCGTGGGAGGTGGTGACCACCATGCGCAAGCCGGTGATCGCCGCGGTCGCGGGCTATGCGCTCGGTGGCGGCTGCGAGCTGGCCATGATGTGCGACATCATTCTCGCCGCCGATACCGCGAAGTTCGGCCAGCCTGAAATCGCCATCGGCGTGATCCCGGGCGCCGGCGGCACCCAGCGCCTCACCCGCGCCATCGGCAAGTCTAAGGCGATGGAAATGATCCTCACCGGCCGGATGATGGATGCCGAAGAGGCCGAACGCGCCAATCTGGTCGCCCGGGTCGTGCCGGCGGCGGAACTGATGGCGGAGGCGACGAAACTCGCGAAGCGGATCGCCGGCATGTCGCCCGTCGCCCTTCTGCAAGCCAAGCGCAGCATCAACGCCGCCTTTGAAACCACCCTGTCCGAAGGCGTCAAATATGAGCGGGCAGCCTTCCTGCCGCTGTTCGGAACCCCGCATCAGCGCGAGGGGATGCAGGCCTTCATCGCCAAGCGCAAGCCGGATTTCGCCTGACCCTGGATGTTCCCCGTCTCCCGCGCCCGGCCGTCAGCGATGCAGGCGAAGGCGATAAGAGCGGGCGCCGGGGCTGAAAATTCGAGGGGGCTGAAAATTCGAAGTCTCAGGATCGCGACACCAGGAGCTGGACGGAGAACAGACGATCCGGATCCGTCCAGCTTTCGGCCACAATCCAGCCGGCCTGCGCGGCCAGCGCGGCGAAGCGGGCCTCGGAAAACTTGTAGCTGTTCTCGGTGTGGATCGTCTCGCCGGCGGCGAAGTCGATCCTGAGCCCGGCAAGGCGCACGCTCTGCGGCACCCGACTTTCAAGATGCATCTCGATCCGGCGAAACCTGTCATTCCACACCGCCCGGTGGCGGAACAGCGCGGGGTCGAAATCGGCCTCCGCCTCCCGGTTCAGCCGGGTGAGGATGTTGAGGTTGAACGCCGCCGTCACTCCTTCGGCATCGTCGTAGGCGGGGATCAGGATATCCAGCGATTTTTCGAGATCCACCCCGATCAGCAGCGGCGATCCGGGCCCGAGCGCCGTGCGCGCCCGGGCGAGAAACGCGACCGCCTCGTCATGATCGAGATTGCCGATCGTCGATCCTGGAAAGAAGCCGAGACGCTGCAGTCCCGCAATCGCCGCCGGCAGGCGCACCGGGGCAAGAAAATCGGCGGCGAGCGGATGCACCGCGATCGCGGGATGACGCCGCCGCATCCGTGCGGCAAGCGCGGCCAGCGCCGGGGCGGCAATATCGATCGGCACATAAGCGGCGCTCTCCAGCGCCCCGAACAGCAATTCCGCCTTCTCCTCGTCGCTGGCGCCATATTCGACCAGCGCCGCACCGGGTTCCACCCATGCGCCGAGCGCCGCCGCAACCCGCGTCAGCAAGGCGCGCTCGGTGCGCGTCGGGTAATATTCCGCGAGCCGTGTGATCGCCCCGAACAGGGCGCAGCCGGCCTCGTCATAAAACAGTTTGGGCGGAAGGCTCTTGCGCGGCGCCGTCAGCCCGGCGAGCGCCTCGGCGACGATACCGGCCTCTGGCGATGCAAGACCCGACACCGTTCAGCAGTCCCACGCGAGACGAAGCCCGCGAACTGCCAGCGTTTGTCCGGATGGAAGAAGTTCCGATAGCTCCGCCGCGCGTGCCCTTCCGGCGTTGCCATTGAAGACCCGCGGAGAACCATCTGATTTATCATGAATTTCCCATTATATTCACCGATCGCGCCGGCAACCGGCCGGAATCGCGGATAGGGGCGATAGGCGCTTTCGGTCCATTGCCAGACATATCCGGTCATCTCCGCGAGGCGCGGATCCGCCGCCGCTGCTTCCCACTCCGCCTCGGTCGGCAGTCTGGCGCCGCGCCAGCGGGCGTAGGCGTCCGCCTCATACCATGAAACATGCATCACCGGAGCGTCGGGATCGAGCCTCAGCACGCCTTCGGGCCAAAGCTGGACCAGACATCGTTGTCGCGCCGCCAGTAGAGCGGCGCCGCCCAGCCGCCAGCGCGCGCCGCTTCCCATCCATCCGCCATCCACAGCGTGCTGGTCCGGTATCCGCCTTCCGCCATGAAGGCCAGCCAGTCGCGATTGCGTACAAGCCGGTCGGCCAGGCGATAGGGTTCCAGCCAGACTTGATGACGGGGCCCTTCATTATCGAAATGGAACCCGGCCTCGGCGAACCCTATCTCGACGAGCCCGCCCGGAAAATCGACGAAACCTTCGCCGCCGGGCACCGCCGGCGGCCGGGTGAAATGGGGAACCGGCGCCGGAGCGAAACGGTTCTGGGCAAAGGCATGGGTGATGTCGGTAACCAGCAGTTCCTGATGCTGCTGCTCGTGATTGAGGCCAAGCACCACCAGATCGGCCGGGGCCCCGCCACGCTCGATCAGCTCCCGCATCGCGGTGTCAACATGCGCGCGATAGGCGGTCACCCGCGCCCCCTCGGGCCGGGTGATCAGCCCGCGCTCCGGCCGTGGTTGCCGTTCACCAACCGACTCGTAATAGGAATTGAACAGGTATTGGAACGCCAGATCGAACACGCGATAGCCGGGAGCGTGGGGCAGCAACACGAACTGCTCGAAAAACCAGGTGGTGTGGGCGCGGTGCCATTTCGCCGGGCTCGCATCCGCCATCGACTGGATGCACTGATCCTCGGCGGAAAGAGCCCGCGCCAGATCCTCGGTATGGGCGCGAACTTGTTCGTATGACCGAACCAGGCCGGGCGGGGTATAGCCATCCATCACAAATCCCTCCGATGCCTGGACCCAGACTGAACGACCGGGCGCGGTTTGTCAGCGTTTTTTTGCCGCGGAAGGCGGGGATTCAGGCGGCGCCCGGCAGGCCTTTCGATGTCGAATATTCGAAGTGCAACGCCTGTTCGGGGTGAACGATCGGATGAATCGCGTGCGCCGCCATCGCGGCTTCAGAGAAACCCTGCAAGATCAGCTTCAGTTTCCCTGGATATTCCGCCACGTCACCGATCGCGAAAATCCCGCGCGTGCTGGTCTCGCACGTCGATGGTGTCACGAGAACGTGATGAAGAGAGAGTTCGAGCCCCCAGGTCGCCACCGGGCCGAGATCGGTCGCGAGGCCGAAAAACGGCAGCAGGATGTCGGCGTCGAGATGCCGTGTCGCCCCGTCGAGATCGGCGACCTCGACGCTGCCCAGCGTGCCATCGGCACCATGCAGCGCGTGGAGCTGATAGGGGATCACGAGATCGATCTCGCCCTGTGCCGCCGCCACGGCGAGCTGGGCCGCACTTTCCGGCGCGGCGCGGAATTTCGGCCGCCGGTGCACCACGGCGATGCTGGCCGCAATGCCCCGCAGCGCCAGCGCCCAGTCCACCGCCGAATCACCGCCGCCGGCGATCACCACCCGCTTGCCGCGCAGCGCCTCGCGCCGCTTCACGTAGTATTGCACCGCACCGCTCGCCTCGTAGGCGGCGAGCCCGGCAAGGGGCGGGCGATTCGGGCCGAAGGCGCCGGCACCGGCGGCGATGATGATCGCCTTGGCGCGGACGAGATCGCCCTGGTCAGTGCCGATGGTGAAATCGCTGCAGGCGCCGGAAATCGCCGTCACCAGCCGGCCGAGCAGGCGCGGCGCGGCAAAGGGGGCGATCTGCCGCTCCAGATTCTCGATCAACCCCGCCGCCTCGATCGCCGGCAGGGCGGGGATGTCGTAGATTGGTTTCTCCGGGTAGAGCGCGGCGCACTGGCCGCCCACCTCGCCCAGCGCATCGATCAGCACGGCGCCGAGTTTCAGCATCCCGCACTCGAAGACGGCGAACAGGCCCGCGGGGCCCGCGCCGATAATGGCCACATCTGTGGTGATCGTCTCTGCCATGCCCCATGCGTAGCCGAAACCGCGCACGGGTCAACTTGCAAAGACCGGCTGATCGGGCAGGATCGAACAATGGGGATTCGAACGATATCGCTCGGCGGCGAGGACGCCACCGCGGCGCTTGCGCGACAACTGGCGGCACAGGCTCGCGCCGGCGACGCCCTCCTGCTCTCCGGCCCGCTTGGCGCCGGGAAATCGACCCTTGCCCGCGCCTTCATCCGCGCCCGCGCCGGCGATGCCACGCTCGACGTGCCGAGTCCGAGTTTCACCCTGGTGCAGACCTACGAACTCGATCCGCCGGTGGCGCATTTCGACCTCTGGCGCCTCGGCGGCCCGGAGGATGTCGCCGAACTCGGGCTGGATGCGGCCCTTGCCGGCATCGTCCTGATCGAGTGGCCCGACCGGCTCGGCCCCCTCGCGCCGCAGGAGGCGCTGACGATCGCGCTTGAGTGGGACGAAGGCGATCACCGCACGGCCACGATTCGCGGGCCGGACGCCCTGCTCGAAAGATTTCTGCCATGATCCCGAAGGTCCGGTTCGTCGGCGCCGATCGCCCGTTCCTGCTTGAGCTTGCCCGCGCCTGGCTGGAAGAGGCGGCGTATGCCGGCCGCGACCCGGCCGATGGCGTGCTGTTCCTGCCCACCCGCCGCGCCGCCCGCGCCGCCGCCGCCGCCTTTCTCGAAGCGAAAGGCGGGCCCCTGATCATGCCCCGCATCGCCGCGATCGGGGCGGCAGACGAAGCAGCACTCGGCATCCTCGCCGGGCTCGACCTGCCGCCGGCGATCGCCGCCGAGGAACGCCGCTCTGTCCTCGCCCGGCTGATCCTCGGCATGGGTGGGCGCGACGGCGCGCCGACCACCCTCGCCGCCGCGCTGCTGCTCGCCGACGACCTTGCCCTCCTGCTCGACACCGCCGCCCAGGCCGAGATCGAGCTTGCGGACACGCTGCCAGGAATCGTGGCACCCGAACTCGCCGAACACTGGCAGCGCACTCTCGATTTCCTGTCGATCGTCACGCGCGCATGGCCCGCGATTCTCGCCGAGCGCGGCGCGGTCGATCCGGCGGTGCGCCAGCGGATGCTGCTCGATGCGCAGGCCGAGCGCTGGCGCCTTGCGCCGCCGCCGCACCCGGTCTGGCTCGCCGGACTTGCCGCAGCACCACCCGCCCTGACGCGGCTCGCGCGTGTCGTTGCAAGTCTCGAACAGGGCTGCGTGGTGCTGCCCGGCTTCGACCCCGACCTGCCGGACGAGGCATGGTCGATGCTCGATCGCACACCGTCCCATCCCCAGGCCGGCCTTCGCCGCCTTGCCGAGGCGATCGGCGCGCACCGCGCCGAAATCCATCCCCTGCGCGACGGGGAGACGACCGGCCGGGCCGGCCGGATCGCACTCCTCCGCAACGCGTTCCTGCCGATTCCACCGACGGCGGATGCTGTGGCGGCGGCGGGCGATGGACTCTGGCGGCTCGATGCCGCCGATGAACAGGACGAAGCGCGCGCCATCGCGCTCACCCTCCGCCACGCGCTGGAAACGCCGGGGCGCGATGCGGCGCTGGTCACGCCCGATCGCGGCCTCGCCTTGCGCGTTGCCGCCGAGCTCGAACGGCTCGGCATCCGCGCCGAGGACAGCGCGGGCGAACGTCTCGCCGACACGCCGCCGGCAATCGTGCTGCGTCTGCTCGCCACCTGCGTCGAGAGCGACTACGACGCCGTGCCCGTGCTCGCGCTGCTGAAACATCCGCTGGTGACGGCGGGTCAGCCGCCGGGGCAGTGCCGTGCCCTCGCCCGCCAGCTCGACCAGCTGCTCCGCCGTGCCCTGCCCGGCCCCGGCTTTGCCGCGATGCGCCACGCCGCCGATCACGAGGCCTCGCCGGATGACGCGCTTCCGGCCTTTCTCGCCGATCTTCAGCTGCGCCTCCGGCCGATATCGTCCGGCCCGGCGAGCCTGCCGCCGGCAACCCTCCTCGGGGGGCTGATCGGAGCGGCGGAAGCGATCACGGACGATCTCTGGGCCGGCGAGGCCGGGGCGGCGCTGTCGGAGCATCTCGCCATCCAGCTCGCGGCGCTCGACGGGCTGGCGGATGTCGAACCCGCGGAACTGGTCCCGCTGCTCGATGCGGTGCTGGGCAATGCCCGGCTGCGCCGCCCGCGTGCGCACGATGCAAACCCGCGGGTCGCCATCTGGGGCATGATGGAGGCGCGGTTGCAACGGGTCGACACGCTCGTTCTCGGCGGGATGGTCGAGGGTGTGTTTCCGGCGGAGCCAGATCCCGGCCCCTGGCTGTCCCGACCCATGCGGCGCGCCGCCGGTCTGCCGGACGATGCCGAGAGGATCGGCGAGGCGGCGCACGATCTCGGCATCCTGATCGGCGCCTGCGACGAGGTGGTGCTATCGGCGCCACGCCGGCGGGGCCGCGCCCCGGCGGTGCCCTCACGATTTCTGGCCCGGATCGAACTCGGCTGCGTGGTGGCGGACACGTTTTGCAGCCTCATCCGGCTGCCCACTGGTCGGCCGGGCTCGACCAGCCCTCCACCCCCATGCCCCGACTGCGTCGCCCGGAGCCGCGCCCACCAGTGGAGGTGAGGCCGGTCACCTACTCGATCTCGAAGATCACGACGCTGCTTGCCGACCCCTACGCCATCTATGCCGGCGAGGTGCTGAAGCTGCGCCCGCTGAACCCGCTACAGGCCGAGACCGACGCGGCGATTTTTGGCACCATCACGCATGACGCGCTGATGGAGGTGGCGGCGACGCCGGGCTGGGCCAGGGACGAGGATGCGCCGCGCAGGCTCGCCCACGCCTTCGCCACCGCCCTGCGCGCACGGCGCCTGCGCCGGGCCCTCGAGGCGTTCTGGCTGGTCAGGCTGGAGCGCATCGCCGGCTGGATCGTCGAGATCGAACGCGCGCGGCTCGCCGAGCAGGGTGAGGCCGACGATATCAGGGTGGAACTCCCCGGCGCGTGGCGGTTCGGCCGTTTCACCGTCAACGGCCGGGCCGACCGGATCGAGCGGCGGGGCGATACAATCGCGATCATCGATTACAAGACCGGCAGCCCACCCGCCGACAAAGCGGTGGAGCAGGGCAAGGCTCCGCAATTGCCGATCGAGGCAGTCATCGCCGAGACCGGCGGCTTCCCCGGTTTTGCCGGCAAGGTTGGGGAACTCGCCTACTGGAAACTGTCCGGCGGGGCCACCGAGGGCGAGACGAGGGCGCTGTTCGGGGACAAGGCCCAATCGCTCGAGGCGGTGATCGAGGCGGCGCGCGCGCAGATTCCCGCTCTGCTCGCCCACTACGCCGATGCCGCGAC
This sequence comes from Acidocella sp. C78, assembly GCF_907164655.1. Taxonomy (NCBI): domain Bacteria; kingdom Pseudomonadati; phylum Pseudomonadota; class Alphaproteobacteria; order Acetobacterales; family Acidocellaceae; genus Acidocella; species Acidocella sp. C78. Next base: position 40,078 of record NZ_CAJQZK010000006.1, read on the forward strand.
GCCGTTTCTCGACGCGCCGCATCCCGGCCGCAAACCCAAGGATCAGCCCTTCGCCGGCATTTCCCGCCGTGCCGAGTGGCAGGAGGACGCATGAGCGACGCCATCGCGATGGCCGAGGCGGCGCAGCGCGCGGCCTCCGACCCATCGGTTTCCGCCTTCGTCGGCGCCTCGGCCGGATCGGGCAAGACCAAGCTGCTGACCGACCGGCTGCTGCGGCTGATGCTCTCCGGCGCACCGCCCAGCCGCATCCTCTGCCTGACCTTCACCCGCGCGGCGGCCGCCGAGATGGCGATCCGCCTGCGCCGGCGGCTCGGCGACTGGGCCATCGCCACCGACGACAAGCTCGATGGCGATCTCACAGCGCTCGACATGCCGACCGATGCGGCGACGCGGCAGCGGGCGCGGATGCTGTTCGGCCAGGTGCTTGACCTGCCGGGCGGCATGCGGATCGACACGGTCCATGCCTTCTGCCAGTCGCTGCTGCGCCGGTTTCCGCTGGAGGCGCAGATCTCGCCGCATTTCGCCGTCGCCGACGAGGCCGAGGCCGCCGGCCGCCGCCGCGCCGCGCGCGAGGCCGTTCTGGGTGATGACAGCCGCAATGCGGAAGCCGCGCTCAGGCTTCTCGCGGGGCAGATTTCGGAAACCGATTTCGCCGGCCTGACCGACCGGATGCTGACCGACGCGCAGGCAAGGCTGGCGGGGCTCGCGTCCCGCTATGGGGATGTCGGGAGCATCGCCGCCATGCAGGCGGCCGCGCTCGACGCCCCCGATGAAGACGAGGATGCGATCCTGCTCTCGATCGTCGCATTCGACGATCGCGACATCCGTGCCACCCTTCGGGCGATGAGCGAACGCAGCTCGCCGAAAGCGCGGGAAAAGGCCGCCGCCCTGCTGGCCTGGCTGAACCTGCCGCCAGCGCAGCGCGCCGCCCGGCTCGATATCTGGCGGGATGGCTTCTTCACCGGCGCCGGCGCGCCGCGCGCGATGACAACGTTGTTGAGTAAGACGCTCGATGCCGCGGAACCGGCGCTGCGGACATCGATCGAGGCCGAGCAGGCACGGCTGCTGCGGATGATGGACCGCCTCGCGGCGCGGCGCCTCGCCGATCTTTCCGCCGCCCTCACCCGGCTCGCGCTGCCGATCCACGCCGCCGAACAGGGGGCGAAGCAGCTCAATGCGCGGTTCGACTATGCCGACCTGATCGCCCGCGCGGCACAGCTCCTGGTCGATCCCGGCGCCGCCTGGGTGCTCTACAAGCTCGATGGCGGGATCGACCATATCCTGCTCGACGAGGTGCAGGACATCGCACCGGCGCAATGGGCGGTGATCGACGCGATCGCGGCCGAGTTCTTTGCCGGCACAGGCGCGCGGAGCGACGGGGCGCGCACCATCTTCGCGGTCGGTGATCGGAAACAGTCGATCTACTCCTTCCAGGGCGCCGATCTTGCGAGTTTCGACGCCTGGCGGGCGGGCATCGGCGCCCGCGTGTCAGCCGCCGGCGCGCGCTGGCATGAAGGCAGCCTCGCGACCTCGTTTCGCTCCACGGCACCGGTTCTCGCCCTGGTGGACAAGGTGTTCGAGAGCGGGCCGGCGCGCGCCGGCGTGGTGATGCCCGGCGAGACGCTGGCGCATGGCGCAAGCCGCGCCGGACAGGCCGGCTCGGTCACGCTGTGGCCGCTGATTGCCGCCGACCCCGATCCCGACCTCGCTCCCTGGGCGCCGGCCGAGACCTATGCCGAACAGGCCTCGGCACGGCGGCGGCTTGCCCGGGCGGTGGCGGGATGGATCGCCGCCAATATCGGCACGATGCGCCTTGAGTCGCGCGGGCGCATGCTTGCCCCCGGCGATGTCCTGATCTTGGTCAGGCAGCGCAACGAATTCGGCGTCGCCCTCACCCGCGCGCTGAAGGAGGCCAATGTCGAGGTTGCCGGGCTTGACCGCATGGTGCTGACCGAAACCCGCGCCGTGGCCGACCTGATGGCCCTTGCCCGCGTCGTGTTGCTGCCGCAGGACGATGTCGAACTCGCGACAGTGCTGGCAAGCCCGCTCGGAGGCTTGTCCGACGAGGAGCTGATGCGGCTTGCGCTCGGTCGCAAGGGCTCGCTGCGCGACGCGCTGTTCGCCCGCGCCGACGAGTGCGCTGGCTTCGCCGCCGCGCGCGACCTGATCGCCGAGGCGCAGGCGCGGGCGGATTTCGTCGCTCCCTACCGCTTCTTCGCCGAGGTGCTCGGGCCGATGGGCGGCCGGGCCCGGCTGCTCGCCCGGCTCGGGCCGGAGGCCGCCGAGCCGCTCGACGAACTGCTCGCCACAGCACTCGACCATGGCAGCCGCGAAACGCCAAGCCTGCAAGGCTTTCTCGCAGCGCTCGATGCCGCCGCCGCCGAGGTCAAGCGCGAGGCGGAGGCGGCCGGCAACGCGGTGCGGCTGATGACCGTTCACGGCGCGAAGGGCCTGCAGGCGCCGCTGGTCATCCTGCCGGACACGACCGGACAGCCGGGCAAGGAGGCGCGCGAGATGATCCATTGGCTCGACGCCCCGCAGGATGGAGGTCAGGTGCCCATCTTCTGCCCCCGCGCCGACATGCGCAGCGCGGCGGTAGAGCAGGCTCTTGCCCGGAGCGCCACCCGCGCCGCCGAGGAATACAACCGGCTGCTCTACGTGGCCCTCACCCGCGCCGAGGACCATCTGATCGTCTGTGGCGCGGCGCCGAAAACCAAGCTTCCGGACTCATGCTGGTACGAGAGCGTGCGCGCCGGTTTCACCAGGCTCGACGGCGTTGCCGACCGCGCGGCGGAACCCCCGCTGGAGGGCAGCATCCTCTGCCTCGAAACCGCGCAGACGGCAGCGCCGGACCGGGCCGCCGCTATCGCCACGACGGTCGCTTCACCATTGCCGCGCTGGATCGGCCCGCAAACCGGCTGGCGCGCGGCGCCGCCGCCCGAGCCCGCACTCCGGATCGACCGCCTGGTGCCGAGCCGCAGCGCCGAAGGCGAAAGCTCGGGGCTTGCCGCGGCCTCGCCGCTGGCCGGCCGCGAGACCGGCCGCGCCGCCGCCCTTGCACGCGGGCGGCTGATCCACGCGCTGTTGCAGCATTTGCCCGATCTTGCCCCCGCCGGCCGGCGCGAGGCCGCGCGCCGCTATCTGGCCCAGCCAGGCCACAGCCTTGACGCCGCCGAACAGTCCGCCCTGATCGACGCGGTTTTCGGGGTGCTCGACCATCCTGAGCTGACGCCGCTGTTCGGCCCCGCCTCGCGCGCCGAGGCCCCGGTGGCCGGCATTGTCGGTGGCGTCGAGATCGGCGGCCTGATCGACCGGCTTGCCGTGCTGCCCGACCGGGTGCTGATCGCCGACTACAAGACCGACCGCCGGCCGCCGGACGATCCGGCCGGAATTCCCGAAGCCTATGCGGCGCAGCTCGCCGCCTATGCCGCGGTTCTCGCCGGAATATATCCCGATCGGCGGGTCGAGGCGGTGCTGGTCTGGACATCGCGGGGCCGTGTCATGCCGGTGCCCGCCGCGACGCTGGCCCGGCATGCGCCGAAGCCGGAGCAGCCATAAGCTTGATCGTCACCGGGCGAGACGCCATTCTCGTATGCAACATATCGCTTCAAGGAGCATTATCATGGGTGCAGCCACGAAAGCCGTGTCCGACGCGGAGTTTTCAACCTCGGTTCTCGACTCGAAGGAGCCGGTTCTGGTCGATTTCTGGGCGGAATGGTGCGGTCCCTGCAAGATCATCGGGCCGTCGATCGAGGAACTCGGCAGCGAATATGCCGGGCGCGTCACCGTCGCCAAGGTGAATATCGACGAGAACCCGATGACGCCGACCCAATATGGTGTGCGCGGCATCCCGACCCTGATCCTGTTCAAGGACGGCAAGCCGGCGGCCCAGCATGTCGGCGCCGCGCCGAAGAGCGTGCTGAAGGCCTGGCTCGACAAGAACATCTGACAGACCTGCGGGCGGGCACGGCGCGCCGCGTCCGCCCGGTCACGATCGGGCGCGCCATCCGGACCAATCGGATGGCGCGCGAACCGGCACGACCGACGCCCAGCTACTGCCGCCGGACTGAGCCGTTCAGAGATGCGGCCCCAATAGCGCGAGATCCGCCGCGCCGAGCCGGTCCTTCGCCGTTTGTGCCTGGTGCCAGTAGGGATAATGCAGCGGGCGCTGGCTTACCGCATCCAGCATCGAACGTTCCTCCTTGGTCAGCGTCAGGCTCGCGGCCCGCAGGTTATCCGCCAGCTGCTCCTCGTTGCGTGCGCCGATAACGAGCGCGGTCACCGCCGGCCGCCCGAGCAGCCAGGCGAGCGCGACCTGCGCCGCGGAAACGCCATGCGCGCCGGCAACCTCGATCAGCGCCTCCACGATGTCCCAGAGCCGGTCTTCGTCGTGGATCGGCGGTTCGCTCCATCCGGCAAGCTGGCGTGTGCCGGGCGGCGTGTCCTGGTTGCGACGATGCTTGCCGGAGAGCAGCCCGCCAGCGAGCGGACTCCAGACCAGCACGCCCAGTCCCTGATCGACCGCGAGCGGGATCAGCTCGTTCTCGGCCTCCCGCGCCTCCAGCGTGTAGTGGATCTGCTGGCTGACGAACCTTTCGCGATTCGTTCGCTCGGCGATCGCGAGCGCCTTCATGACATGCCAGGCGGAATAGTTCGAGCAGCCGACATACCGCACCTTGCCCTGGCGGATGAGCATGTCGAGCGCCTGCATCGTCTCCTCGAGCGGGGTCAGGCCGTCCCATTCATGAACCTGATACAGATCGATGACATCGGTGCGCAGCCGCGCCAGGCTCGCCTCGCAAGCCTGGATGATGTGATGGCGCGACAGGCCGCGGTCATTCGGCCCCTGTCCCATCGGAAACCGCACCTTGGTCGCTATCAGCAGCCCCTGCGGCCGCTTGCCGCCCAGCGCCTCGCCGATGATCTCCTCGGAGCCGCCGGTGGAATAGATGTCGGCGGTATCGATGAGATTGACGCCGGCATCGACGCACATGTCGATCTGCCGCCGCGCCTCGGCACGCCCGACATTGCCGACCTTCCCGAACACGCCGCGTCCGCCCATCGTCATGGTGCCGAGCGTCAGCGTCGAAATCTTCAGGCCGGACCGGCCGAGCTGGCGATATTCCATCGGGATGCTCCATTGAATTGTTGCGGCAGATGTCGTGCGGTGCCGCCAGCGGAACAAGGGCACGGCCTGTGAGCGGCCATCGCGCGGCGCCCGCGATGCGCCTTCGTAACAACTGTCATCGAGGCTTCACACTAAAGCGCCTCAGGCTCGTCTACACGCGGTGTGACGGGAGGCGGCCCGCAATGTGGGCGCGCCCTGTCGTGTTTGTCGGGCAAAACGATCCGGCCGAAGTCCTCCCGCGCCGGCACCGGCCTGGGAATGCTCCGGGCGGAGTCTCGGAGAGTCAGCATGACCTTGGATTATATCATTCACCTCGCGAATTATTCCGACGGGGTGCTTTACGTTCTCGCCGGTCTTTTCGTCATCGCTGTCGCGGTGATCATCGATCGGATGTGGTATCTTCGCCGCGCGATCCTTCGCGGCAGCTCGATCGTCCGCCGCATGGCCGCCATGGGCCGTGTGAATGAGGACGATCTCGTGACGCTGCGCGACTATGCCGGCCGGATGCCGGAAGCGCTGCTGCTCGATACCGCCCTGAACCACATGCACGATACCAACCACGCCGCGATGAACAGCCGGATGGACGAGGCGATCATGCTGGTCGCACCCCGGCTCGACCGGCGGATGTGGGTGCTGGACACGATCGTGACGCTCGCCCCGCTGCTCGGCCTGTTCGGCACGATCATCGGCATGTTCCACGCCTTCTCGGTGCTCGCCACGCCCGGCCATGCACCGGCCGAGGTGACCGGCGGCGTGGCCGATGCCCTGGTGGCCACCGCCTGCGGCATCTTCATCGCCATGGTCGGCCTTGCCACCTTCAACATGCTGCAGAACCAGGTCCGCCTGATCATCCACCAGCTCGAGACGATCCGCACCATGGTGCTGAACCGCACCGATGGCGCGCCGGTGGTGCCCCATGCCGGCAGCCGCCCCGCGGTTCGCAGCGCGGTGGCGGCCTGATTTCATGAACATGCGCTATTTCGAGGCCCGGAAAGCGCGCGTCGAGATCATCCCGATGATCGACGTGATGCTTTTTCTGCTGGTATTCTTCATCATCGTCACGCTGCAGATGATCCCGGATGCCGGAATCCCGATGCAGCTGCCGAACTCGACGCAGACGACGCATCTCAAGCACCCCAAATTCACCGTGAACATTCTTGCCGATGGCAGCATCCAGGTGAAGAAGCAGGTGCTGACGCCGGACCAGCTCACCGCCATGTTCCAGGGCGATGGCGATCCGTCCAAGACCGAGGTGACCATCGCCGCGTCGAAGGCAGTGGCCTTCCAGCATTTCGTGACGGTGATGGACGCCGCGCGAAAGGCTGGCGTGACCGATATCGGCATCGCGGCACAGCCGGTTGCCGGAGCTGCGGCTTCTGCCGCCAGAGGAACGACCGCGACAGCAGCGCCGGCAGCCCCCGCCGCCGCCGCCGCGCCGTCCAGCGGCAACTGACCCGACGGGTTGGCCGGGCCTTGAACGGCCCGGCCGGCCTTCAGTCGAGAAACATCTTTCCAGGATTGAGGATACCGCGTGGATCGAGCGCCTGCTTGATCGCCCGCATCACCCCAAGCGCCGCCGCCCCGTGCTCGCGCGGCAGGAACTCCCGCTTGCCGAGCCCCACCCCATGCTCGCCGCTCGCCGCCCCGCCGAACGAAAGCGCCTGGGCGACAATTTCACGATCAAGCTCCCAGGCTTTCGCCCGGCCCTCCTCGCCTTCAGGATAGAGGATCAGCACGTGGAAATTGCCATCGCCGACATGGCCGACGATGCAGGCTTCGAGGCCGGAGCGCGTCACCGCCTCGCGCGCCAGCGAAACCGCCTCGGCCAGCCGCGAGATCGGCACGATCGTGTCGGTCGCAAAGGCGCCCTTGCCGGGATAGGCCGCGCGAGCCGCCCAATAGGCATCGTGGCGGGCGCGCCAGAGCCGGTTGCGCGCCTCGGTTTCGGTCGCGAAGGCGAAGCCGCTGCCGCCATGGGCCCTGGCAATTTCCTCGGCCATGGCCCCCTGTTCGGCAACACCCTGCGCGCTGCCGTGGAACTCGAACATCAGCGTCGGGCCGGCGATGAGATGATCGAGCTTCGAATAGGCGATCGAGGCCGCCATCTGCGCGGTATCGGCGAATTCGATGCGGGCGACCGGAATGCCGGTCTGCATGATCTCGATCACCGCGGCCACCGCCGCGTGCTCGTCGGCGAAACCGCAGACGGCGGCGCCGATCGCCTCGGGAATGCCGTAGAGTTTCAGCTGCACCTCGGTGATGATGCCGAGCGTGCCCTCCGAGCCGATCAGCAGGCGGGTCAGGTCATAGCCGGTGGACGATTTGCGGACCCGCCCGCCAGTGTCGATCACCGTGCCATCGGCGAGCACGGCGCGCAGCCCCAGCACATTGTCGCGGATCGTGCCGTAGCGCACCGTGGTCGTGCCGGAGGCGCGCGTCGCGCACATTCCGCCGATTGTCGCATCCGCTCCGGGATCGACCGGGAAGAACAGCCCGTGATCGCGCAGATAGGTGTTGAGCTGCCGCCGCGTCACCCCGGCCTCCACCCGGCCGTCGAGATCCGCGTCGTTCACCTCGATCACCCGGTTCATCCGCGTCAGATCGAGGCTGATGCCGCCACGCACCGGGGTCACATGGCCTTCGAGCGAGGTGCCCGCGCCAAACGGCGTGACCGGCACGCCCGCCGCGTGGCACAGCCGCAGCAGCCGCGAAACCTCCTCGGTCGACTCGAGAAACGCCACCGCATCCGGCAGGCTGGTGGCCGCGTTGGCCTCGCCATGCGCGTGGGTTTCGCGGATATTGGCGTTAAGGCTGAGCCGCTCGCCGAAAATGGCGCGGGCGGCATCGATCGTGCTCTGCGTTTCCATGATGTCAGGCTAACGGCATTTCATCGCAAAGTCATGTGCCGGAACAGGCGCATGCCGCCCCGACCCGACTTGCCCAACCGGCGCGGAGCGAATACCGCATGTCGCCATGCAGATGACAGCGATGAAACTCCTCTATCTGGGTGACGTGGTGGGCCGGTCCGGGCGCGAAGCGGTCATCGCCGCCCTGCCGCGGCTGAAACGGGAACTCGGCGCCGATGTGGCGGTGGTCAACGGCGAGAACGCTTCCCACGGCTTCGGCCTCGCGCCGGACATGGCGGACGCCCTGTTCGCCGCCGGGGCGGATGCCATCACCCTCGGCAACCACGCCTGGGACCGCAAGGAGATCATCCCCTATATCGCGCAGCAGAAGCGGGTGATCAGGCCGCTCAACTTTCCCCCCGGCACGCCGGGCGATGGCGTGGTCGACATCACCCTGCCGGATGGAAGGCGCGTGCTGATCGCCCAGGTGATGGGCCGGCTGTTCATGGACCCGATGGACTGCCCGTTCCGCGCGCTGGAAGGGGTTCTGGCGCGCGTGCGGCTCGGCGTCACCCACGCGGCGATCATGGTGGATTTCCATGGCGAGGCGACGAGCGAGAAAATGGCCTTTGCCCATCGCTTCGACGGCGCCGTAACCGCCGTGCTCGGCACCCATACGCATATCCCGACCGCCGACCACCACGTCATGGCCGGGGGGACCGGCTTCATGGCGGATGTCGGCATGTGCGGCGATTACGACAGCGTGATCGGCATGACCAAGGAGGCGGCCATTGGCCGGTTCATCCGCAAGATGCCGGGCGAGCGGCTGCACCCGACCGAAGGCGAGGCGACGGTGTGCGGCGCGCTGATCCGCATCGCCTCGGACGGGCGGGCACTGGCGGTCGAGCCGGTGCGCCTCGGCGGCCGGCTTGCACCCGCCATGCCCTCACGCTGAGCGCCGGCCGGGCAGCATCCGCCGGATGATGCGCTCGCCGCGCATCTCGTGCCGCACGGCGCCGCCGACATGGGCGAGCAGCAACAGGATGATGGCGATCCCTCCCCAGAAATGGAGAAATTCGAAAACCTCCTGCACGCCATGATTCTTGCCGACGAGAACCGGCAGCGTGAACAGCCCGAAGAATGGCACCTTGCGGCCATGCGCCTCGACGAACAGGATGCCGAAAACCGGCATCGCCAGCAGCAGCGCGTAGAACAGCATCTGTGTCGCATGCGCCGCGATCTGGAACGGCCGGCCGATCGTCTCCGGCAGAGGCGGCACGCCGGAGCGGCGCCGGATGAACAGGCGAACCACCATCAGCGCGAGAATGGCAAGGCCGAAGCTCATGTGGATGACCGCAAGCGGCCGGTGAACGGATTTCGAAATCAGGTCGTAATGCAGCAGCAGCCCGGCAATCACGAGTCCGATGACGGTTGCGGCGATCAGCCAGTGCAGAACCTGGATGGATGGGCGATAACGGGCGTCCATGGATTGACCTCGAATGATGTTCGTATTGATTGACTACAGGAAAATGGCGCAGCAATGGCAGGCTCGTTGCGGCAACCATACAATTTCGTGAGCCCGGTCCTCGCGGTTCATGCCGACTGGAGCGTGAGCCCCGCGAAGCGCTGGATGAGCGTCGCCAGGCGAGAGGGTGGGCGCTGGCGGATCGGGGCGCCGGAGCCAGTGGGCGAAGCCGCAACCCTTGCCGCCCGCCTGCTCGAACGCGCCGCCGGTGCTGCTGTTGCGCTCGGCGTCGACTTCCCGCTCGGCCTACCCCGTGCCTATGCGCGCGCCGCCGGCATCGACGATTTCGCGGCGTGGCTTGCACGGCTCGATCCCGCCGCGCCCCTGTTTCACCCCTGCGCTAATCTTGCCGAAATCAGCCTCGGGCGACCGTTCTACCCGCTGAAAACCGTCGCCGGCGCCGGGCAGATGGCCCGCCTCGCGGCCGCGCTTGGGCTGGACGACGCGGCTTCGCTGCGCCGCGCGGTCGATTGCCGGACCGCGCGGCGGCCGGCCGGCGCGCCACTGTTCTGGACGATGGGGCCAACCAGTGCGGCAAGGCGGCCATTTCAGGCTGGCGGGATTGCCTGCTGCCCGCCCTGGCACAGGGGCTCACACTGCGCCTCTGGCCCTTTGCCGGAGCGTTTCACAACCTGCTCGCACCGGATGGTATCGCCGTTGCCGAGACCTATCCCGCCGAAGCCATGGTGCAGACCGGCCTCAGACTGGCCGGGAGCAAGCGTCGACAATCGGACCGGTCGAGCCTCGCCCCTGCCCTGCACGCCTATTTCACCGCTTGGCGTCACGATCCCGTGCCGGAGTTGATCGCCCGGATAGACGATGGATTCGGCGCCGCACCTGAGGGCGAGGATGCATTCGACTCCCTGCTTGGCGTGCTGGGGCTGGTCCGGGTGATCGATGGGGCGCCAGATGGCACGGAGACGGGGCTTCCGGGCGATTCGGCCATCATCCGCGCGGTCGAGGGCTGGGTTCTGGGCCAGGTCGATCCGCCGCTGCCTCCCGCTCCCGCATGAGCGTCGCCTCCTCGTCGCGGCCGGATGCGGCGAGCGCGGCAATCACGCCGGCGCGATCGGCCGGCGGGCGGTTCTGGCTGAGCTTGCGCTTCGCGATCACGGAGTCGATCCGCATCACGAGCCCGACGATCCCCTTCAGCTGGGCGACGATGAAGTCGTCCGGCGCATCATCCACAAGCCACGGCACGGGCTGCGATGCCTCCTCGCGGTCGGTCAGAGTCGCCACGATCTGGCGCAGCAGCACCGCATCCTCGACGATCTCCACCGGCCCGCGCGCATGCACCGCCTCGTAATTCCAGGTCGGCACGACACGGCCAGTCTCCCGCTTGGTCGCATACCAGCCGGGCGAGACGTAGAAATCATGTGCCTGGAAAATCGCCATCGTCGGCGCGCCATCGCGCAGCGCCTGCCACTGGCGGTTGGCGCGGGCAAGATGCCCGACCAGCGTGCCGTGAGGCGCCGGATCGGTGCGATGGAACAGCGGGAGATGCGTCGCCTCCAGCCCCGCCGCGCCCGCCGTCACCAGGATCGGCAGGCGACAGGCGCGGATGATGCCGGCGATGACCGCCGGATCATCCTCGGCGAAGGCCGGCGGGGTATACATCGGCGCTGATCAGCCCGCGCCGCAGGCGATCAGCGTCGCCCGAACCGCCTCCACCGGCACCTCGCGGCTGGTGAACGCGCCACCGATGCCGCGGGCCAGCACGAAGGCAAGCCTGCCATCGCGCATCTTCTTGTCACGCTGCATATGGCCGAGCAGCGCATTGGCGCTCCAGCCGCCGATCCGGTGCGGCAGGCCGACCGCTTGCAGATGCGCGGCGATGCGCGGCGCGATCGCCGCATCGCAATGGCCGAGCCGGGCCGAAAGATCGAACGCGCAGACCAGGCCGATCGCCACCGCTTCGCCATGCAGCAGCGCCGTGCCATAGCCGGTCTCTGCTTCGAAGGCGTGGGCGAAAGTGTGGCCGAGATTGAGCAGCGCGCGGCCGTCCTGCTTCGCCTGCTCACGCGGGTCGGCCATTACCACCCGTGCCTTGAAGGCGACGGCGCGGGCGATCGCCTCTTCCTGCAAGCCCTGATCGCCCCCGAGCAGCGCCGCGCCATGCGTCTCGCACCAGTCGTACAGCGCGGGATCGGCGATCAACCCCGCCTTGACGATTTCCGCATAGCCGGCGGCGGCCTCCCGGCGCGGCAGGGTCGCCAGCGTATCGCTGTCGATGATCACGAGGCGGGGCTGGTGAAACGCACCGACAAGGTTCTTGCCATGACGTGAATTCACGCCAGTCTTGCCGCCGACGCTGGAATCCACTTGGGCGAGCAGCGAGGTCGGGATCTGCGCAAAAGGCAGCCCGCGCAGCACGCTCGCCGCAGCGAACCCGGCGAGATCGCCCATGACACCGCCGCCGAGCGCTATGATCGCGGTCTGCCGTTCGGGCTGCAGCGCGAGAATGTCCTCGACCAGCGCGGCGAAACGCGCAAGGCTCTTCGATCCCTCGCCGGGCGGAACGATGAGCCGCTCATGGATGAAGCCCGCATCGTCGAGCGCGCGCTCAAGCCGCGGCAAATGGGTCTGCGCGACATTGGCATCGGTGACCACCACGGCACGGCGCGCCGGCAGCGCCCCGGCAAGGCGGGCGCCCGCGCCATCGAGCAAGCCGCGGCCGATCACGACGTCATAGCCGGCGTCGGGCAGGTCGATCCGCACTGTCTGCGCCGGCGCGTGGCGGGCAAGGGCGGCGGCAACGGTCTGCGTGGTCATGTCCGGCGAGTCCTCGGTGCTGTCAACGATGATGTCGGCTCCGGCATAGACCGGCCCGCGCAGCGCGGAAAGCCGCGACAGAATTTCGCCAGGGTCGCCCTGATTGAGCAGTGGCCGGTGGGTCCGGCCGCGCACCCGGCCAAGCAAGACGCCGATGGTCGCGCGCAGCCACACCGAGACCGCTCGCGCCGCGATCACAACGCGGGTGTCCGGGTCCATGAAAGCGCCCCCACCGGTCGCGAGCACGACTGGTGAACCGCCGAGCAGGCGGGCAATCACTTCCCGTTCGCGGGAGCGAAAAGCTGCCTCGCCTTCGGTTGCGAAGATCTCGGCAACCGTCTTGCCCGAAACCGCCTCGATTTCGGCATCGGAGTCGTGGAACGGCAGCTGGAGCCGCGCCGCCAGCCTCCGGCCCACCGCCGATTTCCCCGCGCCCATCAGCCCGATCAGCACGATGCTGCACCCTCGATAAGCGCCGGGCACGCCAGCGGCATGAAAACTCTTGTCGGACATCGTTGCGCGGATTACCACAAAATCCGCATGGCACTAGAGCGGCATATCGAAGCTTTCCTCGAATCGATGGTTGCCGAGCGCGGGCGGCGCAGAACACCGTTCTCGCCTATCAGGCCGATCTCGCCGATTTCGCGGCATTCTGCACCGCGCACGGCAGCGGACCGGCCGCCGCTGATGCCGCGATCGTGACCGACTATCTCGCGAGCCTGGCCGCGGCAGGCCTCTCCGCCCGGACCCAGGCGCGGCGCCTCTCGGCGCTGCGGCAGTTCCAGCGCTTCCTGCTGCGCGACGGGCAGCGCCCCGACGACCCCACCGCCCTCACATCCTCGCCGAAGCAGCCGCGGACGCTTCCAAACACGATCACCGAAGCGGAAGTGAGCGCGCTGCTCGCTGCGGCGGCTGCTCTCTCCGGCACCTCGGGGCGGGTGGCCGAGGCGGGGCTGGAAATTCTGTATGCGACGGGGATGCGGATTTCAGAAATGCTGGCCCTGCCCGCCAATGCGCTGCCGCAGGATGGCAACATGCTGCTGATCCGCGGCAAGGGCGGACGCGAGCGGATCGTGCCACTTTCCGAAGCCGCACGGGACGCGGCGAGGAAATTGCTGGACACCAATCCCGAGCGGCCGGCGCGCTACCTCTTTCCCGGCCGCCGCAAAGGAATGCCGATGACCCGACAGGCCTTCGCGCGTCTGCTGAAGCGGGTCGCGCTCGCCGCCGGGATCGATCCCGGCCGGCTTTCGCCGCACGCCCTGCGCCATGCCTTTGCGACCCATCTTCTCGCCCACGGCGCGGATTTGCGGAGCCTGCAGACGCTGCTCGGCCATGCCGACATCTCGACAACACAAATCTATACGCATGTGCTCGCGGCGCGACTGCAAAAACTCATGGAAGACCATCATCCGATGGCCCGCGGCGGTTCAGGGCCCGGCGAACAACACTCCTGAACACCCGGCCCTATTTCGCGAGCAGCCGACGGGCAATCGACTGCAGGGCCGCCGCGGTGGGGGATTGCGGGAATTCGGAGAGAAACAGACGCTGGCCGCGGATCGCCTCACCGATATTCTCGTCCCGCTGGATGATGCCGAGCAGCGGAGGATCAAGGCGCAGGAAGCCGCGGGCGGCACGCGCCAGAGCGGCATGAGCCCTTCGGCCGGCGCGTTCGGTCTCGATCTGGTTGATCACGATCCGCGCGTCCACGGGCGCGCCACGCTCCGCCCGATCGCGCTGGAGCAGCTTGAGAACGGCATATCCATCGGTCAAACTCGCCGGATCGCCGGTCGAGATCAGAACCAGCGTGTCGGCCAGCGCCGCGAGATGGCGCGATGCAGGCTCGACGCCTGTGCCAAGGTCGAGCAGGACGATGTCGTATCTGGCCCTCGCGTCGAGCAGATTGCGAACAAGGCGCTCGATCACCGCCGGCTCGATGCCGGAGAAAGTGCCCGAGCCCGCCTCTCCCGCCAGGAGATCGAACCCGCCCTGCCCGACCGTGACAACGCTATCCGCCAGTGAGGCCTCGTTGCGCAGAAGCGCCCCGATATCGGACTCGGCGAGATGACCGATCTGGATATCGGCATTGGCGAGCCCAAAATCAGCGTCGAGAACCAGAATACGCGCCCCGCGTGCGCTCATCGCCTGCGCCAGCGAGAGGGTAAGCCAGGTTTTGCCAACGCCGCCCTTTCCCGAGGCAATGGCGATCAGGCGCGGCTGCCGGTGCGGCGCTGGCGTCACGGGATGACGCTGCGCGCGGTCATTGAGAGCAGACATGCCGGCGGGGCGGAGAAAGACGGGCTCAGGCCGCATGAGCAACAGCGTCGCTGGCGGTGCTGGCGGCGAGCAGGCGCTCGACGATGAAGGCGGGAGTTACAGGCTCAAGCGCATCGCTGACGCGGCCGGAGGTTCCGGCCTCGGTCAAGGTGAGGGGCACGGCCCCGGCCGTCGCCACCAGGCCGCCGAGACGGCGGGATATGTCGAGCCGGGTCGGGATCAGCGAGGTTGCACCCGCCTCATGAAACCGCGAGGCGATCTCGACGCTGTCGGTCGCATCGAGGCCGGCCGGCAGCACCAGCGCCACGGTGCCGCCAACCTCCTCTGCCATCGAACGGAGTGTGTCCATCTCCGCGTTGTCGAACGGATCCATGCCCGGCAGATCGATCAGTGTCGGCCGCAGCGCGGCCGGCCGCCGCCGGATGGCCTTGGTATTTGCCGCAGTGTCGATGAATTCGGCCCGCAGGATCCGACAAAGCGCCGCCAGCTGGGCAGAGGCCCCCGCGCGGTTCTGATCGGCGTTGATCACGGTCGGCCGGATGCCGGAGAGTGTAAAGCGCGTGGCGAGTTTTACCGTTGTCATCGTCTTGCCGGCGCCCGGCGGCCCGGCGATGATCAGCGGCCGATCGAAATCAAGCTTGCCGAAGGCAAAGGCGCCCGAGACGGCTTCGTCCGGTGACTGATCCGCCCACGCAGTCGCGATCTCGGCCGGCACGCCGTGAAACGATAGCGCCTGCCGCCAGGGATTGGCCGCATCCTGCGGCACTTCAGGATCGAGTGCGACGGTGATTTCGAACTCGCGTCCGCGCCGGCGGCTGTCGAGGATCAGCGCATCGGGACCGAGGAGGCGATGGGCCTCGGCGAATGCCTCGCGCATGGAGGCCGACCTGATCACTTTGACTTTCATTCAAATCGCTCCAACGGTTCTGATGCGCGCGCGCGGGAAAATTTCGGTCTGGGCAAGCACCGGGGTGGACGGGCGGATACGTTCGAGGATCGCCCGCACATGGGCGCGAAGTTGCGGACTGGTGAGCAGCACGGGCGTCTCGCCCTCGGCGCCAGCGGCCTCGAAAACCTGGGCGAGCCGGCGGGTGAACTCGGTCAGCCGGTTTGGCGGAAGCGAAAGCTGCCGCGCCTCCGCAGGCCCCACCAGCGCCTCGCTGAGCTCGGTTTCCCATTCCGGGCCGATAATCACGAGCGGCACATATCCGTGCATGCCGGTATGGGCGTCTGTGAGCTGGCGAGCGAGGCGGGTGCGGACATGCGCGGCAATGACCGGGATCGCCCGCAACTGCATCGAGACCGCCTCGTGAATGCCCTCGAGGATTGTCGGGAGATCGCGGATCGATACACGCTCGGCCAGCAGGGCTTGCAGCACGCGCTGCACCCCGCCGACGGAGAAATGAGTCGGGATGAGGTCGGTAACCAGACGCTGCTGTTCACGCGGCAGATCGTCGAGCAGCTTCTGGGTTTCGGCGAAGGAGAGCATCTCGGCCATGTTGTCCTTGACCACCTCTGTCAGATGCGTGGTCAGCACGCTTGCCGGGTCGACCACGGTGCAGCCGAGACCGATCGCCCGTTCACGGTCGACCTGATCGATCCAGATCGCCGGCAAGTTGAAGGCAGGCTCCGTGGTCGGGTCGCCTGGCAGTTCCGGCAGGGTCCCCGAAGGCGTCATTGCCAGCAACCGGGTCGGCTGCAGAACGCCGGATGCCGCCTCGATCTCCTTGATCCGCACGGAATAGGTCGTTGCGGCCAGTTGCATGTTGTCCTGAATCCGCACCGGCGGCAGGATGAAGCCCATTTCGGTGGCAATGGCCCTGCGCAGCGCCTTGATCTGCTCGGTCAGGCGGGGCGTGTCGCCACCCGCCAGCACAAGCAGCGCATAGCCGAGTTCAAGCCTGATCTGGTCGATCTTCAGCGCATCGGTAATCGGCGGCTCCGCCGGAATGGCGGGTTCCGGCGTCGCCTCCTCATGGCCGGACGGCGGCGGATTCTTCCAACGGTAATAGGCCCCCCATCCCGCAAGGCCGGACAAGGCGAGAAACGGGATGAACGGCAGCCCCGGCAGGATTGCGAGCACGAAAGCACCTGCCGATGCGATCGCGAGCGGCTTGTGCGAGCGGCTGAGCTGGGCCACCAGCGCCGCATCCGCGGTGCCTTCAGCGCTGCCTTTGGTCACCACGATACCAGCGGCCACCGAAACCAGCAGCGCCGGGATCTGCGACACCAGCCCCTCACCGATCGAGAGGGTGGTGAATGCCGATGCCGCGTCATGCACGGACATGCCGCGCTGCACGACGCCAATGGCAAAGCCGCCAACGATATTGATCGAGGTGATGATCAGCGCCGCGATCGCGTCGCCGCGCACGAATTTCGCGGCACCGTCCATCGCGCCGTAAAAGCCGCTCTCCTGCTCCAGGTCCGCACGTTTGCGGCGGGCTGTCACTTCGTTGATCGCGCCGGAATTGAGCTCGGCGTCGATCGCCATCTGCTTGCCGGGAATGCCATCCAGGGTGAACCGCGCCGCGACCTCGGCGATGCGGGTTGAACCCTTCGTGATCACGATGAAATTCACCACGATCAGGATCGCAAAGACGATCAGCCCGATCAGCAGGTCCCCCCCCATGAGGAAGCCGCCGAACGCCGCGATGACGTGGCCGGCGGCTTCGGGGCCTTCATTACCATGCGAGAGAATTTCGCGTGTCGCCGCGATGTCGAGCGAGAGGCGAAGCAGCGTCGTCAGCAGGAGGACTGTCGGAAAGCTCGTGAAATCGATCGGCCGGCGGATGAACAGCGCGACCATGAGCACGAGGATGCTGCCGGTAAAGGACAGCGACAGGCCGGTATCGAGCAGGAAGGGCGGCAGCGGCACGATCAGGATGGTGATGATGCACACCACTCCGATCGCGAGACCGATATCGGTGCCGATCCGGATTTCCTGCAGACGCCCCCGCAGGGTCGCGATGTCCGTCGCGGCCATCAGGCGGCAACACCGTTATGCGGCGCCGGAACATCGGCGCCGCGCGCGGCATAGTCACGCAGCTTGTTGCGCAGCGCGCGGATGGAGATGCCCAGAATGGTTGCCGCATGCGTGCGATTGCCGAGGCAGCGGTTCAACGTCTCCAGGATCAGCGCCTGTTCGACATCCTCGACCCGCCGCCCGACCAGCGCGCCGATCGTGCCACCGGACGAACGGGCTTCGCCGGCTTCATTCATGCCCGGCGGCTCTCTCGCTTCACCGGAGAGTCCGATATGCTCGACATCGATCATCGGCCCCGGTGACAGCAGCACCGCACGGTGCATGATGTTTTCAAGCTCGCGCACATTGCCGCGCCACGAATGGGCAATCAGCCGCTCCACCGCGCGGCTGCTCAGGTGCTTCACCCCCGCCTCGTTCAACCGGGCATAATGCGCGACGAAATGATGCGCGAGCGGCGCAATATCACCCGGACGCTCACGCAGCGGCGGAATCCGCAGGGCGACGACATTGAGACGAAAGAACAGATCCTCGCGGAAACGGCCATCCGCAATCGCGGCACCAAGGTCGGCATTCGTGGCGGCGAGGATACGCACGTCCACCGGCACCGGGCGGTCGCCACCCAGGCGATCGACCGTTCGTTCCTGCAACGTGCGCAACAGCTTGGCCTGCAGGCGCACATCCATCTCGCCGATCTCGTCAAGCAGAAGGGTGCCGCGATCAGCCGCCTCGAACTTGCCGGCGCGCCGCGCGACGGCACCTGAGAAAGCCCCTTTTTCATGACCGAACAGCTCCGATTCCAGGAGCGTGTCGGGGATCGCGGCGCAGTTGAGAGCCACGAAAGGCCCCTTGCTGCGCCGTGAGCGGCCATGGATGTAGTGCGCCAGCACCTCCTTGCCGGTGCCGCTCTCGCCGGTAATCAGGATCGACGCGGTGGACTGCGCCACCTGATCCGCCTGGGCCAGAACCGCCCGCATGGCCGGATCGCGCGCAATGAACTCACCCTGCTGCTCTGCCGAAACTGCCGACAGAATGGCCGCGATGAGGTCGGAATCCGGCGGCAGAGGCAAATACTCCCGCGCTCCGGCACGGATTGCATCAACCGCTGCATCCTCGTCATCCTCGGCGCCGGCTGCGACCACTGTTGTGGTAAACCGCTCGGCCGCCAGCCGCTTCATCAGATCGCCCAGATTATGTGCGACATCGCAGATAATGAGGTCGGTTCGTGCATCCGTACGCAGGCTGTGCAGGGCCGCATCGATGGTCTCCGCCTGGGAAAGCGTCGCACCGCGGGCGGCGGCAATCCGCGCCGCGACGCCGAGTTCACCCGACAGGGAACCGATGATGAGAACCCGCATGGCCGTCTTACCCGTTACGGTCGGACTTGACGATTTCGGTCATCGTGATGCCAAGCTTGGTTTCATCCAGCATCACGACCTCGCCGCGGGCAATCAGGCGGTTGTTGACAAAGATGTCGATCGGGTCGCCCGCCTTGCGGTCAAGCTCGACAACGGCGCCGCGACCCAGCTTGAGCAACTGGCTGACCTGCATGGTCGACCGCCCCAGAACGGCGCTGACAAGCACGGGGATGTCGTAAACCGCTTCCAGATCACGATTCGGACGCTGGGAGTCGCCGCCCTCACCTGCCGGTCGGCGGGAAACGGGGGCGAGTTGCAGATCCGACAAGGTCTGCCCGTTGGGGGTCGGCTCAGTGATGTCAGATGACAAGGTCGTCTTCCTTTCCGGTACCGATCTCGATTTCGCCCTGGGCTGCGAGTTCCTTGGCGGTATTCACGATCGTGAGTTGTGCAGCATCGACATCCCGCAGCCTGACGGGACCAAGTGCCTCGATATCCTCGCGCAGCATCTTCGCGGCGCGTTCGGTCATGTTGCTCATGAACAGGTCGCGGATCTTTTCCGAAGCCCCCTTCAGGGCAAGCGGCATGATGTCACTGTCGACCGAGCGCAGGACGGTCTGGATGTCGCGCGGCGCGAGGCGGATGAGATCCTCGAAGGTAAACATCAGCGAGCGGATGCGGCTTGCGGCTTCCTGATTCCGGCTTTCCAGCGCGCTGAACATGCGGCTCTCGACGGTACGATCGAAGGAGTTGAAGATTTCTGCGAGCTTCTCGTGGGGGTCGCGCTGAATGCTCGAGGCGAGGTTGACCATGAAGTCGACCTTCAGGGTCCGCTCGACATCATCGACCGCTTCGCGCTGCAGCCCTTCGATCGTCAGCATCCGCTCGATCACCTCGATCGCCAGAGGTTCCGGCAGCAATGCGATGACCCGGGCGGCATGCTCGGCTGTCACCCGGGACAGAACCATTGCCGCCGTCTGCGGGTGTTCATGGCAGAGATAATCGGACAGGACCGACTCGTTCACCTTGCCGAGCTTGTCCCAGATGTTCTTTCCCGCCGGCCCGTGGATATCCTCAAGAATTTGGTCGACCCTGCCTGGCGGGATCATCTTGCGCAGCAGCCTCTCGGCCAGCTCCGCCGAGCCCGATACACCCGAAGTCCGCCCCATTCGCCCGGCAAATTCAAGGCAGAGCGCCTCAATGGTCGTCGCGGGCACCGAACGAAGGGCTACCATGGCGCGCGACACCTCGCGCAGCTCGTCGTCATTGAGCATCGCCATCAGCTTTCCGCCGGCTTCCTCGCCCAGGGCAAGAATCAGCGCCGCCGCGCGCGCAGGCCCCTTGAGCTGGAGCTCATCCGTCTCGCTCATTGCACCGGTTCCTGGCCGATCCAGTCACGCAGCACAGCTACGCTCGCGTCGGGATGCCGCTCGATCAGGTCGGCAATCACCTTCACCGGGTTGGTCTCCTCAACGCCGGCCGGGCCCGCAATGGCCGCAACTTGATCGCCATCCGCCGCCGATTGTTGTTCGATCGCGACCACGGCCGGTTCAAGAATTCGGCGGACCATCGGCTTGAACACCACCAGCAGTGCCGCGATGGCAACGCCGGCCGCCAGAACCAGGCGCAGCAACGGCATCAGCAATCCGCTCGAAAGGAACCGGTCGAGGAACGACGGCGCGTGCACCGCCGGTAGCTGGTTCGGCGCAAACTGCAGCGACTGGACGTCGACGACATCGCCACGCGCCTTGTTGTACCCGATGGCGGTTTTGACGAGGTCGCGGATCTGCGCGATCTGCGCGGCCGTGCGGGGTTTCCAAGTCACTTGCCCCTTGGCCCCCTTGGTCGGCACTTCATCAAGCATAACGGCAACGCTGATCCGGGTGATCTGCGGTGTCGCGTGCACGATATGTTTCACGCTCTGGCTGATCTCGTAATTCGTTGTCTGCGTCGACTTGCTTTGCGTATCCAGCCGCGTCGGCGACGAACTCTTCGCCTGGGCACCAGGCAGGTTGTTCGAAACGGAAACGGTCTTGTTCGCCCCGTTGCTGCGCGAGCTCTTCGAGCGCGTCTGCTCCTGGCTGCGCACGACCTGTCCGTTCGGATCGTAGGTGGTCGAGGTCTGGTCGCTGCGGTCGAAATCCATCGAGACGGCAGTAACAACCCGCACCGCGTTCGGCCCGACGACGGCGGCCAACATCGACCGCACCGCGTCCGACAACTGGCGTTCGGTCGAGCGCTTCAGCGCCGCATCGCGGGCGTTGAGCAGGGAGTCATCGGTGCGTCCGGCCTGGGCAAGCAGATCGCCCCGGTTGTCGACGATCGATATGTTGGTCGGCTTGAGCCCCGGAACCGCCGAGGCCACGAGGTTGAGAATAGCATCGACACTTTCATGATCGAGCGGTGCGGCGCCAGCCAGCGAGAGCATGACACTCGCCTGCGCCGGCGCCGTGCTGAGACTGAATTCGTCCCGTCTTGGCAGCACAACCTGCACGCGGGATGCCGACACGCCATGGATCAGGTCGATTGTTCGCTCAAGCTCCGAATCGAGGGCGCGGGTTTCGTCGATCCGGTTCAGAAAACTGGAGCCAAGGAGGGGGTTCTTGTGATCGAATATGGCGAAACCATCGGATGAACCCGCCGGAAGGTTGTGTTGCGCCAGCAGCAGCCGTGCCTCGTCGAGCTGGGCGGGCGTCACGAGGACGCTATGCCCCCCCTCCCCGATCGCATACGGGATATGTGCAGCCTTCAGTGTCGCGGTGATCTGGCCGGCATCCTTGAGGCCGAGACCCGAATACAGCGTTGCCGACGGGGACGGCCCGCCGGTCAGCACCAGCGCTGCCATCAGCCCCAGCACAGCAACCGCCACCGCACCCATGGCACCCAGTTTCACCGGGCCAAGTGCCTTCAGGTTCGCAATCAGCTGTTTCATCGGCCGTGGGACCCTGATTTTGAGTCCCGACGCAGCCAGTTGTTGAACTGCATATATCCATCCTGCGGTTACGACTTTTTGTCGCAGGATCAACATCGCTCAACAGAGTAACTGTTCGGTTAACACTCGGCAGAATTTGCCGAGTCGCGTCGCTCCCGAAAAAATTGTTGCAATAATGACGCGGCTGCCGTCTCCCCGACGCCGCCAATCACCTCCGGCCGATGATGGCAGGAGGATTGAGCGAAAACCCGTGGCCCGTGCTCGACTCCACCGGATTTCGGATCATAGGCGCCGAAGATCAGGCGCTGGATGCGGAACAGCGAAATCGCGGCGGCGCAGAGCGGGCAAGGCTCAAGGGTCACATAAAGCCGGCAACCCTGCAGAAATTTCCCACCACGCCGCTGCGCCGCCGCCCTGAGCGCCAGCAGCTCGGCATGCGCGGTCGGATCGGCGCGTGCCTCCACCTCGTTGCCGGCGGCAGCGAGCACGGCGCCCGCGGCATCGACGACGACTGCGCCGACCGGCACTTCGCCGCGGCGAGCGGCGGCCTCGGCCTCGGCGAGGGCTTGGCGCATCGGGGTCACATCCGCTCTCTTGCCTTGAGGGCGGGATGAGGTCTAGCTCTGCCCATGAAAAACCGTCCCCTGATCGGACTGACGCTGGATGCTGAGCAGCCTGGCGGCTACTCGAAATTCCCCTGGTATGCCCTGCGCGCCAACTATATGGATGCGATCGCCGATTGCGGCGGTGTGCCCGTGGCCTTGCCGCACCGGGCGGAGCTGGCGCCGGACATGCTGGATGCGATTTCGGCATTGGTGGTTACCGGCGGCGCGTTCGATGTCGACCCCACGCTCTACGGCGAAGCCGGGCGGCATGAAACCGTGACGCTGAAGGAGGGCCGCACCGCGGCGGAGGCCGCGCTGATCGGCGGCGCGCTCGCCCGCGACATGCCGGTTCTGGGTATTTGCGGCGGCGAGCAGCTGCTAGCTGTGGCCCTCGGCGGGACGCTCATCCAGCATATTCCCGATTCGGTGCCCGACGCTCTGCTCCACGAGCAGCCCAACCCGCGCAACAAGCCCGGGCACGAAATCGCCATAACGCCCGGAACCCGCCTTGCCGCCATTGTCGGCACAGCCACGATGCTGGTGAACTCGGCGCATCACCAGGCGGTGCGCACGCCCGGCCCACGCCTCACCGTCAATGCGCTGGCGCCGGACGGCGTGATCGAGGGGGTGGAATCGGCAACGCACCGGTTCTGCCTCGGCGTGCAGTGGCATCCGGAATTTCTGATCGACCCGGGCGACCGACGCCTGCTGGAAGCCTTTGTCGAGGCGGCGCGATGACGGATCCGGAAAATGGCGAACGTGGCGAGAGGATTGCGAAATTTCTGGCTCGTGCCGGTATCGCCAGCCGCCGGGACGCCGAACGCATGATCGAGGCCGGGCGGATCTCGCTGAACGGCGCCAAGGTTCTGCACCCGGCAACCTTCATCGCGGCCGGCGATATCGTGCTTGTCGACGGCACGCCGGTGGCAGCCCCGGCGCGCACCCGGCTCTGGCGCTACCACAAGCCGGCGGGTCTGCTGACCACGCATCGCGATCCCGAGGGCCGGCCCACAATCTTCGAGCGGATGCCCGCCGAACTGCCCCGCGTGGTGAGCATCGGCCGGCTCGATCTGAACAGCGAGGGCCTTCTCCTGCTCACCAATGATGGCGCTCTCGCCCGCCAGCTCGAACTGCCGGCGACCGGCTGGCTGCGCCGCTATCGCGTGCGGGTGCATGGCACCATCGACCCGGCGCGGCTCGCGGCGCTGAAAGGCGGCCTCGTGGTCGACGGCGTGCGATTTGGCCCGATCGCGGCTGAAATCGACTCCACCAAGGGTTCGAATTCCTGGCTGTCGGTTGGTCTCAACGAAGGCAAAAATCGTGAAATCCGCAAGGTGATGGCGGCTCTCGGGCTGGACACGACCCGTCTCATCCGCATCGCCTATGGCCCATTCCAGCTCGGCAACCTGCCACGCGGCGCGGTCGCGGAGGTCAACCCCAAGGTGCTCCGCGAGCAATTGCCGAAAGCCGGTTGATGAGCGGCCCGCGGATCATCGCCGGAGCCTGGCGGGGACGTGCCCTTGCCGTGCCGGAGGGCGTCATCACGCGGCCAACCTCCGGGCGGGTGAAGCAGGCGCTGTTCGACATCCTTCTCCACGCGCCCTGGGCGGAGGGCGCTGTCGCCGATCAGTCGGTGCTGGATGCCTTCGCCGGCTCCGGCGCGCTTGGGCTTGAAGCCCTGTCGCGCGGCGCGGCAGTCGCCACTTTCATCGAGCAGGATCGCGCGGCGATCGCGGCACTTCACCGCAATGTCGCCGCATGCCGTGCGGCGGATCGCAGCCGGATCGTCAGCGCCGACATACTTGCCCCGCCCCGTGGCACGCCGCATGGCCTCATCCTGCTGGACCCACCCTATGGCAAGGGCCTCGTGCCACGGGCGGTCCGGGCACTCGCCGAGGCCGGATGGCTCGCCCCTGGCGCGCTGATCGCCGCCGAATTCGGCAAGGCCGACCCCCCGCCGGCCGACCTTTCCGTGCTCGCCGAACGCGCCCACGGCGCGGCGCGGCTGGCCATCTGGCGTCACGCCGCCTGACCATCATGGTCAGGTCATGATGACCGCGACATGCCCCTTCTCGCCGGCATAGCCGAGATAGCGATAGCTCCGCCCGCCCCCGGCGCAGAATTCGTGGAACGCCTTGTATTCGTGCTGCCGCCAGCCGGGATAGTTGAAATACTCGTCGAACACGATGACCGTGCCGGAGCGGATGCGGTCGGACAGCAGATCGAACACGGTTTTCGTCGAGGAATAGATGTCGCAGTCGATATGCAGCAGCGCGACCGGCTCCACCGTCTCCGCCAGGAAAGCGGGCAGTGTCGCGTCGAACCAGCCGACATGCAGGCGCACATTGGCCGGCACTTTCGGCAGCGCACCGCGCCGGTCGAAGGCGCCGCGGGCCGAGGCGGTGCCAGCCCAGTCCTCCGGCAGGCCTTCGAAGGAATCGAACCCGTGCACCGTGCGCTGCGTCGCCCGCGCCAGGCAGTTGACCGACAACCCTTTCTCGACCCCGAATTCGAGCACGAGACCATGTTCCGGCGCACGCGACAGGGCGAAGCGCAACAGGTCGAACCGGTCGCGCAGCATCATCGCCGCCTGCATGTGTGTCATCACATAATCCACCGCTTCCCGCTTGGCCGCGAGGCGGATGTCGAAGGCAAGGTCGTTGAGATACCACGAGTGCAGGATCTTCCTGTACGCCCGTGCCAGAAGCCCGCCGCGCAGGCCGCGCTGAAGAATCGCCATGGTCAGAGCGGCTTCGGCACGCCGGCGCTGGCCAGGGCAGCCTCCTGCCGCGCCTCCAGCGATGCGGCATCGAATTCCGCAACCGTCTCCTGGAACAGCTGGTGCCAGTTCAGCTCTGCCCGCAGCCGGAGGAACACGCTGCCGAGCCCGATCGCCGAGCGGTCCATCAGCACGAATTCGCGCGGCGGCCGAACCCCGCCGGTCCGCTTCAGCCCCTCATGCACTTTTTCGGCAACGCTGCGGCCGAACGTCACGTCGTTGGTCTCCTGGATCGCCCGCACCCGGTCCTGCATCAGCGGCTCGTAGAGAAAGCGCGCCCATTCGTTCAGCACGTCCAGCTTCTCGCGGGTGATGTCGGTGAACCCCCAGGAGGTGTAGGCATGATGGGCAAGCTCATCATCCCTATCGCGGATCGCCCGGAAAAGGTCGATCACGCCGGCAACGAAGCGCGCGCCGAACACGCGGATGGCGCCGAAATCGAGCAGGTTGATGCCGCCAGCGGCGTTCACCTGGTAATTGCCCAGATGCGGATCGCCGTGGATCACGCCATAGCGGTAGAACGGGACATACCAGGCGCGGAAGAGTGCGCGCGCGACCCGGTTGCGGCTCTCCTGGTCGGGATCGGTATCGAGAAACGCCTGCATGCCGATGCCATCGAGCCAGGTCATGGTCAGCAGGCGGCGGGAGGAATATTCGGGGATCGGTTCGGGAATGACGATATCCGGCTGCCCCTCGAGCATGATCGCGTAAAGCCGTGCCTGCGCCGCCTCGCGTGTGTAGTCGAGCTCCTCGCGCAGCCGCGTCGCCAGTTCGACATAGATGTCGTCCTGGTGGATCGCGTTGTCCATCCGCTTGTAGACGGCCATCGCGAGCTTCAGCTGCCGGAGATCGGATTCCACCGTGCTCGGCATATCCGGATATTGCAGCTTGCAGGCGACGATGCGGCCATCCGGCAATTCGGCCTTGTGGACCTGGCCGAGACTGGCCGCCGCCGCCGCCTCGCGACCGAACGTACGGAATTTTCGTTCCCACTCCGGGCCAAGTTCGGCGGTCATCCGGCGGCGGACGAACGCCCAGCCCATCGGCGGCGCGTTGGCCTGCAACTGCGCGAGTTCCCGCGCATATTCCTCGGGCAGCGCGTCCGGCACGGTGCTGAGGATCTGGGCGATCTTCATCATCGGCCCCTTGAGGCCGCCGAGGATGGTCTTCAAGTCTTCGGCGTGGCGTCCGCGATCGGTGCGGATGCCGAAAACCCGCTCGCCGGCCACCCGCGCGGCAATGCCGGAGACGGCCCCCGACGTGCGTGCGAAGCGCCTGATTTCGCCGAACAGCGTGCCGCCATTATCCGCTTCGTTGGCCATGTATCCCCGGTTTCCCTCAGTGTTCCAGTTCGTCGATGAAGCCGGCGATGACATCGAGCCCACGGCGCCAGAAGGCCGGGTCCGATGCGTCGAGGCCGAACGGCGCCAGCACCTCGCGATGCCGCCTGGTGCCGCCCGCGGCCAGCATGTCGAGATAGCGGTCGACGAATCCGGCCGCTTCACCCCGTGCCGCGGCATCATGGTAGACGCCATACAGGGCGTTCACCAGACAGTCGCCGAACGCGTAGGCATAGACATAGAACGGCGAGTGCACGAAATGCGGCACATAGGCCCAGAACATCCGATAGTCATCGGAAAATTCGAAGGCGGGACCAAGGCTTTCACGCTGCACCGCGAGCCAGATGGCGCTGATCTCATCGGGCAGCAGCTCGCCGCGCCGCCGTGCCGCATGCAGGCGCTGTTCGAACTGGTGAAAGGCGATCTGCCGGACCACCGTGTTCAGCATGTCCTCCACCTTCTGCGCCAGCATCAGCCGCCGCCGCTGCGGGTCGGTCTCGGCATCGAGCAGCGCGCGGAAGGTCAGCATCTCGCCGAACACGCTGGCGGTTTCCGCAAGCGTCAGCGGCGTCGACGCCATGAGATAGCCCTGGCGCGCGGCAAGCACCTGGTGCACGCCGTGGCCAAGCTCATGGGCCAGCGTCATCACGTCCCGGGTGCGGCCGTGATAGTTCAGCAGGACATAGGGATGGACATCCGGCACGGCGGGATGGGCGAACGCACCGCCGGACTTGCCGGGGCGGGGCACGGCGTCGATCCAGCCGCCGTCGAAGAACCGGGCGGCGACCGTGCGCATCTCGGGGCTGAAGGCGCCATAGGCGCCAAGTACCGTCTCGCGGGCCTCGGGCCAGCCGATCCGCCGGTCGGGCTCGCCCGGCAGCGGCGCGTTGCGATCCCAGTGCTGCAACCGCTCAAGGCCCAGCCATCCGGCCTTCAGCGCGTAGTAGCGGTGCGCCAGCCGTGGATAGGCATCCGTCACCGCCGTCACCAGCGCCTCGACCACCTCGGGCTCGACCCGGTTCGCCAGATGGCGCGCCGCCTCGGGCGAGGGATAGCGCCGCCAGCCATCCTCGATCGCCTTGTCCTTGGCGATCGTGTTGAGGATCTGGGCGAAGAGCCGCGAGTTGCGTTGCAGTGTTGCGCCGATCGCCCGGCCGGCGGCCTCGCGCCGGGCACGGTCCGCATCGGACAGCCGGTTGAGCGCGGCCGACAGCGTCAGTTCCTCGCCGGCCACCGGCACCCGCAGGGCGGCTGTCGTCTCGTCGAACAGGCGGGACCAGGCGGCATGGCCGGTCACTTCCTTTTCGAGCAGCAGCCGCTCTATCTCGCCGGAGAGCTGATGCGGGCGCAGCGCACGCAGGTCGCGCAGCCACGGCGCATACCGGGCGAGCGCGGGATCGGCGAGCGCCGCCTCAAAGGCAGTGTCGTCGATCAGGTTGATCTCGAGCGGGAAGAAAACGAGATTTCCGCCAATCGCGGTCGCCCGTTCCGCGATCGACTGGTAGAACGGCCCGGCGGTCGGCACCGTGGCATCGGCGCTGAAATTGAGCTGCGCGAATGTATGCAGCCGTCCCAGCCCCTGCTCGATCGCCTCGTACCGCGCGATCGCCGCCGCGAGGCCCGCCCCGTCAAGCCCGGCGACAGTTCCGCGCAGCGCTGCCGCGAAGGCGACGGCATCGGCCTCAAGTCGCGCCAGGTCCGCCTCGATCGCCTGGTCCTCGGTCCCGCGATAGAGATCCGTCAGGGTCCAGGACGGCAGGGCAAAGGCGGCATCAGTGCCGGTCTCGGGTCGCACCGTCACGCCAGCCATGTCGTCGGGCAGGGCCAGTGGGCGGGTCAGCGTCATCGAAAACTCCTTGGTGCCAGCCTTGTTCGAGCCTCGAACCCGGCGGATCTCGAATCCGGGGCCGAAGCCGGCGCGTTCAATCTCTCAGTCCCCCGCCAGCCGGATCCACCCGCGTCGCTCAATGGCAGGGCCTTAGAGCATCATCCGATCAGATGGAATCATCTGATCGGATAAAGATGCTCTGAATATCAATATCATAGAGCACTACATCCGATCCGGATGGATCGGAGAGTGCTCTAGAAATAGGCCGGAAAATCCACCCGTCAAATGCCAGGCTCTGGCGCGGCCCGCCGAGGGCGATTATCAGCCGGGACGAGATGAATTACCGCCACGCCTATCATGCCGGCAATGCGGCCGATTGCCTGAAGCATGCCTTGCTGGTCCTGCTGCTGCGCGCGCTGACCCGCAAGGCGAAGCCGCTCTTCGTGCTCGATACCCATGCAGGACTCGGCGCCTACGATCTTGCCGGCCCCGAAGCCGGCCGCACCAGCGAATGGGAAAGCGGAATCGGCAGGCTGCGCGCCGCCTCACCCGCCGCCCTCGCCGACTATCTCGCGCTGGTGCCACCGGGCCTTGCCTATCCGGGCTCACCCGCCATCGCCCGCGCCCTGCTGCGTCCCGGTGACCGCCTCGCCCTTTGCGAGCTTCACCCCGAGGATGCGGCGGCGCTGAAACGCCGGTTCCGCGGCGACCCGACGGCACAGGTTCACGCCCGCGACGGTTACGAGGCCGTCTCCGCGCTGCTGCCACCCGCCGAGCGCCGCGCCCTCGTGCTGATCGATCCGCCCTTCGAACGCCCCGACGAGTTCGCCGTGCTGGCGAGGACGCTCGATGCCGGGCGGCGCAAATTCCCCACCGGCGTCTTCGCTGCCTGGTATCCTGTCAAGCATCGCGCGCCGGTCCGTGATTTCATGGCCGACATCGCCGCCAGGGGCATCCCCGATGTCATCGCCTGCGAAATGCTGATCCGCCCGGCGCTCGACCCGGCGCGACTGAACGGCAGCGGCCTGCTGGTGATCAATCCACCCTACGGATTCGAGGCCGCGGCATCCCCGGTGCTGGAAGCGTTGCGCGCCACACTGGGCGAGGAAGAGGCCAGCACCGCCATCATTCGGCTTGCCGGAGAGGACGTGAGATGACGCAGCATCCCGAGATCGTGGTGATCGGTGCCGGAGCCTGGGGAGCCGCCCTCGCCGCGCTGTACGCCGCGCAGGGATTGCGGGTGACGCTGATCGCGCGCGATGCCGCGAAAGCCGCGGCGCTCGCGGCCACACGCACGAGCCCGCATTTGCCCAGCCTCCGCCTGCCTGACGGCCTCGCCATCGCGGCACGGCCGCCCGAAGCACCCGTCACGCTGCTCGCCGTGCCCTTCCAGCACTTGCGGGAAACGATCGGCCGCCTGCCGCAAGGCGATGGCACGCTGGTTCTCTGCGCAAAGGGCGTGGAGCGCGAAACCGGCGCGCTGGGGCCGGAAATCGCCGCCGAACTGGAGCCGCGACGGCCCTGCGCGATCCTGACGGGCCCGAACTTCGCGCACGAGATCGCCGCCGGCCTGCCGGCCGCCACCGTGCTGGCGATGACGGATGCCGTAGCCCGGCGCGACCTCGTCAAACGTCTCGCAACACCACGCCTGCGCGTCTATGGCAGTGCGGACCCGATCGGCGCAGCACTCGGGGGGGCTGCGAAAAACGTCATCGCCATCGCCGCCGGCGCGGTGATCGGCGCTGGACTCGGCGAGAATGCGCGCGCGGCGCTGATCACCCGCGGTCTCGCCGAGATTGCCCGCCTCACCGAGGCCATCGGCGGCGCTGCGGAGACGATCTCGGGCCTCGCCGGGCTGGGTGACCTGATCCTGACCGCGACGGGCGGCGCCAGCCGGAACTATCGCGCCGGGCTTGCCCTTGGCCGGGGCGAGCGCCCCGCAGCGGAGGGCGGCGTGATCGAAGGCCTCGCGACCGCTCCTGCACTGCTCGCCCGCGCGCGGGCGGCCGGGTGCGAAATGCCCGTCACGGAGGCGGTGACGGATCTGATCGGAGGGCGCAGCACGCTGGAGGCCAGCATGCACCGGCTGCTTGGCCGCGCCTTGCGGGACGAGCGCTGAACCGCGTCAGACGCCGAATTCGGCAGCCAGCGCCTCAACCGAGTTGACGACAATCTCCCACGGCCCGGACGGATTGGCGCGATCCCCCGTGGCGGCGCCGAATTCGAGCGGACGACTGATGAACGCCGTCCGCAGGCCGAAGCTGGACGCGGCGGCGAGGTCATCATTGTGCGCAGCAGCCAGCATCACTTCGTGCGGCGCGAGGCCGAGATAGTCGCAGGCCCCGAGATAGACCTCGGCATCGGGCTTGTAGTGGCGGAAAATGTCAGACCCGAAGGTGACATCCCAGGGAAAACCGTTTCGCCGCGCCAGCGAAACCTGCAACGCGACATGCCCGTTCGACAGCGGACCGATGATCGCCGCCTGCCGCAGCCGCGTGAGCCCGGCGACCGTGTCGGGCCAGGGCGCCAGCCGGTGCCACAATTTGACCAGGTGCTCGCAATCGGCGTCCTCCAGCGGGCCGAAGCCATGCCGCCGGGCGAGATCGACGATCGCATCGCGGTGCAGGTCATCGAGCAGCGTCCACGGTATGGCGCCGCGGCGCACCCGGTCCATCGAGGGGCGATAGGTCCGGCGCCAGGCATCGGCAACCTCGGCCCAGTCGGCGCTGCGGCCGCGGGCGGAGCCGAAAGCGGTCAGCCCGGCGATGACGCTGCCGCGCCAGTCGACCAGCGTGCCAAATACATCGAACAGCACGGCGCGAGGCTGTGCCATGCGCGTCAGCCGGTCACGATCAGGATGACGACGAGCGCGACCGCGACGGCCTGCAGGCCGACGCGCCAGCGCATCAGGCGGTTTTGCCGACGCGGGTCGGCGCCGCGGGTCATGCCGACGGCGCCCGCCAGCAGCACGGCCACCACCGCGATCATGTCGATACCAAGCAGGATCAGGAGAATATCACGCATGACGATCATAATAATGGGGGAATCCCGATGCTGATAGGGGGTGACTGTTGACATCGGCCGCAATGACCCGTTTCTCCCGAACCATGGTCCGCGTCCTGACGCTCGTCATCCCGCTCCTCGCCATGCTCGTCGCCGCCATGCCACAGGCCGCAGCGGGAAGCGCCGCGCCCGCCGGCCGGACCACAGCCGCGCCGGCTGCCGCCCCGGCGGCGCTCACGCCGGCGCAGATCAACACCGCGATAACCACGTTGCAGAACCCGGCGCAGCGCAGCGCCCTCATCGCGACGCTCGAGGCGATGAGGGCTGGCAAGGCCGTGAGCCCCGCGCCCGTCGCAGCCGCGCTCGGCCTGGGCATCACCCAGAGGGCCGAGGCCTGGACGAAACAGACCTTGCAGGGCGTGGGCCGGGCGCTGAGCGATGCCACCGACGTGTCGCTGATCTGGCACTGGATCACTTTCGTCGCGACCGATTCCTGGCTCCGCCACACCGTGCTGAAGGCCACGTGGCGCCTCGCCGTGGTCATGGCCACATGCCTTGCGCTGGAATTTGTCACCCGCCGGGCCTTGCTGAAGCCGCGAACGCGGCTCGCGCACGGGCCAGCCAGCGCGCGCGGTGGCGACAAGCCCGACCCGCCGAAAGCCAATGCCGGCATTGCCGCGGCGGAAGCCGGCGAAACCGAACATCGCCGCCGGCGCCAACCGCTGCGGCACTGGCTGCGCCGGGTTCCGCGCGCTCTCGCCCATTTCGGCCTTGAACTGGCGCCCGTTCTTGTCTTCGCGCTGGCCGGCTTTGCCCTCATCTCCAGTGACATCGCCGACGATCGGGTCTCCCGCCTCGTCATCATCGCCGCGCTGGAAGCCTATATCGTCTCCCGCGTCGCCATGGAGTGCCTGCGGCTGCTGTTTGCTCCGCATGCGCCGGAACTCCGCCTGACCGGCCTTGACGATGCACGCGCGCGATGGCTCGATCGCTGGCTGCGCACGATCGTCGGCACTGTCGCCTTCGGCTACGCCGCGATCGCCACCGGCGGCCTGTTCGGGCTCTATCCGGCAGCCAGCAGGGTGATGATCAAGATCGTCTCGCTGGCGGTGCATCTGATGCTCGCGGTGATGATCCTGCAGGCGCGGCGGCCGGTCGCGGCCTTCATCCGCGGCGAAACCGCCGCCACCGGGTTCACCGCGACACTGCGCGTCGGGCTCGCGCATACCTGGCACATACTCGCACTCTTCTACGTGATCGCCCTTTGGGTCGCCTGGGCGATCGGCATTCCGCACGCTTTCTTCATCATGCTCCGCATCGTGATCGTGCTCGGCCTGGTGACCATCATCGCGCGCGGAATTGCGGCGAGCATCGCCTCCGCCCTCGATCATGCGTTCGACGAGCGCGGCACGCTGCACCTCCAGCATCCCGGCATGCACGCGCGGCTGCGAACCTATCTGCCGGTCTTCAAGCTGGCGGCGGCGGCTCTCATCGCCGGGCTTGGCCTGCTGGTCACCCTGCAACTCTGGGGCATCGGCGTGTTCGCCTGGTTCACGGGCACCACGATCGGCCGGCAGATCGCCTCCGCCATCGTCACCATCGCCACGGCAATTCTCGCGGCGCTCATCGTCTGGGAAGCCGCGAACGCGGCGCTGGAGGCGCATGCCGAGCGTCTTGAGCGCCAGGGCCGTGCCGGGCGGGCCGCGCGCTACCGCACCGTGATGCCGATGCTGCGCTCAACGCTCATGGGCGCAATCCTCGTGGTGGTGACGCTGGTGGTGCTTGACACGATCGGCGTCAATGTCACCCTGCTGCTCGGCGGTCTGTCGATCTTCGGCCTCGCCATCGGCTTCGGCTCGCAGAAGCTGGTGCAGGACATCATCACCGGCCTGTTCCTGCTCCTCGAAGACGCCGTGCAGGTGGGCGACTGGGTGACGCTCGCGGGTGTTTCCGGCAGTGTCGAGAAACTCTCAATCCGCACGATCAGGCTGCGCGCCGGCGACGGGTCGCTGAATGTCATCCCGTTCAGCGCGGTCAGCACGGTGTCCAACTTCTCGCGTGAGTTCTCCTTCGCGCCGATCAGCGTCGGCGTCGCCTACAAGGAAGACATCGACCGGGTCTTCCAGGTGATCCGCGACGAATTCGCGACCATGCGCGCCGATCCGGACTGGGCGCCGAACATCCTCGGCGACATCGAGCTCTGGGGGCTCGACCAGTTCGGCGCATCCTCGCTCGACATCGTCGGCCGGATGCGCACCCCGGCCGGGCAGCAACATGCGGTGCGCCGCGAATTCAACCGCAGACTGAAGAACAGGTTCGACGCCGAGGGGATCGAGATTCCCTTCCCCTATCAGCGGCTTACCATCGATCCCGCTGAGTTCCGCGCCGCATTCGGCACGCCGCCTCGCCCCGCCAGCTCACCGGCGCCCGACCCCGCGTCCGGGAATGGCTGAGTTTACCGCCGCGCGCCCTGTTACCCGGCCTGGAACGTGTTATTTCTGATGCATGGACCCCGTCGGCACTCGCAGTGAACTCGGCCTGAACCTCGTCGCCGAAGGCTTTGCCTTCCTGCCAGGGGCGGCGTTTGACCGCATGCTTCCCGCCGAGGCTATCGCCCCTGCCGCGTGGGGCGCGTTCGCGGCGAGTTGGGACGCCATGCCGCTCGATCAATACATGGCCGATGGCGGCCGCTACCGCCGGCGCCGCTTCGGCGTGTTCGCCGCGGTGCCGGATCAGCCCATCCGCCGCGCCACGCACCAGCCGCATTTCCAGACCCGCGAATACAACGCCCTGAATGGCGGGGTGGAGCGCTGGTTCGAGCCGATCCCCGACGCCATTGCCAATGGCGACACGTTCCAGGCCCTGCTCGGCTTCACCCGATCCCTGTTCGAGGAACGAACCGGCAGCATCGCCTGGCATATCGAGGCGCACCAGTTCAGGATCGAGGCGAATCCGGACGGCGCAGGCCTGCCCACGCCGGAGGGCATGCACCGCGACGGCGTTGATTTCGTGCTGGTCCTGATGGTCCGCCGCGAAAACATTGAGCAGGGCACCACAACCATCCACGATCTGCACGGCAACGATCTCGGCAGCTTCACCCTGACGGCGGCGCGAGATGCGGCCCTGGTTGACGATCAGCGGGTGTTTCACGGCGTGACGCCGGTCATCCCGCTCGATCCCGTGCGTCCAGCCTTCCGCGACGTGCTGGTGCTGACCTACCGAAGGGTCTGACCCGCCAGCATCGGCGCCTCGCGGTTCGGCCGATCCGCAAGGCGTCCGTCGCCGTTCAGGCAATCCAGGGCGGTGTGGGCAGTCCCTTGCTCTGCAGGAATTCCGGGTTGAAGAGCTTCGACTGATAGCGCGAGGCGCCGTCGCACAGGATGGTAACGATCGTGTGGCCCGGCCCCATCTCACGCGCGACGCGGATCGCCGCGGCAACGTTGATCCCGGCGGAACCGCCTATGGAAAGCCCCTCATGGATCATCAGGTCGTATACCTGTTCGAGCATCTCCGTATCGGGCACGCGCACCGCATCGTCGATCGGCGCGCCTTCCAGATTGGCGGTGACCCGCCCCTGGCCGATCCCCTCGGAGATCGAGGAGCCGGTCGCCACGATCTCGCCCGTCTTGATCCATGAGTGCAGCGCGCTGCCTTCCGGGTCGGCAAGCACGATTCGTACGGCCGGATCCTGTGCCTTCAGCGCCATGGCGACGCCGGCCAAGGTGCCGCCGGTGCCGCAGGCGCAGGTGAAGGCATCGATCCGCCCGCCGGTCTGCGCCCAGATTTCCGCCCCCGTGGTGCGGCGATGACCCTCGCGGTTGGCGGTGTTGTCGAACTGGTTCGCCCAGCAACCGCCGACCTCCTCGGCGATTCGCCGCGACACATGCACGTAATTGCCCGGATCGCGATAAGGTTTGGCCGGCACGAGGCGCAGGTCGGCACCGATCATGCGCAGGAAATCCTTTTTCTCCTGGCTCTGCGTCTCCGGCATCACGACGATGCTGCGATAGCCGCGGGCATTGGCGACCAGCGTCAGACCGATCCCGGTATTGCCGGCCGTTCCCTCGACGATCGTGCCAGGCGTGCCCGGGATGAGCAGGCCGCGCGCCTCGGCGTCCTCGATGATCGCGAGCGCGGCGCGATCCTTGACCGATCCGCCAGGATTCATGAATTCGGCCTTGCCGAGAATCTCGCAGCCGGTCGCCTCCGAGGCGCGGCGCAGCCGGATCAGGGGCGTATTGCCAATGGCGCCGACAAATCCATCGGCGATCGAGGTCGCTGCTTGCAGTGTCACGCTGTTCTGTCTCCCGTGTAACCGTCTTGCATCAGATCCGGCCGTCGGACAACAATGCCGCAACGCCAGAACGGTGATGATCCGGAGGATGATATGGTTGACGATGTGGCTCCGAAACAGGTGTGGGAAGTGCTGATGAGCAACCCTGACGCCATGCTGTGCGATGTGCGGACCAGTGCGGAATGGACCTTTGTCGGCCTGCCGGACCTGTCCCAGGCCGGCAAGCAGATTGTGCCGATCGAGCTGCAGACCTTCCCCAGCATGCAGCACAACCCGCATTTCCTCGACGAGATGCGGCGGGCGGGCCTGCGGCCGGAACACCATGTCTATTTCATCTGCCGCAGCGGCGGGCGCAGCATGGCCGCCGCACGCATCGCGCAGGAGCACGGCTTTACGCATGTCTACAATGTGCGGGACGGGTTCGAGGGCCCGCACGACCAGCGCGGCCATCGCGGCCTCGTCGCGGGCTGGAAGCACGATGGATTGCCCTGGGTGCAGAAATAGGCGCCGCTCCGCCCCGGCAGGGAGGCTGACCTGCGCGGGCCGGGCTGGAAAACCGCCCTGCCCTGCCGCCATTCAGGACGGATGAACGACCCGACACCGCCGGCCGCCATCCCGTCCCGCATCAGCCGGGGCACGCCCGAATTCCGCCGGACCACGCTCGCGATGTTCGCCGCCGGCTTCGCGACCTTCGCGCTGATGTATTGCGTCCAGCCCCTGCTGCCGGTCTTTGCGGCGGATTTCCGTGTCCGCCCGGTCTCTGCGAGCCTGGCACTCTCCCTGACAACCCTCACCCTTGCCGGATCGCTGCTCGTTGCGAGCGCGCTCTCGGAAGCCTGGGGCCGCAAGCCGATGATGGCGGCCTCGATCATCGGTGCCGCGCTGCTCACCCTCATCTCGGCGGCCATCCCGGATTGGGGAACCTTTCTCGCGCTGAGGGCGCTGATCGGCCTCGTGCTCTCCGGCCTGCCCGCCGTCGCCATGGCCTATCTGGCCGAGGAGATCGATCCGAAATCGATGGGCCTCGCCATGGGACTCTATGTCGGGGGCAGCGGCTTCGGCGGCATGAGCGGGCGCCTGATCGCCGGCATCCTCACCGATGCCGCCGGGTGGCGCGCCGCCCTTGCCGGTGTCGGCGCGATCGGCCTCGCCTCGGGCCTGCTGTTCACCGCAAGCCTGCCTGCCTCTCGCCATTTCATCCGCCGGCCGCTATCGATCGGCGCCCTCGCGCGCAGCTATGCGGCGCATCTCGCCGATCCGGCTCTGCGCCTGCTCTATGCCGAGGGCTTCCTGTTCATGGGCGGCTTCGTGACGGTGTATAACTACATCACCTTTCGCCTGCTTGCGCCGCCGTTCAGCTTGTCGCAGGCAGAAGTCGGCACGATCTTCGCGGTCTATCTGGTGGGTGTCGGCGGTTCCGCCTGGAGCGGGCAGCTTGCCGGCCGGGTCGGCAGGACACGAATGCTCCCCGCGGCGATCACGCTCGAACTGGCCGGGGCATTGCTGACCCTTTCCGGCGCGCTCTGGCTGGTCGTTCTCGGCATCGCGCTGGTCACGCTCGGGTTTTTCGCGAGCCACGCCACGGCGAGCGCCTGGGTCGGTGCGGTTGCCCGCGGCGCGAGGGCGCAAGCCGCTGCGCTGTATCTTTTCCTTTACTATCTCGGCTCCAGCCTCGCGGGTTCACTTGGCGGCGTCGCCTGGAGCGAAGCGGGCTGGAATGGCGTTGTGGCAACGATCGCGGCAATGCTCCTCGCCGGTCTCGCACTGTCGGTCCGGCTCGCCACCTTGCCATCGCTGCGCGCGGAGGTCATTTAACGGCGATGAAACGTAAAGCGGTCAACCCGGCGGAGTGCGGCTGATGGACGGCGGTTCCGAACAGCGGCAGATCACGATCCACAAGCCAGAGGATTTCGCGCCCATGCGCGCCGCAGGGGCGCTTGCGGCCGAGGTGCTCGACATGGTCGGCGCGCTTGTCCGCCCTGGCATCTCGACAGGTGAGATCGACCGGATCTGCCATGACTACATCGTCGCGCGCGGCGCCATCCCGGCGCCGCTCAACTATCGCGGCTTTCCGAAATCGACCTGTATTTCGATCAACCATGTCGTCTGCCACGGCATCCCCGGCGATCGCGTGCTGATGGATGGCGACATCCTGAATATCGACATCACCGTCATCCTCGATGGCTGGCATGGGGATTCGAGCCGGATGTATGTCGCCGGCACGGCGCCGACCAAGGCCCGCCGACTGATCGATGTCACCTACAACTCCCTGCTGGAGGGCATTCGCGCGGCCCGGCCCGGCGCGCATTTCGGCGACATCGGCCATGCCATCCAGACCTATGTCGAGGGGCAACGCTTCTCGGTGGTGCGGGATTTCTGCGGCCACGGCATCGGACGCCACTTCCACGAGCCGCCGAACGTGCTGCATTTCGGCCGCAAGGGCGACGGGCCCGAATTGCGGCCAGGCATGTTCTTCACCATCGAGCCCATGGTCAATGCGGGACGCCCGGAAGTGAAGGTTCTCGACGATGGCTGGACCGCCGTCACCAGGGACCGCAGCCTGTCCGCGCAGTTCGAACACATGATCGGCATCACCGAAACCGGTTGCGAGGTGTTCACTCTCGCCGCCGGCGAGACGATCTGACCGGCAAGGCCGAAAGCGGCTTTTCAAAATCGCCTCAATATGACAATCTCCGGTTGTGATTTCTTCCGGAGATGTGTCGCGCGAACCGGCCGCCCAGCCGGATCTTCTACAGGATGAGGACCCCTCACGGCCCGGGGACACAACCCCTCCCGCTCACGGCGCAGCCGGCCATCGCGCCCGGCTGCGGGCGCGCCTGCTGAAAGCGGGACCGGACGCGCTGGCAGACCATGAGATTCTCGAAATGCTGCTGTTTCTCGCCGTCCCCCGTCGGGATACCAAGCCGGTGGCGAAGGAGCTCATCCGGCATTTCGGCTCCTGCGCGGGCGCCATCACCGCACCGGCCGAGGCGCTGCGCGGGGTCGAGGGGCTGGGCGAGGCCGGCGCCGCCGCCCTCAAGCTCGTCCAGGCCGCGGCACTTCGCCTCACCCGGGCGGAAATCGCCTATCGGCCGGTCCTGAACCATTGGGACCGGCTGATCGAATACCTCACCGCCGTCCTCGCCCGCGAAAAGATCGAACAGGTCCGGGTTCTGTTTCTTGATCAGCGCAACCGCCTGATCGCGGACGAGGCACTTACACACGGCACGGTGAACCATGCCCCGGTCTATCCGCGGGAAATGATGCGCCGGGCGCTCGAACTGCACGCAACCGCACTCATCCTCGTGCATAATCACCCGAGCGGCGACCCCACCCCCTCGGAGGACGACGTGGCGATGACCCGGGAGATCAAGCTCGCGGCTGCGACACTCTCGGTCGTGCTGCACGATCATCTGATCATCGGCAATGGCAGGTGGGTCAGCCTGAAGCGGCTCGGCCTGTTATGAGCCCCAGCCGGTGATGACGCCCATGGGCCATTCGAGCCGCAGCCGGCCATCGGCATCCGCCAGCGCCGCCAGCGCCATCGGAAACAGCGCGCGCGGCGGGCAGCGGCGTGAGCGGTCGCGCAGCGCGTTGGTCTCCCCGGCATCCCGCAGATCGCGAAGCAGGTCGAGCGGCGCGGCATATTCGAGATGCACGATCTCCCGCTCGGCGATCGGCAGCGCGAATCCCGCCCGTTGCATCAGCCCCGCGGCATCGGCGAGCGTGGTAAAGGGCGAGACCCGTGGCGATGCCCCCGCAGCGAGATGGTCCTCCGCCTCGATCAACGCGGCCCGGAGGTCCGCGAGCGTGCCGAGCAAAGGCAGGCTGGCAATGAACAGCCCTTCCGGGCTCAGCGCGCGGCGCAGCTGGATCAGCGCGCCTGGCAGATCATTCACCCAGTGCAGCGAGAGATGCGCGACGATGAGGTCGAAACACCCCTCGCCGAACGGGAGATATTCGGGGTCAGCAGCAACTCCACCTCCGCCGGCGAGCTGCGCGGGCGCGAGATCGGCGGAAATCACCTCGAGCCCGCGTGCCGCCAGCAGCGGGGCCACGGCGCCGCGCCCACCGAAATCGAGCGCGCGGCGAAACTGCCGCCCGGTATCGTCCAGCCGATCGAGAACCCGTTCCGCAAGCTCGTCAAGCACCGGCCTGATCCGCTCAAGGTGCCGCGCCGCACGCGTGCGGTGCAAGGCAACCGCCCTGCGGTCGAATATATCGATATCGCTCATGGCCCCACTTGTGCCGCTTTTGCGCCAGCCGGCAAAGAGCCGCCGATGCTGAAGCATCTTGCCCGCGCGACGCTTGATCTCCTGCTGCCGCCGCATTGCCTCGCCTGCGACGAGGACGTGTCGGGCGAGGGCGTGTTTTGCGTGTCCTGCTTCGCGGCGGTGAAGTTCATCACTGGCACGGTCTGTGGCCAGTGCGGGCTGCCCCTCGAAGAACCGGCCCCGCTCTGCACCGGATGCGACTGGGCGCCACCGGCATTCCGCACTGCGCGCGCCGCTCTTGTCTACAACGACGCCGCCCGAAGGCTGATCCTGCCCTTCAAATATGCCGACCGGCCAGAGCGCGCCGCGGGGCTTGCGCGGCTGCTGCTGCGTCCCGGCGCGCCCTTGCTCGCCCGAGCCGATCTGCTGGTGCCGGTGCCGCTGCACCGCGCACGGCTCGCCCGGCGGGGCTACAACCAGGCTGGATTGCTGGCCCGCGCACTCGGCCGCATGGCCGGGCGAGATACGCTGATCGACGGCCTCGTCCGCCTGCGGGCCACGCCCCCTCTCTCCGAACTCGACCAGTTCGGCCGGGAACAGGCAATGAAGAACGCAATCGGCGTGCGCGGCGGGCGGGCAGCGCGGTTCGCCGGGCGCACGGTGCTGCTCATTGACGATGTGCTGACGACCGGCGCCACCGCGTCCGCCTGCGCCGAGGCCATCCTCGCCGCCGGCGCCGCAGCGGTCGACGTACTGGCTCTCGCCCGCGTCGCAACGCAGGACGATGATTAAGACTTTCGTGACCGTCTTGCACTAAACTCCGTCTTGCGTATGTGAAGCATCGGAGACATCACATGCCGAAAATCGAAATCTACACCCAGGCCTTCTGTCCCTATTGCAGCCGTGCGGTAAGCCTTCTGCGCCAGAAGGGATTCGCCTTCACCGAGATCGACGCGCCCCGCGGTTCCGCCGCGCGCCGCGAAGCCATCGAGAGATCCGGCGGTGGCACCACCGTGCCGCAGATCTTCATCGACGACCGGCCGATCGGCGGTTGCGACAACCTGGTCGAGCTGGAGCGGAGCGGCCGGCTCGATCCGCTGCTTTCGGCATGATCCATTACCAGCTCCGCTGCTCCTGCGGCCATGAATTCGATGGCTGGTTCGCCAGCAGCGAGAGTTTCGACCGCCAGGCAAAGCGCCGCCTGCTGAACTGCCCGCGCTGCGGCGGGGACGACGTCAACCGCGCATTGATGGCGCCGAGGATCGGCAAAGCCGTGGCCGCGGAAACCGCCCCCGCCCAGCCGCCCGCGAAGGCAACCCAAACGACCGCCGTCGCCGGCCGCATACCGGACGAGCTTCGTGCCGCGCTGGCCGGGTTGCGGCGCGAGGTCGAGACTCAGTGCGACTTCGTGGGGGACGAATTCGCCGCCGAGGCACGCCGGATCCACCGCGGCGAAGCCCCCGCGCGCGGAATCTACGGCGCGGCGACCGAGGCCGAATCCGAAGCGCTGGCGGACGAGGGGATCGCATTTGCGAAAATCCCCTGGGTGCCGCTCGCGGATAGCTGAACCGGAAGGATAGCCCGATGCGCCACGATCAACCGGCCCTGTTCGAACTCGACGGCATCCACCCGGAGATCGACCCGGATGCCTGGGTGGCCCCTGGCGCGGTCCTGATCGGGGCGGTGCGGATCGCTGCCGGCGCGAATATCTGGTTCAACTGCACCCTGCGCGCCGACAATAACGACATCACGGTCGGCCCGCGCACCAACATCCAGGATGGCACGGTCGTCCACGTCAATGCCGGCGAACGCTTCGCCGCGCGCATTGGCGCCGATGTCACGATCGGTCATGCGGCGGTCATCCATGCCTGCACGCTCGAGGACAGGGCCTTCGTCGCGATGGGGGCCGTGGTGCTGGATGGCGCGATGATCGAGGAGGGCGGTGTGCTGGCGGCGCATTCCTTGCTCGCCCCCGGCAAACGAATCGGCCGCAATGAGCTCTGGATGGGCTCGCCGGCCCGCTTTGTCCGTCTCCTGCCCGACGAGGAGCGCAGCCGCTTCGACCAGACCGCCCCGCATTACGTCGAACTTGCCGAACGCTTCCGCAAGGGGTTGCGCCCGGCCTGATCCGGCCGGCGCGATTGTCAAGGCACTGCCATGCGCCAGAATTTCCGCTCTCACCGCATGTTCCGTTCTGCCCTCGCCCTCGTGGTGATCGGCCTCTTCCTCGCCGGCTGCGCGATGGTTACCCCGCCGCCATCGACAGGATATCTGCCCGCGAATGCGTTCGATGGGCGGGTGATCGGCGAAGACCCCGCGATCGCCGCAACCAATGAGGCGCGCTGGGCGTTCTCGCATCCTGCGGCAATGCGGGGGCGTCCTGCGGAAATGGCGCTGGCCGCCGCTTCGCTCGACGCCATGGCGGGCCAGTTCTCCACGGTCGGCCGTTGGCTTGGCATGAACAGCCTCACCAAGCTCGAGATGCTGCGCGCCCGCAAGGTCGTGCGGGCGGAACTCGGATCAGGCCAGGCGCCGCCTCGCAGACCGTCATCGACGCGCTGGTCACGATCAGCCTCGACCTTCGCCACGGCGACCGGACAGCGGCCCTCACCGCCGCAGGCGGACCGGCATTCACCCTTCCGCCGCGCCGGACGCTGGCGATCCTCGCGCATTTCCCCGCCACTCCCATCGCCGAACGAGCAACCGCTGCTGCCAGCCGCGACCTCTATCCGGGCGGATCGCGGCCATTCTTCGCCCGCTGAACTGCGGCTGCGGGAATTTTAGGACCATCGCGGGCGCAGGATGGCAACCAGATGTCGGCATGCAGAATTCGGCATGGGGCCGGGCCTGAAAAGAAGTTGGAACGCCGAACTGGCTGGAACCGGCTGATAATCCGGGTTCCGCGCCTATTTCCCGGCTCCCGACATTCGGCCTCCGCCCCCGGCCGGTTCGAAACGATAGGGGCTGGCGCTCGTGGTCGACACGTCGAGCGAGAGGCGATGGGCCAGCGGCGGAAACGCGCGCGAGCGGCAGTCCGGCCGGTCGCAGAGCCGGCACGATAGACCGATTCCAACCATCGCCCTGTCGAGGTCGATCCCGTCGGCGTAAACCACCTCTCCGGCACGGCCGATATCGCATCCCATCGCCACCACCC
The DNA here is from genome assembly GCF_907164655.1 of Acidocella sp. C78. NCBI lineage: Bacteria > Pseudomonadati > Pseudomonadota > Alphaproteobacteria > Acetobacterales > Acidocellaceae > Acidocella > Acidocella sp. C78. The sequence continues at coordinate 83,113 of NZ_CAJQZK010000006.1, forward strand.
GCGTCGCCGGTGGTTCGCCCCAATGCGAAGGCGATGAGGTGATGGTCCGCGCGAAGCACAGATAGGTGGCACCGTCGGGCAACTGCGCCACCTGCACCCGCACGCTGCCGGGCGTGGCAAAGGCCGAATGCACGATCCAGCGCGGGCAATTTCCGCCATAGCGGGCGAAGGGAAACCCCGCTGCCGAAAACCGCTTCGACACATTCCCCGCCGGATCAACCCGCAGAAAGAAGAACGGCACCCCCCGCGCGCCCTGGCGTTGCAGGGTCGATAGCCGGTGGCAGGCCTGTTCGAACGAAACGCCGAAACGCATCGCCAGATGCTCGACATCGTGGCGCAGCTCCGACGCTGCCCCAGAAACGGCGCATAGGGCATCAGCACCGCGCCGGCGAAATAATTGATCAACCCGATTCGCAACAGTTCGCCCGCGTCGTGGGTGGTGAGCGTGGCACGCCGGACGATCTGCTCGATCAGCTCTCGCGCCTCGATCAGACCGAGCTGGAACGCCATCTGGAAGCCCCTGCTCTCCCGCGGCAGCGTCTCGGAGAGAACAAGCTGCCGCCGCGCCGGGTCATAGACTCGCAGCGCACCAGGCAGCGGTGCGACGGACACAACGAGCCCGTGCTTGTGCCGGAGCCGCTCCGCCAGCGCATGGTTCATGCCCAGAGTTGCCGCCGGCAATTCCGCTCCCAGCGCCTCGGCCGCCGCCTCGATCTCGGGGAAGTGGTTCGCATGTTCGTGAAAGAAATCCCGCACTTCCTCATTCGGCAGCAGGATCTTCCGACCCGAGGGCAGCGTGATGCCGCCGGTCTCCTCCCGCACCGCCTGATACGCGCGGTAAAGCCCCAGCACCGCCTGCGCCGCCGCCGGCGCCGAAGCGGCGATGAGCTGGGCTTCCGAGTCCGGCACCTGCTCGCTGCCGATCAGCGGGTCGGCAAACGCTTCGCGCAGCGCCTGTTCCATTTGCCGCTCATCGGAGCCTGACAGCGCCGCCAGATCCACGTTCAGCGTTTCGGTCAGCTTGATCAGCAGCGCCGCGGTGATGCCCCGCTGATCGTGCTCGATCAGGTTGAGATAGGACGTCGAAATCCCGAGCCGCGCCGCCAGCCTCTGCTGCGTCAGCCCCTGTTCCTGGCGCAGGCGTCGGACGATGCGGCCAATCAGCGGCTTGGACATGCGGGCACTCCATGACAACGAGCGGTATTTTTCATCTTTTACATATTGTAAAACTTTACAGTCAATACGGCCACCTCTTTCATCATTTTATGCCATTTTCACCGGTGACTTTCGCGGGTGCAGCGTAAATAATTCACCTACCGACGCTATCGGATTGCAAGTTCCCGGCGCCTCCGGACGCCGCCACAACACGCCGCGAGGCGACAAGGAGAGACCATGTCGAACTTCCCCACCCCGACCCATTCCCCCGAAGGCCTGCCGGGCGGGCTCTCCGTAGCGCCCGACCGCTTCGATGGCATCCGCCGTGATTACACCCCGGCCGAAGTCGAAAAACTCGCGGGCTCGTTCCGCGTGCGCCACACCCTCGCCGAAATGGGCGCCAACCGCCTGTGGCACCTGCTGAAGACCGAGCCTTATGTGAACACGCTCGGCGCCCTCACCGGCAATCAGGCGATGCAGCAGGTCAAGGCCGGCCTGAAGGCGATCTATCTCTCCGGCTGGCAGGTGGCGGCCGATGCGAACCTCTCGGGCGAAATGTATCCCGACCAGTCGCTCTATCCGGTGAATTCCGTGCCGATGGTGGTCCGCCGCATCAATTCCGCGCTGCGCCGCGCCGATCAGATCGCCCGGATGGAAGGCGATACGTCACAATACTGGATGGCTCCGATCATCGCCGATGCCGAAGCCGGGTTCGGCGGCGCGCTGAATGCGTATGAGCTGATGAAGGCCATGATCGAGGCCGGCGCCGCGGGCGTGCATTTCGAGGACCAGCTCGCGTCGGAAAAGAAGTGCGGCCATCTCGGCGGCAAGGTTCTGGTGCCGATCGCCCAGCACATCCGCACCCTGACCGCGGCTCGCCTTGCTGCCGATGTGGAAGGTGTGCCGACGGTGCTGCTCTGCCGCACCGACAGCCACGCCGCACAGCTGCTCACCGCCGATGTCGACGAGCGCGACCGCCCCTTCATCAGCGGCGAACGCACGCCCGAGGGCTTCTATCGCATCAAGCCGGGCATCGGCGTCGAATACGCGATCGCCCGCTCCCTCGCCTACGCCCCTTATGCCGACCTACTGTGGTGGGAAACCTCGGAGCCGAACCTTGAGGAAGCCCGCCAGTTCGCCGAAGCGATCCACAAGCAGTTCCCCGGCAAGATGCTCGCCTATAACTGCTCGCCGAGCTTCAACTGGCGCAAGAAGCTCTCCCCGGAGAAGATCGAGAGCTTCCAGCGCGAGATCGGCGCGATGGGCTACAAGTTCCAGTTCGTTACCCTCGCCGGGTTCCACTCGCTGAACTACTCGATGTTCCAGCTCGCCAAGGGCTACGCGGAGCGCGGCATGGGCGCCTATTCGGAACTGCAGCAGGCCGAGTTCGCCGCCGAGAAGGATGGCTATACCGCGACGCGCCACCAGCGCGAGGTCGGCACCTCCTATTTCGATGCGGTGGCGATGGCGGTCAGCGCTGGCAAGGCCTCGACCACGGCCATGGCGGGGAGCACCGAGACCGAGCAGTTCCACGATCAGGACGATGCGGCGGGCCACGACCACGATCACGACGACGGCCTCGTGCATCACCACAGCTGGGCGGTCAGCTCGCCCGACCGCTGAACCCTTCCCCCGCGGTGCCGGCGCGAGCCGGCACCCGTTCTGTCACCTTACCCCGGATCTCACGATCCGGGATTTTTTTTGCCAGAGTCATCGTCATCGAGCGCCGCGAGACCGGCAACCAGCGCCTTGCGCATGACCGTAGGCAATGGCGTCTCCGGCGGCCTTGCCTCAAGGCCCGGTGGCAGCGTGGAAACCTCGGCCGCCAGCACCAACAGCCGCAACTCGAAATGGGTGAAGACGTGTCCGATGCTCCCGGCCTCCACCCAGTCGGCCGGGCAAGGCGGATCGGTGTCCCCTGGCGCCGCGTCGAGACCGGTTCCCGGCAATTCGAGCATGCCGCCCAGCAGCCCGCGCGGCGGCCGGCGGCGCAGGCCGATCGCGCCACTCCGGTCGCGCATCACAAAAACCGTGCCATGCCGCATTGGCCGCGCCGCCCTCCGCGCCTTGCGCGGCAGATCGGCCGCAATCGCCCGTGCTTGCGCGGCGCACCGTTCGCACCAGGGGCAGATCATGCAGGACGGGCTGCGCGGCGTGCATACCGTGGCACCGAGATCGAACAGTGCCTGGGCGAAATCACCCGGGCTCGCGCAGGCCGCCTCCTGCGCGCCGAGACGGGCCGCGGCGGTGGCGATCTCCACCTTCGCGGCCGGTAGCGGAGTCTCGATCGCGAAAATTCTTGCGGCAACACGTTCGACATTGCCATCCACAGGCACGACGGGCAGACCGAAGGCGATGGCGCCGACAGCCGCCGCCGTGTAGGGACCAATCCCCGGCAGGCGGCGCAGCTCCTCCAGCGTTGCCGGAAATCCTCCCGCGGCGGCGACGGCGCGGGCGCAGCGCGTCAGGTTGCGCGCCCGCGCATAATAGCCGAGCCCGGCCCACAGGCCGAGAACCTCCTCATCCGCCGCCGCTGCAAGATCGACGATCGTGGGGTAGCGCTCGATGAACCTGTGGAAATACGGTATTACCGTTGCGACGACGGTCTGCTGGAGCATGATTTCGCTCAGCCAGACGTGATACGGATCAGGACGGTTTCCGGGGGCGGCCCGCCATGGCAGGACGCGCCGATGAACATGGTACCAGCGGAGCAGGCAATCGGCTGATGGCAGCGACATACTCACGCAACACCCGCACGCGCCCAATACCGGCAAGCAAGGCAGCGGGTGGCGACACGCTGGCGAAGCCGCGCCCGGTTGCGCCGGAGCCGCCGCGCCACGGCGCACCGCGGGGCATCTCGGCCCTGCTGGCGCCGGTGTTGCGGCCGGTCCTCGCCCGGCGGGGTGCAATTCTCGGAACCCTGATCGCCGATTGGCCGGACATCGCCGGGCCTGAACTCGCATCTCGCAGCCAGCCAACCAAATTCGTCGCCGGAACGCTGACCCTTGGTTGTGCGGGCCCGGACTCTCTGGCCCTGCAACACCTTGCGCCGGTACTGATCGGCAAGATCAATCTCGCCCTCGGCGGCGCGCCGGTGCAGCGGCTGCGCTTCACCGACATGACAATCCCCGCCCCCATTCGCCCGGCAACACCAGTTGCCGCGGCCGACGAACCGCCTCCCGCCGGGTTGCCATCGGGGGATCTGGGAGATGCCCTCGCCAGGCTGCATCGCGGTCTTCGGCAACGGCGCAACGCGCGTCGCGCCTAGGCGCAGATACATCCCCACTCAGTGCGCGTCCGACCAGTTGGAACCGATCCCGGTTTCCACCAGCAAGGGTACAGAAAGCGCCGCAGCACCCTGCATCACCTCCCGCGCGAGTGAAGCCGTCGCCTGCGCCTGGTCGAGCGGCATTTCAAAGACGAGTTCGTCATGCACCTGAAGCAGCATCACCGCCTCCAGCCCGGCATCGCGAATCGCCGCTGGCAGCCGCACCATCGCGCGCTTGATGATATCCGCAGCACCGCCCTGCAACGGCGCATTGATGGCCTGCCGCTCAGCGTAACCCCGGCGCGCCGGATTTTTCTCGGCAATGCCGGGAACATAGCAGCGCCGGCCGAACGGCGTCAGGACATAACCGTGTGTGCGCGCGAATTCGGCTGTTTCATTCATGTAGCGTCGAATTTCCGGATAGCGCGCGAAATAGGCATCGATATAGCGCTTCGCCTCGCCGTTCTCGATTCCGAGCTGGCGGGCGAGGCCGAAGGCCGAAATGCCATAGATGATGCCGAAATTGATCGCCTTGGCGCGACGCCGGATCATCGGGTCCATCCCCTCCATCGGCAAGCCGAACACTTCGGCCGCGGTGCGGGCATGGATATCTTCACCTTTGGCGAAACTCTCCTTCAGCGCCGGTATGTCGGCGACATGCGCCAGCAGGCGCAGCTCGATCTGCGAATAATCAGCCGAGACCAGCGCCTTGCCGGGGGCGGCGATGAAGGCGCGGCGGATTCGCGCTCCCTCGCTCGTGCGAATCGGGATGTTCTGAAGGTTCGGCTCGTTGGACGAAAGCCGACCCGTCGTCGTGATCGCCTGGGAAAAGCTGGTATGGACCCGCTGATCCCCGATATCGATCTCGCCCACCAACGCGTCGGCATAGGTGGATTTGAGTTTCTGCAGCTGCCGCCACTCCAGCACGCGGGCCGGCAGGTCGTGGCCGGACGCCGCTAGATCCTCAAGCACTGCCGCATCGGTGCCCCATGCCCCGGTCTTGGTTCGCTTGCCGCCCGGCAAGCCCATCTCGTCGAACAGGATCTCGCCGAGCTGCTTCGGGCTGCCTGGGTTGAACGCCCGGCCGGCGAGACGCTCGATCTCACGCTGTATATCGTCCATCCGGCGGGCAAACTCGGCCGACATCGACTCGAGATCACCGCGATCGACCATGATGCCGGCACGTTCCATCGCGAGCAGCACGCTGAGCAGCCGGCGCTCGATCGTCTCGTAAAGCCCGAGCGCTCCCTCCGCGCGCAGGCGGGGGCGCAGCAGCATCCAGAGCCTGAGCGTGATGTCGGCATCCTCGGCGGCATAGGCGGTGGCGCGGTCGATGGGGACGGCGGCAAAGGAAATCCGGTTGCGACCGGTGCCGGTCACCTCGTCATAGGACACCGGCCGGTGATCGAGATGCAGAACCGACAACTCGTCCATACCATGCCCATGCCGTCCGGCCCCGAGCGTGTAGGAGAGGAGCATCGTGTCATCGACCGGCGCGGCATCCGCAAGCCCGCATCCGGCCAGAATGTGAATGTCGAACTTTGCGTTGTGAAAAATCTTCAGGATCGCCGGATCGGCAAGCACCGGCGCCATCCGCCCGATCACCAGGCTCCGCGGCAGCTGCGCCCCATTCTCGTGCCCGAGCGGGATATAGGCAGCCCGGCCCGGCGCGGTGGCCACTGAAATCCCCACGAGTTTCGCATGACGGGGGTTGAGGCCGGTGGTTTCGGTATCGATGGCGAAATATCCGGTCTGCCGTATCTCGGCGATCCAGCGGTCTAGCTCGGCCTCGTCATCGATCGTGACATAAGGCCCGAAGGGCATATCGGTCGCAACGGGCGCAGCCGCCGGTCCGGCGGGCGGATCGGGCGCATCGCCCCTCTCCGCTGCGGCGAGCCGCTCGCCGTTCCGCCGTGCCACCCCATCGAGCCCAAGGCGTGCCTTGATGCTTCTGAAACCCTGGGAATCAAGGAAATCGTTCAGATCGCCATCATGCAGCGGCGCAACCACAAGCTCGTCAACCGGCACGGGGAGCGGAACATCCCGCCGCAACTCCACAAGCCGGCGTGAGATCCGGGCCTCCTCGGCATGGGCCACAAGTGAGTCTCGCCGCTTGGAAGGCTTCATCGCTCCGGTCGCCGCCGCGGCGAGGATGGCTTCCAGATTGCCGAATTCGGCAATCAACTGCGCCGCCCCCTTCGGCCCGATCCCCGGCACGCCAGGAACGTTATCGACCGTATCGCCCATCAGGGCCTGCGCATCGACCATCTGCACCGGCCTGACGCCGTATTTCGCAATTACCTCATCCGGCCCGATCGGTGTCGACTTGATCGGATCGAGCATCGAAACGCGGTCATCGAGCAATTGCATCAGGTCCTTGTCGGAAGAGACGATCACCGTCTCCCCTCCCGCCCGCTTCATCGCCTCGGCATAGCTTGCAATTAGATCGTCCGCCTCGACCCCCTCAAGCTCGATCGCCGGCACCGCGAAGGCGCGCGTCGCCTCCCGCACCAGCGCGAACTGGGGCACGAGTTCCTCGGGCGGCTCAGGACGGTGCGCCTTGTATCTGGGATCGATCTGGCTGCGGAATGTGGTGCGACCAGCATCGAAAATCACGGCCAGGTGGGTGCCGGAATGCTCCTTGAGCAGCCGCGCCAGCATATTGCAGAAGCCGAATACCGCATTGACCGGTGTGCCATCGTCGCGGGTCATCGGCGGCAAGGCGTGGAAAGCCCGGAAAATGAAGCCCGAGCCGTCAACCAGGACAAGCCGCTGCGTCAATGTCCGGCGCCCGGTCTTGCATCTCCGGCCAGGCGGTAATGGCGGGAGCAATAAGGACAGGCGATCTCGCTGCCCTCGATCTTCAGATAGACCCTGGGGTGTCCCAGCGGACCACCACCGCCATCACACGCAACCACCCGCTCATGCACGAGGATTGGCTCCAAGCTAGTCGCATCTCTTGTATCGGCCATGAGTTCCTCTCGCACAGCAAACCGTTACACAGAGAATATCGCCAAAATGCACCGCTGCCTATCGTTGCCACAGGTGGCCCCCGTGCAACCACATAGTTCAGCGCCAACAGGCATTGAGCCCCAGGCCGATCCGCGCTATGCGAAGTTCATTGGACCCGTAGCTCAGCTGGATAGAGCGTTGCCCTCCGAAGGCAAAGGTCGCGCGTTCGAATCGCGCCGGGTCCGCCAGGTTTTTCAATGGCTTATGAGACTTCCCTACAAGCCGGAAAATCCGCCCGATACCAGCCTGATACTACCAGCCCGGATCATAGGCTTTTTCGGCCTCAGCATCACGGTTGCGTGATCGTTTCCGCTGCTCTGGATTCGCCGCCTCGCCGGTCGCGGATCAGGCGGGCCAGGTCGCACATGCCCGGCAACTTTGGGTCCCTCCCCAGCCAATCGCCCGGCGGGGATTTCGCCCGCTCTTTTTTTCGCTAGGCGCAGGTCCGCAAAACCTGTCCGCAGTCCGCACCGGGCGCGGCCCCGCTCATGACGGCGGCCCCTGCTTTTCCCCTGTTAAAACAGCGACCCTACGCGCGCGTAGGGCGTTGCCTTTCATTCATCGCCACGTCACGGGGAGCATGGGCTGAACCCGCGCGCGGCGGTGATCGGTCACGGCGGCCCGATCACTGACCGCAGTGATCCAGCCTTGTAGCCTCGCACCCGGATTGCAGGATTTCCGCGCCTCTCCCGCCATTGGAGATGCTTCCACCCGGCGGCGGACAGGATCGCCCCGATTTCGGCGGGCGTCACTGGGGGGCATGGGCTGGACCCGCGCGCGGCGGTGCTGGGGGTGCGCTAGAAACCTGACCCCAGGTAAGGGTGGGGCGGATTACCCACCGTGACCAGAACGCGCGCGCGGGGCAGCGCGGGGCGGATACCGGCCCATCTGCCACCCTTGCCGCGCGTCATTTCATAGAGTTCAGCACGCCGGAGGGTGGCGATACGGCCCGTTGTCTTATCGAACGGCGGTGCGACGGGGTTGCCGGTGCCGCGTCCCTTCGCTGGCCCTTGCCCTTGGCCTCGCTTGCCGGTCACGTCTCGATCACCCGCACCGGCCCGGCACCGTGCGGCGGGTGGCACGCCATGCAGCGCCAGCTAGCCCTTCGCCTCTCCGCCTCGCACCACCATGACGCACCCCGGCAGCACCGGCACCGCGCGCCCGGTGTTGGGCTATGGCTGGGTCCGCCCATGAGACCGGCAGATGATGCAGCACCTCCGCCGCCGGGCCTCCCCCAGCCTCGGCCATGATCGCGGCGCGCTCGGTCGCGTCATGGGCGGCGTCGTTCGGATCGCCCGGCCAGCATGCAGCACATAGCCAGAGATCGAAATTCACCACCTCGATAGGATCGGATGCGGCACCGCAGCGGGTGCAGGGGATCGGTCGCTCGGTATCGTTCGCGATATCTCCCTTAGTGACACTGTTGACTGTGTGGACTCTGTGGCGGCCCTTTCGGGTCTCCGCGCCCACTGTGTCCACTGTGTCCACTGTGCCCACTGTGTCCGCTATAGAGAGAGCGCGATATCGGGCGCTCCACCGGCTCACGATGCACCGTCCACAATCGGCGGGTTGACCGGATAGATTGCCTTCGGACGGGTCTGGAAACCACGTTGAGGCGGCGGCGGGCGTAGCCAATCCGCCTCTATCAGCTCTTCGGCGGCGGCATGGATCGCGGCGGCGTTGTTCAGGCCGGACAACCTCACTTCGCGCTGTAGCGTTCGGACATGAACGGCCTCGGGGCGGGCCTTGCGTATCCACCGGGCCAGCGTGGCGGCGTTCCGCTCCGGCTCGGTCGCGGTTGCGTCACCGTAAACCCGCTCGGCCATCGGGATGAGGTAATCCGCCACCAGGTCACAGGCGGCGGCCAGATCGTCCGGGGAAATGGTCGAGGGCGGCGCGTCAAACCCGCCCTTTCCGCACCACCGCAGCATCGCCAGCACCAGGGAGAGGCGCAGCGCCAGGCCGCGCGCCTTGCCCAAGGTCGAGCGAAGCAATCCACCGGCCTCCTGTTGCCGGTCCTGCATGTCCCGCCCGAATTGCTCCATCATGGCAACGGCGGCCTCGGCCAGCGGCACATAGACCGGGCGCGCAATCCCTTCATCATCGCGGGCGAGGTCGAGCATCCGCAGCCGGTCGAGGGCTTCGGTTGCCCATTCGATGCCGGGCGCGGCGCGGCTCAGGCGAAACGGGCGTTGATCCGGCCAGAACCAGCAGAACCGGGGCAACAGCCCATCGTCCGGTTGCCGGAACATCTCCGCCACCTTCTCCGGCTGGGTAGAGCCCATGACGGATACGGCAAGGCGCGGGATGATGACCGGCTTTGCCAGCTTTTGCCGATCCACCCGGAAGGGGCGGCCTCCATGCGCCTCAAGCCAGAATTGGCGGCCCGCGTCGTTGTAGGTATTCAAGCCCAAGAGCCAGCCGCTCAACTCATCGCGTGCAATGATGACGCCTTTAGGGGCGGCCTCGGCCAGCGTCATTGCGATTTTCTCAATCGTAACGTCTGACATGGTAAGGTGCGGCGCTTGCGGTTCCGGCGGCTCGGCGTCGGTCGGGGCGGGCGGCGGCGGATTGCCGTTTGCGACGCTGCCGACGGACGGTTCGATGCCGGTCTCCATCAGGCGCTCGGTGTATTTGATCGAGACATACTGGCTGCCCCGATGGCTATGATGGACGAGACCGCCGCTACGTACCGGGCGTCTGTCGTGAAGAGCCTGTTCCAGGGCATCGAGGACGAAACCGGCATGCGCGGTGCGGCTTACCCGCCAGCCAACGATACGCCGGGCGAATGTATCGATGACAAACGCCACATACACAAAGCCCTGCCAGGTCGCGACATAAGTGAAGTCGGAGACCCAGAGCATATTCGGCGCCGGCGCCTGGAACTGGCGGTTGACGCGGTCCTGTGGGCAGGGTGTCGCCCTGTCGCTGATCGTCGTCCTGACCGGCTTGCCGCGGATCACGCCCTGCAGGCCGATGATCCGCATCAACCGCTCCACCGTGCAGCGGGCAACAGCGCATCCTTCCCGCTGCAACTGCCGCCAGACCTTGCGAGCACCGTAGACCTCGAAATTCTCCGCGAACACGCGCCGGATATCCGCCTCGAGCGCCTCATCCCGCCGGGCCCGTTCTGACCGCCTCTCGGGGTTGGCCCGCTTCGCGACATGCTCGTAGTAGGTCGATGGGGCGATCGGCAGGACCCTGCAGATCGGCTCGACCCCATAAGCCCGCGGTGATCATCGATGAACGAGATCATGGTTTGAACCGGCGGTCGAGCTCCGCCTGGGCAAAATATGCCGACGCCTTGCGCAGGATCTCATTCGCCTGGCGAAGCTCGCGGTTCTCGCGTTCCAGTGCCTTCAGCTTCGCCGACACTTCCGACGGAACACCAGGCGAGCGGCCGCTGTCGCGATCCACCTTCTGCACCCATTCACGCAGCGTATGCGGTGAGCAGCCAAACTTCGCGGCTATCGACACCATCGCCGCCCACCGCGAGGGATGTTCGCCCTCGTGCTCCAGCACCATCCGCACCGCCCGCTCGCGGACTTCAGGAGAAAACTTGTTCGTCGTCGGACTCGTCATGGCTCCATCCTATTTGGGAGTTGGAGCCTCCGGTAAACCCAGGGCGGTTCAGGGCGGTTCACTCAGACCACCCCAGACCCAGGGCAAGATCGAGCGCTGGCACCAGACCCTGAAAAACCGCATCCTCTTGGAAAACTACTTCCTGCCCGGTGACCTCGAGGCCCAGATCAAGGCCTTCGTCGAAAACTACAACCACCGGCGCTATCACGAAAGCCTGAACAACGTGACGCCCGCAGACGCCTACTTCGGCAGGGCCCCGGCCATCATCAAGCAGCACGAAAGGATTAAATGGAAGACCATCGAACATCGGCGCTTGCAACACCGCAAGCTTGCCGCCTAGCATTAACCCCCAGACGAGGCCCCCTCTCCGCTAATCTACGCCGCAATCTGCGCCAAATGTTCTGACGACGGACAATCAGCTTCCATCTTAAATCCCGCCCCCAGTGGTCCACACCAAAGAGTCCACCTCAGTATGCACACGACTCTTATCTTTGTGTTCATACATTCATGATAAAATCATACAACGAATAAATGATTTGTTAACGTTTAAAAAATGCTATATATCTCAAGGAGTGAAGATGAAAATTCTGTACTATTCAGTTCATCATATCCTAGAAGATGATGAAGTACGTATGTTTAAATCTCTTGGGCATAGCGTTTGCGTCCTTGGCGTCAATAATGATCGTGGCGCAGTACAAAATTTTCGTCCTCATATCGAATTTAACTTAGAAGAACTTGATTTTTACAAAAAATTTCGTGAGATGGGATGTGAATTTAATTTTTTCACAAGATATGCAAAATTAAAGAAATCATTTATTGATTTGTTTGATGTTGTAATCGTTATGGATGATGTTGATTTTATTATAAATAACTGGGAATTATTTAGTAATATACAAGTTATTTGGCGTACTATAGGCCAAAAATTAGATTATTCTGAAATAAAAATTCGTAAATATCGCGAAAATGGTCTAAAAATTATTAGATATTCAGAAATTGAGAAAAAAGTACCTTATTATTGTGGCGAAGACGCAATAATAAGATTTGGCAAGGATCCACTTTTATACTCGAATTGGAATGGAAAAAATGGTTTTATTTTAAGTTTTTCAAATAATTATAAACAACGATATCCATTAGATGCTTCTGATTACATTTCGATAACAGATGGATTTCCTAATATTCTTGGTGGAATAGATAATGATGGATTTCCATGCTCAATAGGATATTTAGATCCAAAAGACCAAATCGAATTTTATCGAGGTGCTGCAGTATATCTTTACGCATCTGGACTTAATATTCCTTACACTTTAAATTTTATAGAAGCTTGGATGATGGGCGTGCCTCTTGTTGTATATGCCCCCCCGGAAAGATGCGGTCCCTATTTTGAGATTGAAAAATTTATTAAGCACGGAAGCAACGGTTTTATTTGTCGAACAATTGGAGAATCCCGTGATGTTTTATATTCTTTATTAAATGACCAAAATTTATCAAATAAAATTAGTAAATCAGGACGTAGCGATGCTATAAATAGATTTAGCATCAATACAATATCAAAACAATGGGACATTTTTCTCAATTCTTTAGAAAAAAATCAAGAAAATTATAATAATAATTTTTACAATGGTATTATGAATGATAATAATTTCATAAAAAATAATTTTTCTATAATCAATAATTATAATGAAATTTTTAATACACTATCTCTTCTCCGTCCATTTGATATTGATTTGAAAAAAGTGAGGTTTGGCAATGAGCGAGATGGCGGCTATGTCCTTGCTGATCGAGAGTTAAACGAAAACGTAATTTCATTTGGCGTAGGGCCGGATGTAAGTTTTGAGTTTGACCTTGCAGAACGTGGCGCAAATGTCTTTTTACATGACCATACCGTTAACGAATGCCCGCAAACTCATGAACGATTCAATTTTAAAAGAATAGGAATTTGTGGTGAGAATGAAAAAATACCAAAATGTATACCGTTAATTGATCATCTTGATAATATTCCAAATAATAAAAAATCTATGCTATTAAAGATGGATATTGAAGGTGGTGAATGGGATATTTTCTCTACTATTAGTCATGAAATATTATCTATATTTGATCAAATTGTTTTAGAAATTCACTTTCTTGAGCGTATTTTAAATCCAGATTTTAATATGAAGGTTCGAAAATCACTTCAATTAATAAACGAACAATTTACACTTTTTCATGTACATGGCAATAATTGTATGCCTTTATATATAGTGGAAGGATTTACAATAGCTAGCGTTCTTGAGCTAAGTTTTATACGCACAAATTTGGTCAAAAGAAGCGCTTCGTCGACCGTATATCCATCACCTTTAGATAAAGCAAATAATCCTAAGATGCGTGATCTACCACTTCTTTTTTTTCCATTTCTTCCAGTATCAGCAGATGCTCAGTTGATTACAGAGATGATTGAAAGACTACCCCGTTAAGAGCCTATTCGACTAGGTTCTGGACTCAACTGATCCAAGATGTGACGGCGAGGACGAGGCAGATACCTGCGAGGAAATTTCGTGCGGTTTTGTCGTAGCGTGTGGCGATGGCGCGCCAGTCCTTGAGCCTGCAGAAGGCGCGTTCGATGAGATTGCGCTTTCTGTAGGCGACGGGGTCGAAGGGCGGAATGGCGCGGCGGTTGGGCATGGGCGAGATCACGGGCCTGGTGCCTTGGCGGGTGAGGAAGGCGCGCAGGTCATCGGCGTCGTAGGCTTTGTCGGCGATCAGCTCTTCTGGTGGCGGTATTGTGGGCAGAAGCGCCCTGGCGCCGCTGATGTCGGAGGCCTGTCCCGGCGTCAGGAGGAGTGCGGCGATGCGCCCCTGCTCATCCGCGACGGCGTGGATCTTGGTCGTCCGTCCACCCCTCGACCGGCCGATAGCCTGGCTTTGCGCCCCCCTTTACCGCCCGCGGCCGCGCGATGTGCCCGAACCGAGGTGCTGTCCACCATGGCGATGCGTGAACCGCCCTGGGTTTACCGGAGGCTCCAACTCCCAAATAGGATGGAGCCATGACGAGTCCGACGACGAACAAGTTTTCTCCTGAAGTCCGCGAGCGGGCGGTGCGGATGGTGCTGGAGCACGAGGGCGAACATCCCTCGCGGTGGGCGGCGATGGTGTCGATAGCCGCGAAGTTTGGCCCGACTTGAACAGCGACCTGAAAATAGTCCAATGAAAACAGCCATGTATTGTGGGCGCGTGGTTTCTTAGCACCACACCCTGCGGCTTTCGGGAGGATTTGGATCAGGAAGCGGATGCGTCTCGCACGTTGGCTGGCAGGGCGACGCCGGCGGCCTTGAAGATCGGCCCGATCGAGTTGGTTGCTGGGGTGCGCAGGACGATCTGCTGCCCGCGCTTGCTGATGGTGACCTCCTGGAGGCGGTCGAGATCACGCAGGAGATCGGCCCATTCGACGCGCTTGCCGGCCCGGCGGAGTTTTTCGTCGAGCGCCTGGTGCAGGATCAGCGCGAGGAACGAGCAGAAGACGTGGCCGCGGATGGCGGCGTCGGAGGAATGGTAGATTGGCCGGGTGCGCATTGTCGCCTTCGCGACACGGAACAGCCGTTCGACATTCTGCAGGTCCCGGTAGCGGATCACCGCCTGCAGCGGTGAAATCCGGGCGTTGGAGCGCAGCACGAAGACGCCGTCGAAGCGGGCTTCCTCGGCGAGCTTGCCGGCGTCGATCTCGAACAGCTTGTGCTTGCGGCCGGGCTTTGCGTCACTGACCGGGCGCAGGAAGCGGCGATAGGCGGAGTTGCCGATCAGCGCCTTATCGCCGCGCGTCAGCTGACGATCGAGGGCGGCGACCACCTTGCGCCTGGTCTCGGCCTCTTCGATGGCCACCGCCTCGTTGCGGCAGACGATATAGCGCTTGCCCGCGACCTTGACCTCCTTGATGAAGAGCTGGGTCTCGTCGCCACCGGCGCGCTCGAGGCAGAGCGGGGTGTAGGGGCGCTCATCGGCCAGCACCACCTCGCGGACGATGCGGTCGGTGCGTTCCCTTGCGCCGAGCACGTATTCCAGCCCGCGCTCCTCCAGCGCGGCGATCGTCGCGGCACTGATCATGCCGCGATCGGCGACGACGCAGACCCGGCCGATGCCGAAGCGCGACCGCAGGCGGTCGATCACCGGCACCAGCACCGAGACATCGGCGGTGTTTCCTGGCCACATCTCGGTGCAGATTGGCCTTCCGTCCTGATCGATCACCACGCCGAGGATCATCTGCGCGAGCTGTGGGCGGTAATCCTTGGAGTGGCCCCGCGCGCCCAGCGTCTCGCCGCCGGCACCTTCGAAATACAGCGAGGTGGTGTCCATGAACACGACCGAGAGGTCGGTGAACAGATCATGCCGTCGGGCGAAGAGACGCTCTTCCACCAGATCCTTCACCGTCCGTGGCGCAAAGGGCGTGGCATCCCCCTGTTCCTCGTCCGGCAGCTCTTCGCCGAGCCAGGCCATGGCGCGGTAGAGGTGATGCAGGCCGAGCTCCTCGGTGCCGGGAATGTCGTAATCCTCGAGCCATTTGTCGCAGGCGCGATCCGAGCCCGAGACCATGATCCGGTGGAGCACGGTGGCGAACACCGCGCGCTCGACCGGGAACTCGAACTGCCGCCCGGCCAGCAGCTCCTCGAACACAGCAGCGATCCCGCTCTCCTGCCACAGTCGGCCGAACAACAGCGGCGCGCCGATCCGCTTGCAGCTCAGCCCGTCCGGATTGCCTGCCGCCAGCTGGGCCAGGACCGAGGCACGGTCGGCATAGCGCGCGATCGAGGCGGCGAGGCGGTCGAGACCTCCATCGGCCAGGACGACTTCCTTCCGGCCCAGGTTCTTGATGATGCGCTGCTTGCTGCGCCCGTCCTCACGGACGCTCTCGACCAGATAAAGGTAGCTGTAGCCGTTGATTCGCTTCTCGCGCACGAACATGCCGAATTGGCAGCCGAAAACCAATCATAAATCAAGTTAAAAGAAGCAATTTGCGCAATTATTTAGCACCACGTTTTTGCAAAATCCCGACGTGCCTACGAAAATCTCGAGTGAAATCAAAGATCTCAACTTACGATACCGTATCGTTCCGGGTTTGACTGTTTAAGTCGGGTTTGGCTGCTCACCGCATACGCTGCGTGAATGGGTGCAGAAGGTGGATCGCGACAGCGGCCGCTCGCCTGGTGTTCCGTCGGAAGTGTCGGTGAAGCTGAAGGCACTGGAACGCGAGAACCGCGAGCTTCGCCAGGCGAATGAGATCCTGCGCAAGGCGTCGGCATATTTTGCCCAGGCGGAGCTCGACCGCCGGTTCAAACCATGATCTCGTTCATCGATGATCACCGCGGGGCTTATGGGGTCGAGCCGATCTGCAGGGTCCTGCCGATCGCCCCATCGACCTACTACGAGCATGTCGCGAAGCGGGCCAACCCCGAGAGGCGGTCAGAACGGGCCCGGCGGGATGAGGCGCTCGAGGCGGATATCCGGCGCGTGTTCGCGGAGAATTTCGAGGTCTACGGTGCTCGCAAGGTCTGGCGGCAGTTGCAGCGGGAAGGATGCGCTGTTGCCCGCTGCACGGTGGAGCGGTTGATGCGGATCATCGGCCTGCAGGGCGTGATCCGCGGCAAGCCGGTCAGGACGACGATCAGCGACAGGGCGACACCCTGCCCACAGGACCGCGTCAACCGCCAGTTCCAGGCGCCGGCGCCGAATATGCTCTGGGTCTCCGACTTCACTTATGTCGCGACCTGGCAGGCTTTGTGTATGTGGCGTTTGTCATCGATACATTCGCCCGGCGTATCGTTGGCTGGCGGGTAAGCCGCACCGCGCATGCCGGTTTCGTCCTCGATGCCCTGGAACAGGCTCTTCACGACAGACGCCCGGTACGTAGCGGCGGTCTCGTCCATCATAGCCATCGGGGCAGCCAGTATGTCTCGATCAAATACACCGAGCGCCTGATGGAGGCCGGCATCGAACCGTCCGTCGGCAGTGTCGGCGATAGCTACGACAACGCTCTCGCCGAGAGCATCAACGGCCTTTACAAGACCGAGGTCATCCGTCGTCGCGGGCCGTGGAAATCGTTGGAAGCCGTCGAGTTCGCAACGCTCGAATGGGTCGACTGGTTTAACCACAGGCGCCTTCTCGAGCCGATCGGCAACATCCCGCCCGCCGAAGCCGAACAACGATATTTCGCCACACTCGACCAGATGAAGATCGCCGCTTAGCTTAACCCAAATGGCCTCCGGTAAACCCGGGGCGGTTCACTGCCACATTACCATTCAGATTCGGGGGATCAAAGGCATCAAGGGTCGGCCGCTGATGTGTCTTTATGCTGATTTATAAAAATAAATTTTTTAATAAAAAATAAATTATCAAGTTATATAAATATACACAATCACTTTGAGCCACCAGAAATATCCGGATTCTACCATGAAAAATGAAAAACTTAGTTGGATTTTTTCGTCTGAATATCGTGGCAGCAAGCCTTATCAGAAGATACTAGAAAATGCATTAAAAAAAACAGTGAATGTTTACAATGGATCAATTGATATTGCGTTAAATATAATTAAATCCCATCGATCTGTATTTCATTTGAATTGGGAAGATTTATTGTATTTTGATATCGATAGCGAAATCGAAGCATCATCAGCAATATCTAAAATTTTAGAAAAATTTATTGCATTTCAAGCACAAGGCGGCCATATCGTATGGACTGTGCATGACGACGTACCACATGATGGCAGGTTTCCTAATCTTTACGCGCGCTTGAGAGAAGCAATAGCGCAAATTGTTGATACTATTCATGTGCACTCTTACACCGCTAAAAGTTTAGTATTAAATATTGGCGCAAATGAAAAAAAAATAATTAATTCATATTTTCCAAATATCGCGGTAGCGTATCCAAACGATATTAATGAAAGTGCAGCAAAAAAATATTTTGAATTTGAAGAATCAACTATTGGATTTTCTTTTGTTGGAAATAATAATAACAATAAAGAAATAGATAAATTATTTAATAGTTTTATTGCTCTTAACTCAATATTTCCTCAAGCGCGCCTGGTTGTTGCAGGACGAAGAGGTGGATATTTTGAAGAACGTTACATAACTATAGAGAATTGTATTCACATTATACCTAGATTTATTGAAGATGCGGTCATGCAATATGTAATAAAATCAGCTGATTTTGTTATACTTCCTTATCGGCGCGCGTTGACATCGGGAACTTTGTCTCTAGCGCATGGTTTTGGTCGTCCTACAATCGTTCCTGATCTGCCCGCCCTTCTTGATTTTATTAGACCAGAAGAAAATTCACTTGTTTATCATGCTGGCGATACAGAAAGTATGCTTGAAACCATGATTAAGGCTATTGAACTGTCAGAAAGAGACCGATATCGGATGCGTGATTTGGCTTTGCAGTCAGCGAAGCAGGCAGATATTGAGATACTAGCGGCGTCTCTTATATCTAGAGTATTGGATTAAAAATTTTCTCTATGCTCCCAATCCACCATAAAAAATGATAATAATTTATATAAAATGGTAAAAATGTCATCAAAATTTCCGTTCTCACAAAATTTAAATAAAATCAGACATCGTCAGCTTCTTGTCGATGTATCGGCAATCTGTCGTATAGATATTAACACAGGAATACAAAGAGTTGTTCGTGAAGTTCTTATAGAACTATTTAAAAATGAATTATTTGGATATCGAATTGAGCCAGTATATGCAGGATCATCGCACGGATATCGCTATGCTCGCCGTTTTACAGCAAAATTTCTTGGTTTTGATCCAGGTTCACTTTACGATGATCCAGTAGAAGTTTGGAAAAATGATGTATTCTGGGGTCTTGATTTATCAACATATACGACTATTTTAAATAAAAATCAAATTTTTAGTTGGAAAAAAATAGGTGTTAAGATTGTATTTACTGTATATGATTTGATGCCGGTGCTTCACCCTGAAACGACATTGCCAATTGTCACTGAAAATCATAGAGTTTGGCTTGAAACTATATCAAATGCGCATGGTTTGCTCGCTATATCACAGACTGTAATGAACGATCTTCGTAACTGGTTAAATTTATTTCATTTTCAAAAAAATCATGAAATTAAATTAGGTTGGGCGCATCTTGGAGCAAATATTCATTCATTAAAGAAAAATCGATATGAAATTTTTAATATTTTACAAAAATACAATTTAAATACAAAGAATTTAAAATTTTTAATGGTTGGTACAATTGAGTTAAGAAAAGCGCATGGGCAAGTAATTGATGCATTTGAGCATCTCTGGGCGTCTGGAATGGACATTCAACTTGTCATAGTTGGAAGGCCTGACTGGAAGACCGACATTCCTGCCGTGCGCATACGTAAACACCCTGAATTTCAACGTCGTCTAATTTGGATAGAATCACCAGACGATAATATATTAGAAAATATATATAAAATTTGCGATTGTCTAATCGCGGCAAGTATAAATGAAGGATTTGGGTTGCCCTTAATTGAGGCAGCTATGCGTGATATGCCGATAATTGCACGTGATATACCTGTTTTCCGAGAGGTTGCAGGCGATAATGCCTTCTATTTTTCAGGAAGTAATTCTTCTAAATTAGAAAATATAATTCGAAGATGGACTCATGATTACGAGCATGGGTCTTTGCCCAATTCTTCTAAAATAAATTTTTTAAAATGGGAACAAAGTACTAAAATTATGTTAGATTTTATTTTAATGAAAAATTTTAATAAATACTGATATACTAGGCAGCGTGGACAAACCTGAACCAGAGGCGGATTGAGACGAGGAGAGTGAAACCTAGGAAGCTGTTGGCGGTTTGGTCGTATCTGGTGGCGATCCGGCGGCTATTCTTGAGTTTGTTGAAGCCGCGCTCGATGCGATTTCGTAGTGCGTAGAGGGGGCGGTCGACGGAATGCTGGATACGACGGTTTTTCTTGGTCGGGATTTCGGGGATTGTTCCGCGGTCGCGTGCGTCCTGCCTGATCGCGTCGCTGTCATATCCCCGATCGGCCAGCAGGATGCCGGGATCACTGTCGCGCTCATCCATCAGGTCGGCATAAGCCGTGCTGTCGTGAGCCTCGCCGGGGCTCAGGATGATGCCTATGGGCAGCCCCTCGGCGTTGGCTCGGAGATGGATTTTGGTCGAGAAGCCACCTCGAGAACGACCAAGAGCCTGGCTCTGAGTCCCCTTTTTAAGCCGGCGGCGCAATGGTGCGCCCGGACGATGGTGCTGTCGATCATCTGCAAGGTATCCGCCGGCCCACCGCTATCGGCCAGGGCTTCGAGCATCACGTCCCAGACCCCGCTTGCGGTCCAGCGCCGGAATTGTCGGTGCACGGAGTTCCATCTTCCGAATTCCGACGGCAGATCCCGCCACGGAGCGCCGGTTCGGGCAATCCAGAAAATCGCGTCCAGCACACGGCGATGGTCGTACGGCGGTCGGCCCCCTGCCGCTCCAGGCTCAGCCAGAAACGGTCTGAAAAACGCCCATTCCTCGTCACTCATCAATCCACGAACCAACCCTGACCTCCGCTCCAGAAGTCAGTGTCGAATCACATCTCAGAGCCCGAATCTGAATGGTAGTGCGACTATCGGTGACGGGCGATTTTTCGTGTGAGCAGGCGGATATGGGCGAGGAAGAGCCATGCGGTGGCGCTGGTAACGGTGGCCTCGAAATCCCTTGCGAGACGTCGGCATCTGCCGAGCCAGGCGAAGGTTCTTTCTACCACCCAGCGCCGCGGCAGGAGTTCAAACCCGCTCGCGGCGTCGGAGCGCTTTACGATCTGTATGGTCCATTTGCCGATTTTGGCGAGGCGTCCATTGAGTTTAGGACCGGCATAACCGCCGTCAGCGAATATGTGCCGCAACCAGGGATACAGGGATTTGACGGATTTGAGCACGTCGGGCGCCCCGTCGCGGTCCTGAATACCGGCATGATGAACGACGGCACCGACGAGGTGGCCGATTGTATCTGTGATGATGTGGCGCTTGCGGCCCTTGATCTTCTTTCCGGCATCGAACCCGCGCGGCCCGCCGGCTTCGGTGGTCTTGACCGACTGACTGTCGATCACACCGGCTGTGGGCGAAGCCTCGCGTCCGGCCATTTCCCGCGCCTGCATGACTAGGACGTGATTGATGCGATCGAACGTGCCGTCACGACAGAAGCGGTAGAAATACCCCTGCACGGTGGTGAACGGAGCGAATTCCTTCGGGATCTGGCGCCACTGACAGCCGGTTGCCAGCATGTAGAAGATGGCCTCCACAATCCTTCGAAGCGCCACCCTTCGGGGTCGGCCTCGATGCTGCGGAGCGGGCATGAACGGCTCGATCATGGCCCATTCAGCGTCGGTGAGGTCGCTTGCGTAGCGCAATCCGGCCCGGCAATATCGTCGCCGAGCGATTTCAGTCCAGGTCATCGTGTCTCCGTCCGTCTTCGCAAACGAACTGAATCACAACTTACTGAAATCGCTCAACTATCTTTTTCGGTCCGGCTCTCACCGTGTCGTGGGAATCCCCCCCCCCGCGGTTTGTCCACGCTGCCTAACCGCCGGTACCGCCACGACAAATGGGAACCTGCCCCCCCCTTTTCCACGCCCGCTCAGACCACCCCCAACGCCGCCAGCGCAGGCACCGCCAGCGCGGTCGCCACCGCCGTCAGCCCGACGCCGAGGGCCGCGTAAGCGCCTGCTTCCGAATCGCGCGCTACCGCTTCCGCAGCGCCGATTCCGCTGCCTGCCACCCCCGCCGCGAGACCGAAGGCCCGATGATCCTCGATTCCGAGCCAGCCCAGCAGCGGCCGGGCCGCAATTGCCACGATGACCCCGCCGGCGATCGCAAACACCGCCGCGAGCGCGGGTGCCACACCGATCTCGCGCGCCACCGCCATGGCGATCGGGGTTGTCGCCGCCTTCGGCGCCATCGCCAGATCCAGTGCGCCGGTACAGCCGCATGCAACCAGAACCAGCGGCCCCGCAATCGCCGCGGTCAGCGCACCGGCGGCGAGCGAGACGAGAACAGCCAGGCTGTCCCGCGCGATCGCGCCGAGATTACGCGCGAGCGGCACGCCCAGCGCCACTGTCGCCGGCCCGAGCAGCCAGGAAACCGGCGCCGCCCCGCGCGTATAGACCGGATAAGGTACGTGCCCCGCCACCAGTCCCGCCATCACGGCGAGGATCGCCACGAGAGTCGGGTTCAGCACCGGGTGCCCGACCCGCCGCGCCAGCCACAGCGCCGCCTCGAAGGCCAGCACCGTGGCGGCGGCAAACCCGAGTCCCGACAAGGTGCCGCTCCATATCTCATTCATGGCCGCACCCCGCCGGCAACGCCGCCCGCGGCACCGAAGCCCGCAACCCGATCAGAAGCCGCATCGTCAGCCCCGTCACAGCCAGCGCCAGCAGCGAGGAGACGACCAGCGCCGCCAAAACCGCCGGCCAGGCCGTCCGCAGCGCGCCGGCGCTGGTCATCACTCCCACGCCCGCCGGCACGAAGAACAGCGCGTAGCGGCGCAGCAGCAGCGCCCCCGCCTCACCGGCCGCCACCGCCACCCATCCGCGATGCGCGGCGAGCAGTGCCGCCAGCATCACCATGCCCACCAGCGCCCCCGGCAGCTTCACCGGCAGCAACGGCGCCACGGCGCCTCCCGCCGCGAGACAGCCGAGCACAACCGCGAATCCCGCCGCAAGCCGCACCGCCGGCGCAAATCCCCTCGTCCGAAATTCCGAAATCCGGCGCATGTCCCTCACTCCTCATCGCCCGATTCCATTTGCGCCCGCCGCCGTCCGTGCTGTAGAGGCAGAAATCGCAATTCATTTTTGTCCCTCCAGCACAAGCCCGCCCGCCCGCCCGATGGATGAACTCGCCCGCCTCCGCGCCTTCGTCCGCGCCGCCGAGCTCGGCAGCTTTTCCGGCGCCGCGCGCGAGGCCCGGCTGCCGCCCTCCTCGGTCTCGCGCGCCATCGCGGCGCTTGAGGCCGAGCTCGGCGCCGCGCTGTTCAACCGCTCGACCCGCAAGCTGCATCTCACCGAGATCGGCTTCGCCTTTCTCGAACGCGCCCGCCGCGTGCTCGCCGAACTCGACGAGGCCCGCGCCGTCGCCGCCGATCTCAACGCAAGACCGCAAGGCCTTTTGCGCCTCAACGTTCCCTCCGCCTTCGGCCGGCTGCACGTCATGCCTTTCATGCCCGGCTTCGCCGCCGCCTGGCCGGACATCCGGATCGACATCACCTTGAGCGATACGGTGGTCGACATCATCGAGTCCGGAACCGATCTCGCCATCCGCATCGGCGCGCTGGAGGAAAGCCGGCTGATCGCCCGCAAGCTCGCGCCGCACCGCCGGGTCCTCTGCGCCGCGCCCGCCCTGCTCGCCCGGCACGGCCCGATCGCCACCCCGGACGATCTCGCCCGCCTGCCGCATCTCCTCTTCGCCCTGCAGCAGCATGACCGCTGGCTGCTGACCGATCCGGCAGGACAACGGCACGACATCCCGCTTGCCGGTCGCCTCCGCCTGAACGACAGCGAGGCTCTGCTCGCCGCCGCCCGCGCCGGGCTCGGCGCGGCGCTGCTGCCGGGCTGGATCGCGGGGGCGGCGCTGCGCACCGGCGAACTGGTCCGGCTGCTGCCCGATCACCTGGCGATGTTCTGGCCCGGCGAGCGCTTCATCTGGGCGGTCTACCCGCCCAAGCGGGTGGTTCCACCCAAGGTCCGCGCCTTCATCGACGGCTTTGCCGCCTATCTCGGCACACCGCCCTACTGGGAACGTGGCGTGGCACCGCCCTGATTCCGCACGGCACGGCCTATTGCCTCACGCGCGCATGATTGCCAGAACAACCGCAAGGCGAGTCAGGAGAGCTGAACGTGTTGAAAATCGCGATCATCGGCGGCGGCTATGTTGGCCTGGTTTCGGCGGCCTGTTTCGCCGAATTCGGTGTGAGCGTGATGGTCGCGGAAACCGACCCAAGGCGGCTCGACCGGCTGCATCGCGGCGAGATCCCGATCTATGAACCCGGGCTCGATCCGCTGGTTGCGCGCAACCGCGCCGCTGGCCGGCTTGGCTTCACCGGCAACATTGAGGAGGCCATCGCCGGAGCCGAGGCTGTATTCATCGCGGTGGGCACACCCGCCCGCCGCGGCGGCGGCCATGCC
Source organism: Acidocella sp. C78 (assembly GCF_907164655.1). Classification (NCBI taxonomy): domain Bacteria; kingdom Pseudomonadati; phylum Pseudomonadota; class Alphaproteobacteria; order Acetobacterales; family Acidocellaceae; genus Acidocella; species Acidocella sp. C78. Next base: position 107,263 of record NZ_CAJQZK010000006.1, read on the forward strand.
GACCTGTCCTATGTTTTTGCCGCCACCGAGCAGGTGCTGGCAGCACTCGACCACCCGACAGTGCTTGTCACGAAGTCGACCGTTCCGGTGGGCACCGGCCGCCGCCTTGCCGCCCTCGCCGCGGCCCGCCGCCCCGACCTCACGATCGACGTCGCCTCGAATCCGGAATTCCTGCGTGAGGGCAGCGCGATCAGCGACTGCATGCGGCCGGACCGCGTCGTCGTCGGTGCCGAGACCGAGCGCGCCCGCGAGGTTCTGCGCGCACTCTATCGCCCGCTGAACCTGATCGAGACGCCGATCCTGATCACCACCCTCGAGACCGCCGAACTCATCAAATACGCGGCCAACGCCTTTCTTGCGATGAAGGTCACCTTCATCAACGAAATGGCCGATCTCTGCGAGGCTCTAGGGGCAGACGTCCACGGCGTTGCCCGCGGCATGGGGCTCGACCGGCGGATCGGCCCGAAATTCCTGCATCCCGGCCCCGGCTTCGGCGGCTCCTGCTTTCCGAAGGACACGCTCGCTTTAGCTCGCATCGCGCAGGACGCCCGCGCCCCCTCGCGGCTGACCGAGGCCGTGGTCGCGGTGAACGAGGCGCGCAAGGCCGGGCTCGGGCGCCGCATCCTCGATGCCGCCGGCGGCTCGGTGCGCGGCATGCGCGTCGCCGTGCTCGGCCTCGCCTTCAAACCCGAGACCGACGACATGCGGGACTCGCCCGCCATTCCCACAATCGAGGCGCTGGCAGATGACGGCGGCGAAATCATCGCCTATGATCCCGCAGCGATGGCAGCGGCGAAGCCGTTGCTGCCAAGCTCGGTTCGGTATGCCGAAACTGCTACCGCGGCGATTGACGGTGCCGCGATTCTGGTCGTGCTGACCGAGTGGAACGAATTCCGTGCCCTCTCGCCAGATTGGCTGGCGGCGCGGATGCAGGGACGACTGATTGTCGACCTGCGGAATATTTTTGATCCGGAGGCAATTCGTGCCGCCGGCTTTGTTTATCATGGCGTGGGCCGTGGCGGCGTTTCACATTTTGCCGCCGGTCCGGAATTTGAGCGGGACAGGGAGTATTTTGATGAGTGAATTGATCGCCGCGGCCCCTGCCGCGGCCGCGCAGCCGGAAATCGCGATGGCTGGCGCCTATCCGGACTTTGCCAATCCCGAGTTGCTTGCCGCCATCCCGCTGGATGCGCGAACGGTCGTCGATGTCGGCTGCAGTGGCGGCGCTCTCGGCGCCGCCTACCTCCGGCTCAACCCGCGCGCCCGTGTCCTCGGTGTCGACGCCGACGCAACGGCGCTCGAACTGGCCCGCACACGGCTGACCGATGTTGCCCTCTGCGACATCGAGACAGAAGACTTTCCTTTCGACCTGTCAGATGGCGTCGACGTTCTGGTTTATGGCGACGTGCTCGAACACATGGCCGATCCCTGGGCGGTGCTGTCAAGGCATCTTCGCCACCTCAATCCGGGCGGATCGGTGATCGTATGCTTTCCGAATG
>NZ_CAJQZK010000007.1:0-107292 GCF_907164655.1 Acidocella sp. C78
ACCGAGCGAGTGGGCCTTGAGCAGGTCGTCCAGAGTGTCGCCGAGAGGCTTGCCGTGGGTATCGCCGCGTCGCCACGGGCGGAATCGCCAGCAGGGTCATTTCCGCGCCGCCGGCTCCCGCCGTCGCGAGGCGCCCGGAAAGGTGCCGCGCCTCCTCGACCGCATCCGGCGGCGGCGCAGTCTCGGGCGCGTCTCCGGCAGCCGGCGCATCGCGACGTAGATGCGGTCACTGCCGCCCTCGAGCCGATGTGCCGCCATGCTGACCCGAGTAACGGTTCCCTGCTGCCCGGCAAGGCGCACCGTGCCCGCCATCGCTCGCCGTGTGGGCGTCAGGGCCTCCAGCATGCCGGTGATCCGGCCGCGATCTGCCCGGTCGATCAGGTCGTCGATCGGCCGTCCGGTCCAGGCCGCTATGCTTCGGCCGGTCAGCGCCTCGCTTGCGCCCGACATGGTTTCGATCCGGAGATCGCGGTCGATCGTCAGAAGCAGGTCGCCCCAGCAGAATGCCAGCAGAGCATAGCGATCGCGGTCCTGCCGCAACCCGTTTGTCGCGGCGTCGGCTGTCGACATCCCGTTTCAGTCTCCGTACGGTGTCGAGAATCCGGCCCGCCTCCAGGCCGCATCCATAATGAAACATACACAGCCCCGATGCGAGGCGATCGTATCAATATGCGATGAATTGATTAATTGAGAGTTAACCCGGCTGGCTCATCCCAGTTCCCTGGCCAGCAGGTCGAGCCCGTGGTCCACAGTCGCCCGCCGCACCTCGCCCCGGTTGCCGGCAAAGACGCGCCGTTCGGCCAGGGTCGCGCCGCCCTTGCGTGCCAGGCCGAACCAGACCGTGCCGACCGGTTTCTCCGCCGAGCCACCCTCCGGGCCGGCGATTCCGGTGACCGCCACGGCGAGGTCGGCTTCCGCGCGTGCCAGGGCACCCTCGGCCATTGCCCGCGCCACCGCCTCGCTCACGGCCCCATCCCGCGCGATCAACGCGGGGGAACGCCGAGCATCGTCGTTTTTGCATCGTTCGCGTAGCTGACGAAGCCGTGGCCGAACACGGCGGAAGCGCCGGCGATGTCGGTCAGCGCCGCGGCGATCATTCCGCCGGTGCAGCTTTCCGCGGTCGTGATCCTGCATCCCGCGTCCCGCGCCCGCCCGATCACCAGCGCCGCTTTCGGGTTCACAGCCCCGTTCCCGGCCAGATGAAGCGTAACACCACCAGCACGATCGCGGCGAAGGCTCCGGCGATCCAGTCGTCCGCCATGATGCCGAAGGCGTCGTGCCGCGCATCTGCCAGGCTGATCGGCCAGGGCTTCCGGATGTCGAAGATGCGGAACAGCAGGAAGGCCAGCAGCACGCCCGAGCCGGTCAGCCAGGGCAGGCCGAGCAGGGCGATCATCTGCCCCGCCACCTCGTCGATCACGATCCAGCCCGGATCGCGCCGCGCCATGCCGGTTCCGGGGATCGCAATCAGCCCCGCAGCGCTGGACAGCAGGATTCCGCCGACGAGCGCGCCGATACCGTAATTGTAAAGTATGCAGCCGACGAGCAGCCCGAGCAGTGCGCCGGCGGTGCCCGGCGCGCGCGGCACGAAGCCGACGCCAAGGCCCGAGGCCACGGCTCGGCCCAGAACGCCAGAGGCGCTCACCGCGATGCGGTCCACCGCACCACCGGGTCGGTCGCCGGTTTTCCCTCCAGCGCGCGATAGATCACGATCCCCTCCGTCACCCGTTCCACATAGTTGCGCGTCTCCCCGAACGGGATCTCTTCGATCCACGTCACCAGGTCGGCCCCGCCTTCCGCCTTCGGCATGCGCGGATCGCCATTGGTGGCGACCCACTTCATGACGTTGCCGGGACCACCATTATACGCCGCGATCGCCAGCGGGAGGCAATCGCCGAAACGCTGGAGCAGATGGGCGAAATAGGCCGAGCCGAGCGCGATGTTCCGTGACGGATCATCGAGCAACGCCCGCGGCGGCAAGGCAAGGCCGGCGCGCTGCGCCACCTGCCTTGCCGTTCCCGGCATCAGCTGCATCAGCCCCTCGGCCCCGGAGGGGCTGACCACACGCGGATCGAAACTGCTTTCCTGGCGGATCAGCGACAGGATCACGCTGCGCGGCGGCGGCGGCGGGGGCGGCGGAACGGTCACCGCGGCGGGTTCAAGGCGCGGCTGGCCGGGTGCCGGCAGCAGCCCCGGCGGGATCGGCCAGCCGATATGCACCAGCATGTCGCCCGCCGTCCCGGCCATTCGCGCGACCATGACCGAAGCCGACACCTGGCCGATGCCGTCGGCAAGCCGCGCGTCGAGATATCTGTCGACGAGGCCGGGGCTAAGCTCGGCCATCCGCAGCAGGAAGGCGCGGGCCCGGCGCGGCGCGCCCATCTCGTCCAGCAGCACCGCGGCTTGCGGCAATTCGCGGGCGGCGAAGGCGGAGGCCTGCCCCGTCGTCACCGCAGGGGGGCCAAGCGTGCGGATTCGCACCGCCAGCTGCGCCGGCGTCTCGCCCGCCTGAAGCGCGGCCAACTGGCCGTAGAACGTGTCCGGATAGGCGGCGGCGCGCAGCAAATCGGCCCGCGCCGCCTGGCCGCTCTCGGTCTGCGCCAGCCAGTAGAAGGCGCGGGCACGGGTGATCACGGCGGTGGAAAGCGCGCCCAGCCGCACGAACCAGGGCCGCGCCACGGCCGGTTCTTGCAGCATGCGCAGGGCGATGAATCCGGCGAGGAAATCGCGGCTGGCCCGCGCGTCCTCGCCCGGCGGCCGGGCGGTGGCGACCAGCGCATAGGCGTCCTTCGCATCGCCGGCGGCAAGCAGGTCGCGCGCGAAACTCTCCCGCCGCCGCCAGAGCAGCGCGCGCGCCAGCCCCGTCGCCTGCTTCGCCGCATCCGCGCCCAGCGCCTGCCACAGCGCGAGTCGTCCGGCCTGATCGGGAGTTGCGGCGAGTTCGGCGAAGAACAGGAACGGGGTCGCCCGCTGCTCGATGGTCAGCGCCGCCACCGCCGCTTGCGCCTGCTTGCCGCCATGCGCGAGTGCCATGAAGGCGCGCGCGGTGGCGGCCTCGCCGGCCGGCAACTGATCGAGCAGCATCGTCGCCACGCTCAGTTTGCCGGCGATGGCGAGGCGCGAGAACCGCGCCCAGTTTGTCTGCCGCGTCAGCAGCGCGCCGTATTTCGCCTCGAATGTCGCCGCGCTGGCCGGACTGTCGAACCCGTCGATCCAGGCGCGCCGGGCGAAGCGCGCCGCCTCGCGCGGCGCCACCGGGTCGAGGGCGGCGGCGCAGCGCGCATTGGCGGCGGCGGTTGCGGGCAGCCGGGTGCGGCATTCGCGCCGCACCGCGGCGTCGTCCGGGTCGGCGGCCAGCGCCTCGTTCCACCGTCGCGCCAGGATCCCCTGTTCTGGCCAGTCGGGATATTTCGCCATGAACGCGGCGATCTCGGTTTCGTTCGCAGCGCCGGGGTCGAGCAGCCGGTAATAGGTCGCCAGCCGCGCCACCAGCCGGTCCGGCTGGGTGGCGGCCAGAGTTTCCGCCTCGGTCCAGCGATTGGCGCGGATGTCGTTCATGATCCGGGCGAGGGCAGGGACGGGTTGCAGCGGTGCCGCGATGGCAACCACGCCCAGCGGCGCGGGTGCGGCGCCGAGAGCGAGCAGGGACGTCAGCAGCAGCAGCAACATCCGGACCATGCACGAATCAATAGCAGGACTGATCCCGCGCTCCCATCCCTTGTCGCCGCCGAATGCTGCGAATAGGTTACGTCCACTCACGGAGATTACAATGTTTCACGGCTCACTGGTCGCGCTGGTCACCCCGATGCACGAAGACGGTCGCATCGACGAGGCCGCACTCGAACGTTTCATCGAATGGCAGATCGCCGAGGGCACCGACGGCCTCGTCCCGGTCGGCACCACGGGTGAATCCCCCACGCTCAGCCATGACGAGCACAAGCGCGTGGTGGAAATCACGATCGAGGTCGCGAAGAAACGCGTCCCGGTGATCGCCGGCGCCGGCTCCAACGCCACGCGCGAGGCGATCGGCCTCGCGAAGCATGCCGAATCCGTCGGCGCCGACGGCGTTCTCGTCGTCACTCCCTATTACAACAAGCCGACGCAGGACGGGCTGTTCCGCCACTTCACCGCGGTCGCCGATGCGATCGGCATTCCGCTGATCATCTACAACATCCCGCCCCGCTCGGTGATCGACATGAGCGTGGCGACGATGGCGCGCCTCGCGCAGCACCCCAACATCGTCGGGGTGAAGGACGCGACCGCGAGCCTCACCCGCCCGCTGCATACCGCCGCCGCCTGCGGCGCGTCGTTCTGCCAGCTCTCGGGCGAGGATCACACCGCACTCGCCTTTCTCGCCTCCGGCGGGGTCGGTTGCATTTCGGTCAGCGCCAACATCGCCCCGCGCCTCTGCGCCGAGATGCAGGGGGCCTGGCGCGCCGGCGATGTGAAGACCGCGATGGCGATCCAGTCCCGCCTGCTGCCCCTGCACGATGCGATGTTCGCCGAGAGCAATCCCGCCCCGGCGAAATATGCCGCCTCTCTGCTCGGCTTCGGCTCGGAAGTCTGCCGCCTGCCGCTCGCCCCGCTCGCCGAGGCGACGAAGGCGCAGATGCGCGCCGCGATGACCGGGCTCGGGCTGCTCGGCTGATGGCCGAACCCCGGAAATCCGGGCTGATCTCCCACGGGGTCGCCGCGCAGAACCGCAAGGCCCGGTTCAACTACACGATCAAGGACACGGTCGAGGCCGGACTCGTGCTGCGCGGCGCCGAGGTGAAGTCGCTGCGCATGGGGCGCGCCACCCTCTCCGAGGCCTTCGCCGGCGAGCGTGACGGCGAGATGTATCTCTTCAACATGTACATCCCCGAATATCAGGGCGGCGTGCTCTCCCGTTTCGACACCAAGGGCCCGCGCAAGCTGCTGCTCAAGCGCAAGCAGATCGACCAGCTCCTCGGCGCCATCGCCCGGCAGGGCTCGACCGTCGTTCCGCTCGATGTGCATTTCAACCCGCGCGGCCTCGCCAAGGTCACGCTCGGCATTGCCGAGGGCCGCAAGCAGCACGACAAGCGCCAGGCCATCGCCAAGCGCGACTGGGAACGCGACAAGGCCCGCATCCTCAAGAACCGCTGACCCTCGCCGCGCGCTGGACCGCGCCCCCTTTCACCCCATATCATCGTGTGGCCCGAAAGGAGAACGGCGATGGACGAGGCGGACAAGCAGGGAAACGACGGACCGGATATCAGCCTGATCGGCCAGATCCGCGACAAGCTGATCGGCCGCAAGCAGGACTGGTCGCGCGAGGGGCGGGGCCTGACCGGCGCCACCGCGCCGCCGGCGCAGCGCCTCCCCCCCGGCCAGCGCCTCGTCACCGACTGGCCGGTGCTCGATCTCGGCATCCAGCCGGAGGTGCCGAAATCCGCCTTCCGCCTCGCGATCGACGGCGCTGTCGCCAGCCCCGTCACCCTCGACTGGGACAGGTTCATGGCCCTGCCGCAGCAGGACAGCGTGTCCGACATGCACTGTGTCACCACCTGGTCGCGCTACGACAACCACTGGCGCGGCGTGTCGATCCGCACCATTCTCGACCTCGTCCAGCCGCACCCGGACGCGACCCACGTCCTTTTCGAGTCCTATGACGACTACACGACCAATCTTCGCCTCGACCAGTTCGCCGCCGAGGATTGCTGCCTGGTGCACAGCTGGGAGGGACAGCCGCTGACCCGTCAGCACGGCGGGCCGGTGCGGGTGCTGGTGCCGCGCTACTATCTCTGGAAATCCGCCAAATGGGTCCGCCGCATCACCTTCGCGACGGCCGACCGCAAGGGCTTCTGGGAAACCCGCGGCTACAACAACAACGCCGATCCCTGGGCCGAGGAACGTTACGCCTGATCCCCCCGCCTTCACGCGGGCCCCGGCTTCGGCTACCAGTCGGCTCGAACAGGGTATCCAAATCAGGAGAAACGCGATGATCAAGGTGGGCGACAGGCTCCCGGCCATGAAGCTGATGACCCCCGGCGCCGAGGGGCCGCAGGAGATCGACACCGGCGAGCTCTTCGCCGGCAAGACGGTGGTGCTCTTCGCCGTTCCCGGCGCCTTCACCCCCACCTGCAGCGCGAAGCACGTGCCCGGCTTCCTCGAGCATCACGACGCGCTGAAGGCGAAGGGCGTCGATGAAATCGTCTGCATCGCGGTGAACGACGTGTTCGTGATGTCCGCCTGGGCCGATGATCAGAAGGCCGCGGGCAAGATCACCTTCGTCGCCGACGGCTCTGGCGCCTTCACCCGCGCCATCGGCCTCGAACTGGATCTCATCGCCCGTGGCCTCGGCGTGCGCAGCCAGCGCTATGCCCTCGTGGCGCAGGATGGCGTGGTGACGCATCTCGCCATCGAACAGCCCGGCGGGTTCGACGTCAGCCGGGCCGAGGCGGTGCTGGAGTCGCTCGGCGGCTGAGCCTGCCCGCGTGAGTGCAAACTGCGGCCCGACGCTGAGCGTCGTCGTTCCCTGCTATCGCGAGGAGCCGAACGTCGCCCCCATGGTCGCCGCCCTCGATGCCGCGCTTGCCGGCATCGACTGGGAGGTGATTTTCGTCGATGACGACAGCCCTGACGGCACGGCCGACGCCGCCCGCGCTCTCGCCCGGAGCGATTGCCGCGTGCGCTGCCTCCGCCGGATCGGCCGGCGCGGCCTGTCCTCGGCGGTCATCGAGGGGGTGCTGTCCAGTTCCGCCCCCTTTGTCGCGGTGATCGACGGCGACCTCCAGCATGACGAAACCATCCTCCCCGCGATGCTCGAGGCGGTGCGCGCGGGGGCGGACATCGCGGTGGGCAGCCGCCATGTCGGCGACGGCGACGCCGCCGGTCTCGCCTCGCCGCTGCGCCAGCGCCTCTCCGCCGCCGGCATCGGCCTCGCCCAGAAACTCGCTGGTGTGAGGATTTCCGACCCGATGAGCGGCTTCTTCCTCCTCCGCCAGTCGCTGTTCGAGGATCTGGCGCACCGGCTGAACGGGCAGGGCTTCAAGATCCTGCTCGACCTGCTGCTTTCTGCGCCGGCGCCGCTAAAGGTCGCCGAACTGCCCTACCGCTTCCGCCCCGCGCCGCCGGCGAGAGCAAGCTCGATATTCTGGTGATGGTCCAGTTCGCCGGCCAGTTCGTCGACCGCGCGCTGGGCGGCATGGTGCCGCTGCGTTTCATCGCCTTCGCCCTGGTGGGGCTGTGCGGCATTGTCGTGAACCTTGCGGCGATGCAGGCGAGCCGCGCCGCCGGGCTCGATTTCGGCGCGGCGCAGACGCTTGGCACCGTCGTCGCCATGATCGCCAATTTCGAACTGAACAACCGCCTGACCTACCGCACGATGAAGCTGCGCGGCGCGCGCTACTGGCAGGGGCTTGTGCTGTTCATGCTGGTCTGCGGCCTCGGCGCCATCGCCAATATCGGCATTGCCGGCGCGCTCTATCATGGCGCCGATGCCAACGGTCTTGCTGCCAGCGCCGCGGGCTCGGCGGTTGGCGTCGTCTGGAACTACGCGGTCTCCGCCACCCTGGTCTGGCGGGTGCGATGAGCCGCCGGGCCTGGCTGGTGGCTCTGGCCGGCCTCACCCTCCTGCGCCTCGTCCTCGCCGCCCTCATTCCGCTTGCGCCGGACGAGACCTATTACTGGCTGTGGTCGAAGCACCTCGCCACCGGCTATTACGACGACGCCCCGCTGGTCGCGCTCTGGATCCGCGCCGGCACCGCCCTCGCGGGTGACGGCGCGCTCGGCATCCGCCTGCTCTCGCCGCTCTCCGCCGCGATCGGCACGCTGCTGCTCTGGCGCGCCGGCGAGGACCTCTTTCCCAACCGCCGCGCCGGCCTCACCGCAGCACTACTGCTCAACGCCACCCTGGTGCTGAACGCCGGCGCCATCATCACCACGCCCGACACGCCGCTCCTGCTGTTCTGGACGGCGTCGCTCTGGGCGATGGCGCGTTGGTTCGCCACCGGCGACGACCGCTGGGTCCTCGTGGCCGGCCTCGCCGCGGGGCTCGGCTTCGAGGCCAAATACACCGCCGCCCTGCTGTTCGTCGCGATCGGCCTGTTCATGCTGGTCACGCGCGAGGGCAGGGCGGGGCTGCGCCGGCCTCTGCCCTGGCTCGGCCTGCTGCTCGGCCTGCTGGCGATGCTGCCGGTCGTGAGGTGGAACGCGGCGCATGGCTGGGCGAGCTTCGCCAAGCAGGGCGGCCGCTCCGCGCATCTCGACCTTGTCGGCCTGCCGGGTCACCTGCTCGGGCTGGTTGGCGGGCAGGTGGGCCTCGCCACCCCGATCGTCCTCGGCCTGATGGTCTGGGGCGTCTGGTCGCTGCGGCGCGACCGTTCCGCCCCAGCCCGCCTTGTCCTGCTTGCGGTGCTGGTGCCCGCCGCCGTCTTCGTCGAGCACACGCTCTCCGGCCCGGTGCAGGCGAACTGGCCCGCCATTCTCTATCCCGGCGCCGCCCTCGCGGCCGGCGCCATCGCCCCGCGAATCGCCCACGTCTGGCTGCGGGCCGCCGCAGCACTCGGCTTCCTGCTGGCCGCGATTGTCTGGCTCCAGGCCGCCGTCGCCCTGTTCCCGCTGCCTCCGCATCGCGATCCGACCGCAATCCGCCTCGCTGGCTGGAAGGCGCTGGCGCGCAATGTCGCCCGCGCCGCCGCGTCGCGCCATCTCACCGTGATCGCCAGCACCGACTACAGCACCCTGTCCGAACTGGCACATGATCTGCCGCCCCGCTTCGCCGTGGTCGGACTCGGCCCGCGCTGGTGCTTCTTCGCCGCCCCGCCAGCCGCGCCCGGCACGCCGGTCCTGCTGGTCGAACCGTCCTGGCTCGCCGGTTTCGCCGCAAGCGAGGTCGCCGCCGCCGCCCCTGCCGGCCATGCCGCCCGCCGGCGCGCCGGCGTCGCGATCGAATCCTACGTCCTGTCCGCCGCCCGGCTCGCCGCCGCCCCCGCCGCACTCATGAGGCCCAAGCAATGACCCGCCTGCCCACCGCCGAGGATGTTCTCGCCGCCCGCGCCCTGATCGCCCCGCACATCGTCCGCACCCCGACGCTGCGCTCTCCCGCGCTCGACGAGCGGACCGGCGCCGAGGTCTTCATCAAGGCCGAGCCCTTGCAGCGCACGGGCAGCTTCAAGTTGCGCGGCGCGACCAACGCGATCCTGAGACTCGACCCTGCGGCGCGTGAAGCGGGCGTCGTCGCCTATTCCTCGGGCAATCATGGTCAGGCGGTGGCCTGCGCTGCGGCGGCTCTCGGAATTCCGGCCACGATCGTGATGCCGCGCGACGCGCCTGCCATCAAGCGCGAGTCGACCGCCGCCTGGGGCGCCGAAATCGTCCAGTACGACCGCCGTACCGAAGACCGCGTCGCAATCTCCGCCGCAATTGCCGCGCGCACCGGCGCCGTCCTTATCCCGCCTTTCGACCATCCCGACGTGATTGCCGGGCAGGGCACCCTTGCCCTCGAACTGGTGGATGACGCGCGGGCGGCGGGCGCCGAACTCGATATTGTCTTCGTCTGCACCGGCGGCGGCGGCCTCACCGCCGGCTGCGCCCTTGCCCTCGAACACGCCTCGCCGGAGACCCGGCTGATCGCCGTCGAGCCCGAGGGGTGGGACGATACCGGCCGTTCGCTGGCGGCCGGCGCCCGCCTCGCCAATGACGGTGCGGGCTCCGCGCTGTGCGACGCGCTGATGGCGATGACGCCCGGCGAACTCACCTTCGCGCTGAACGCGCCCCGCCTCGCCGGCGCCGTCGCGGTTGGCGAGGTGGAGGTGCTTGCCGCGATGGGCTTCGCGCTGCGGCATCTCAAGCTCGTGGTCGAACCCGGGGGCGCCGTGGCGCTGGCGGCGGTGCTGGCCGAGGCGCTGCCGCTTGACGGTTTGTCCGTCGGCGTTGTCCTGTCGGGGGGGAACGCCGATCCGGAAATTCTGACCCGCGTCCTTGCTGTGACCTCCTGATGGCCTGATTTAGGCTTTTTTAACACCTACCCCTGATACTCCGGCTCCGAAAGGCAGCACGGAGTTCATGGCGCAGCGCAAGAAAAAGGGCGGCAAGGGCGGCGATCAGGCGGTCAACCTGATCATCCGTCGCGAAGAGATCATCGAGGCCGGCCATCATGGCGGGTCCTGGAAGATCGCGTATGCCGACTTCGTGACGGCGATGATGGCATTCTTTCTGCTGATGTGGCTGATCAGCGCCACGACAAAGGCGCAGCGCATCGGCCTTGCCGACTATTTCAGCCAGGCCAACGTGCTCAATCGCGGCGCTTCCGGCGAGGGCAAGCCCTTCGGTGGCAAGACTCCATTCGACAAAGGCTCGCTCGCGTCCGATCTCGGTGCGGTCCGTGTCACTGTCGGGCACAACCCCGTCTCCTATCAGGTGCCGCACACGCCGCAGGGGCGTCAGGTCCGTCCCGACCATCCGACCGGCAAGGACATGGTGAATACCTCGCCGGGTTCTGGCCATCAGCCCCGTGCCGACAGTTCGCAATCGTCATCCACGCCGCGCCCGGCACCTGTCTTGCAGAAGCCGCAGCCAGCCGGCTCTGCCGGGTCAGCCATCCAGGGCGCCTTCGGTGGGGTTGCGCCCGGCAATCTCGGGATCGCCCAACTGAAGATCGCCGGCACCGAGATCAAGGATATGGTGGCGCAGGATCCGAACCTCGCCTCGCTGTCCAAACAGGTGAGCGTGACGGTCACGCCGGAAGGCCTGCGCATCCAGATCATGGACGCGCACAAGCGGCCGATGTTCGCGTTGGGGTCGTCCCAGCCCAATCCCATGACGCTGCGGCTGCTCACCAAGATAGCGCCAATCCTGAGCGGCCTCGGCGATCACATCCGCATCGCCGGCTACACCGACGCGAGACCTTACGTCGCTGGCCCCAAGGACAATTGGGATCTTTCTGTCGAGCGCGCGAACGCGACGCGCCAGGTTCTTGTCAAGGCCGGCTTTCCGAAGCGACTGATCGCGCGCGTGAGCGGCTATGCCGACCACAAGTTGCTCATCCCATCCAACCCTCTGGCGGCGGCCAATCGGCGGGTGGGGATACTGGTGGTGCGACCGGCACTGCCTAAAGGGGTCAAAACAGCTGGCGCTGCGGCGCCATGACCCGACCGGAGAAGCAATATTCTGGAATATCGGTGATTTATGCTCACTCTGGGAGGCGTTGCATTCCTGCTCGTCTGTGTATTCGGGGTCTTCATCGTTACTGGGGGGGCCATCATCCCGCTGCTCAAGTCGATGCCTTTCGAACTCATCACGATCGGCGGCGCTGCGATTGGCACGTTTGTGGCCGGCAACTCGATGCACGACATCAAGCACACGATGGGCGGCTTCAAGAAGGTTCTGCGCGGCAGCGCCTTCAAGAAGACCGATTATATCGATCTGCTGTGCCTGCTGTTCTACCTCGTCCGCCTCGCGGCGACACGCGGCGCAATGGCGCTGGAGCCGCATATCGAGCGGCCGGATGAAAGTCCGGTCTTCAAGCATTTCCCGACGATCCTGAAAAATCACGAGGCCACCGGCATCATCTGCGACTATCTGCGGATGGTTGGCATGAACGCCGACGATCCGCACCAGATCGAGGACGTGATGGCGCGGGAATTGCGCAAGACCCTTGCCGAGGAACTGCACGGCGCGCATTCGTTGCAGACCATGGCGGATGGTCTGCCTGCGCTCGGCATCGTCGCGGCCGTGCTTGGCGTGATCAAGACCATGGCCGACATTAGCAAGCCGCCCGCGGTGCTCGGGGAGATGATCGGCGAGGCCCTCACGGGCACGTTTCTCGGCGTGTTGCTGGCCTATGGCGTGGTGGGGCCGCTGTCCACGCGGCTACGCGGCGTGGTCGAGGAGGAATCCCGCTATCTGGAAGTGATCCGCGCGGTTCTGGTTGCCCATTTGCACGGCAACGCGCCGCAGGTCAGTGTGGAGGTCGGCCGCAAGATGGTGCCGAACCCCCTGATGCCGACATTCAGCGAGCTTGAGGAGTCGATCGAATCCCTCAAGATCGCAACCTGATCATGCCCATGACATGTTCCGATCCTCCCGGATCGAATATGTCGGTCTGTGATATCGAGGATTACAGTGTCCCGATCCGGTCGGATGATCCCAGAGGCGCCGATGACGCTTTAGCCTGGTCCGGCGAGATGCCGTTGCATCAGGACGACGTCGATCCAGCGGCCGAACTTGAACCCCACGTCGCGGAGCGTGCCGACGCGCTGGAACCCGAGGCTCGCATGCACGCCGATCGAGCCGACATTGTCCGAATCTCCGATGACTGCAAGCATCTGCCGGAATCCTGCTTCGCGCGCTTCATCGAGCAGCCGTGCCACAAGCGCCTTGCCCACGCCCTGGCCCCTGACGTCCTCCCGCACATAGACGCTGTCCTCAGCCGTGAACCGATAGGCCGAGCGGTCGCGATACTGGTCGAAATAGGCATATCCGAGAATGCCCGTCGCATCCGCCGCGACCACCCAGCTTCGTCCCCTGCCGGTGATCTCGCGATGTCGCGCCGCAACCGCCTCGAGCGAGGGTGGCACCTCGTCGAACGTGCCGGTGCCCTCCAGCACATGATGGGCGTAGATCGCCTGGCAGGCGGGCAGATCTTCCGGGGTGGCGGGGCGGATATCCATCGACGCAACTCCTTTGCAGGTCGGACTCTGATGCAGCACCGCCGGTTCGGAAACGCAAGACCCGCACGCCAGTGAGCACGATCTATGGCAAATGGTCTGATTTAGTGTTAGGTTATGGATAGATGTTTGATTGGATATTTTATTTCGTAACCGGGTGCGTTTTTTGCACCCCGCGGTGCCTCATTTCGGCGCTGCAGACCGGCAGATGCGCCCCGGGCGAAAAATCCATCGCAACGGGGAAAGAATTTGTCTGATGCACGATACCAGCGAGCCGATCGACCCTGCGCCGCAGAGCGGCGTGGTACCTCATGTCCGCGTCCTCGCGGTCAGGGCGGCGGCGCGGTTTCACGGGGTCGATCTCGACCCTGAGCTGCTACGCAAGGACACGGATCCTGCGGCAGTGCCGGGCTCGCCCGCCCTTGTCGAGTGGGCGCGCGAGGCCGGGCTCTGGGCACGCGCCATCCGTGTCGGTTTCCGCCAGCTCCTCAAGACTGACACGACCGCTCCCGTAATTCTCCTGATGAAGGATGGCGGCGCGGCGCTGATGATGGCCTGCGACCGTGAGCGCGCCGTCGTCTTCCTGCGCGATCCCCGCGCCCCGCAGGGAACGGCTTCGGTGCCGATTGACGAGCTGCAACTCGCCCAGCTCTGGGATGGCACGGTTCTGCTGATCCGCGGCGAGCGCGCCGAAGAAGACGCCGATCCGATCTTCAACTTCACCCTGCTGTTCCGGATGGTCTGGCGTGAGAAGCGCCTCCTGCGCGACATCGCGGTGAGTTCCGTCACCCTGACCATCCTGCAGATCATTCCGGCGCTGCTCGTCATGGTCGTGCTCAACAGCGTGATCGAATACCACGCGATGAATACGCTGGCGCTGATGTCGATCATCTTCGGTATCAGCATTCTCTGGGAGGCGCTGCTCACCTGGGGTCGGCAGATGATGCTGGTCACGCTTTCCACCAGGATCGATGCCCGGCTGAATCTGATGATCTTCGATCGGTTGATGACGATTCCGATCGAATTCTTCGAACGCAACCAGGCGGGGCAGATCGCCTACAAGGTTTCCCAGATCTATCGTGTGCGCGACTTCATCACCGGTCGCCTGCTGACGACCTTCATCAACATCTTCATGATCGCGCTGGTTCTGCCGATCCTGTTCTACCTCAATGCCTTCCTGGCCTGGACCATTTTGATCGCTTCGGCGATCATCGCCATCATCATCACTGCCTTTCTCCCGGCGATCGCCCGTCTGACCGGGCGCATCATCGAGGCAGAGAGCGCGAAGGGCGCGGTTCTCGTCGAGAGTCTTTACGGCGTGCGGACGGTGAAATCGCTGGCGCTTGAAAAGGTTCGCGCTGATGACTGGGATGGCCGTGTCGCGTTGACAAGTCGGCTTAACCTCGAAATGGGCCAGCTCTCGGCCTGGCCGCAGGTGCTCTCGCTCCCCTTCGACCGCTATGCCTCGATCGGCGTTCTGCTGCTGGGCGGCTATGTCGCGCTTACCGCGCAGAATCCGCTCGCCGCCGGATCGCTGGTCGGGTTCATGCTCCTCGGCGGGCGTGTTGCCGGCCCGCTGGTCTCTTTCGCCCGTCTTGTGCAGGACGCGCAGGAGGCTCGCGCGGCCTTTGCCATTGTCGGCGAAGTGCTTAACCGGCCGACCGAACGGCGCGCCATGAACACCGGCCTGCGCCCGGCTTTTCATGGCGCCATCGAATTCGAGGATGTGACCTTCACGTATGAGGGCGCAAAGACACCGGCGCTGAACAAGGTCAGTTTCGCGGTGCCCGAGGGGACCATGCTCGGCATTGTCGGCCGTTCCGGATCGGGCAAATCCACGATCACCCGTCTGCTCCAGGGGATGTTGATTTCCGCTGAGATCTGACCCGGGAAGGCCGGATTTTTCCACTGAGATTTGACCCATGTTTGACTGTTTCCCCGTCTGGAAGAGGCGGGGGCGAACGGAGTGTTGGACATGGCGTTTTTGAGCATTATCCGCCGGTGGCATAAGCGTGAGCATGTGCCGATCCGAGAGATTTCCCGGCGCACAGGCGTGTCGCGGAACACGATCCGCAAATATCTTCGGTCTGATGTGATTGAGCCGAAGTTTCAGGTTCCGGACCGGCCGAGCAAGCTTGATCCTTATGCCGAGAAGCTTTTGGCGTGGCTGCGCCGTGAAGCTGGCCGGCCGCGCAAGCAGCGGCGGACGGTCAAGCAGCTATACGGTGATCTCGTCAGCCTGGGCTATGACGGTTCCTACAATCGTGTGGCGGCCTTTGCCCGGGCTTGGAAGGGGGAGTGCCAACGGCTGCAGCAGACCGCCGGCCGGGGAACCTTCGTGCCCTTGGCCTTTGCGCCTGGCGAGGCGTTCCAGTTTGACTGGAGCGAAGATTTTGCGATCATCGGTGGCGTCCGCGTCAAGTTGCAGGTGGCGCACACCAAACTGTCGCATAGCCGGGCGTTCATTGTTCGGGCCTATCTGCTGCAGACACATGAGATGTTGTTCGACGCGCATAACCACGCCTTCCAAGCTCTCGGCGGCGTACCGCGGCGCGGGATTTACGACAACATGCGCACCGCCGTTGACAAGGTCGGCCGTGGCAAGGAGCGCAGCGTCAACGCCCGCTTCCTGGCGATGACCAGCCATTATCTCTTCGAGGCCGAGTTCTGTAATCGGGCCGCCGGTTGGGAGAAGGGGCAGGTTGAGAAGAACGTCCAGGATGCACGCCACCGCCTGTGGCAGTCCATGCCTCCGTTCGAAAGCTTGGACGCCCTGAACGACTGGCTGGAGCGGCGCTGCCGGGAGCTGTGGGAGCAGACCGCGCATGGCAACGAGCCGGGAACCATTGCCGATGTCTGGGCCAGCGAGGTTGAGAGCCTCATGCCTGTGGGCCGTCCGTTCGATGGGTTCGTGGAACACACCAAGCGGGTCTCCTCGACCTGCCTGATCCACTTGGAGCGTAACCGCTACAGCGTGCCGGCCTCTTTTGCCAACCGGCCGGTCAGCCTGCGGGTCTATCCCGACAGGCTGGTGGTGGCGGCGGAGGGGCAAATCATCTGCGAGCATCCGCGCATCATCGACCGGACGCACAACGGCCCAGGGCGCACTGTGTATGACTGGCGGCATTATCTGGCGGTGATCCAGCGCAAGCCGGGCGCCTTGCGCAACGGTGCGCCGTTCCTGGAATTGCCCGATGCCTTCAAGCGGCTGCAGCAACATCTCCTGCGCCGTCCTGGCGGTGACCGGGAGATGGTGGAGATCCTGGCCCTGGTGCTGCACCATGACGAGCAGGCGGTGTTGGTGGCGGTGGAACTGGCGCTGGAGGACGGCGTGCCGTCCAAGACGCATATCATCAACCGGCTCCACCGGCTGATCGACGGCAAACAGGCTCCGCCTCCGGTCATCACCGCGCCACAGGCACTGACATTGGCCAATGAACCCAAGGCTGACGTCGAGCGCTACGATAGCTTGCGCCAATCTGAGGAGGCCCGCCATGCGTCATGATCCCGCCACCGGCGCGCTCGTCATCATGCTGCGCAGCCTCAAAATGCACGGCATGGCACAGGCCGTCGATGAACTGGCCCAGCAGGGTGCCCCGGCCTTCGAAGCCGCCATCCCGGTACTCTCCCAGTTGCTCAAGGCCGAGACCGCTGAGCGCGAGGTCCGCTCCATGGCCTATCAGTTCAAGGCCGCCCGCTTCCCGGCCTATCGCGACCTGGCCGGCTTCGACTTCGCCAGCAGCGAGGTCAATGAGGCCCTGGTCCGCCAGTTGCATCGTTGCGACTTCATCGAACCCGCCGACAATGTCGTGCTCGTCGGCGGCCCGGGCACGGGCAAAACCCACATCGCCACCGCGCTCGGCGTGCAGGCCGTCGAGCATCACAAAAAGCGCGTCCGCTTCTTCTCCACCGTCGAGCTGGTCAATGCTCTGGAGCAGGAAAAAGCTCAGGGAAAGGCTGGGCAAATCGCCGGCCGTCTGATCCATGCCGACCTCGTCATCCTCGATGAGCTTGGCTATCTGCCCTTCAGCGCCTCAGGCGGAGCTTTGCTGTTCCATCTGCTCAGCAAGCTCTACGAGCGCACCAGCGTCGTCATCACCACCAACCTGAGCTTCAGCGAATGGTCCGCCGTCTTCGGCGACGCCAAGATGACCACCGCGCTCCTCGATCGCCTCACCCACCACTGCCATATCCTCGAGACCGGAAATGACAGCTTCAGGTTCAAAAATAGCTCCGTGCAGAAATCCCAAAAACGAAAGGAGAAAAATCCAGCCTTGACCCCATCATGAAACTCAAATCATAAACTATGGGCGGGTCAAATCTCGATGGAATTCCCGGGTCAGATCTCAGCGGAAATCAACAGGAAGGTGAAAAATCACTCCATGACCGCCATTTCCGGCTTCTCCGTCTTCGCGGCCATGGCGGTGCGTGGCGGCCGGCGCATCAGCAACAGGCAGAACATGGTCGGGATGCTCACGATCATCATGAACTTGAACGAATCGATGAAGGAGATGATCTGGGCCTGCTGGTCGAGGGTTGCGTTCAGCAGCGCGGCGCCGGCATGCGTGAGTGGATCGAGCATGTGCGATACAGCGCCGCCCACCTGAAGGTTGCGGCTGAATGGCGTCACGTGGTCGGCCAGAGTCGCGTGGTTCACCTGCGCCATCTGCACCTGCACCGCCTCGGTGACGGAAATGCCCACCGCCATGCCGATATTTCGCATCAGGCTGAGCAGCGAGGTTCCCTGTGTGCGTAGCGCCTGCGGCAGCGTGTAGAAGGCGACGACCTGCAGCGGCGTGAACACGAACCCAAGCCCCATCCCCTGCACGATCAGCGTTTCGACCATGTAGTCCTGCGGCGAGGAGGGCAACCATTGCTGCATCATCCAGAACGAGACGACGAGCAGCGCGAAGCCCGCCGCCATCAGCGCGCGCGGGTCGATCCGGTTCGACAGCCGCCCCGCCAGCATCATCGCGCCCATCGTGCCGATGCCGCGTGGCGCCATCACGAGGCCCGCCGTCTCCACCGGATAGTTGCCGAGCTTTTCCAGGAAGGGCGGCATCAGCGTCGCCGAGGAGAGCAGCACCGAGCCGACCGCGAACATGGTGATCAGCCCGGCATTCAGATTTCGGTCGGCGAACACGCCGCGCGGGATGAAAGGCGCCTTCGCGGTCATCATGTGGACGATGAACAGATAGAGCCCGATGACGGCCAGCACCGCGAAGGTGACGATTTCGGGTGAACCGAACCAGTCCTTCTCCTGCCCGCGATCAAGCATGATCTGCAACGACCCGAGAAAGAGCGACAGCACGGCAAAGCCGATCCAGTCGAAATGCCCGCTTGCCGGCCGCTTCGCCCGCTTCGGCATGAAGGCGCCGAGCGCCAGCAGGGCAGCGACGCCAAACGGCACGTTGACGAAGAACACGTAGCGCCAGTCGTAGAAATAGGTGAGATAGCCGCCCAGCGTCGGCCCGAGGATGGGGCCGATCATCACGCCAACACCCCAGATCGCCATTGCCGAGCCACGCTTCTCGACCGGGTAGATGTCCAGCATGGTGGACTGGCTCAACGGCACCAGCGCCGCGCCGAACACGCCTTGCAGCAGCCGGTCCATCACCATCTCGCCGAGCGAGGTGGCGACGCCGCACATCATCGAGCTGACGGTGAAGCCCACCAGCGAGAACAGGAAGATGTTCTTCCGCCCATACTGAGCGGCAAGCCAGCCAACCGGCGCGGTCATGATCGCCGCGGCGATCACGTAGGAGGTCAGAACCCAGGTGATCTCGTCATACGAGGCCGAGAGCGAGCCCTGCATGTAGGGCAGCGAGACGTTGGCGATGGTCGCGTCCAGCGCCTGCATCAGCGTGCCGATCATGCAGCCGACCGTCACGATCGCGCGCGGCAGCCCGCTGAGCTGCATTTCCTCCTCGTGCGAAGCCGGCCCGGCCATGGTTCAGCGCCCCCGCGTCAATCCGGCTCAGAACAGGTCCGAAAGCCGGTTCTGATGGCCCGTATGGATCGTGATCTCGGCGGTCATGCCGTTGCGCAGCACGAGATTTTTCGGCCCGCCGATGATGTTCACCCGCAGCGGAATGCGCTGCACGACCTTCACCCAGTTGCCTGAGGAATTCTCCGCTGGCAGGATCGAGAAGCTCGACCCGCTGGCCGGCGCGATGCTGGCGACAACGCCCTGCCAGGTGCGGCCCGGATAGGTGTCGACATGCACGCTCACCTTGTCCCCCGGCTTCACCCAGGTCAGCGAGGTTTCCTTCGGCTGAGAGCGGATCCAGATATCCGTATTCGAGACAAGTGCGAAGGCAGCGGTGCCGGCCGGCAGGAACATGCCCGGCCGCAGCTTGTCGGTTTCGGTTACTACTCCGGCGAAGGGCGCACGCACGATCGAATGGCGGTAGTTCAGCTCGGCGGTGGCCAGCGCCGCCTTCGCCGCCTTGTATTGCGGCGTGTCCTGCGCCTTGATCTTCGGGTCGCCCGAGAGTTTCGCGAGATCGACACCCGCCTGCGCGGTCATCGCATCTAGCGTCGCCTCGTCGCCCTGGAGCTTGTATTTCGCATCGTCATAGGCGGTGCGCGTCACGCCGCCAGTATGCACGAGTGCCGCGTAGCGCTTGAAGTTCAGCCTGTCGTTGTCGACCACCGATTGCTGGGTACGGATCTTGGCGATCTCGGCGCGATAGCCGGCCCGAGTTGCCTCGACCTGCTGGCTCACTTCGGCGAGGTTGGCCTTCGCCTGCGCGATCGCCACCTCGAAGCGCGAGGGATCAAGGGTGAACAGCACCTGGCCTTTCTTCACCTTTTCATTGTCGTGAACGTCGATGGTTTCCACCAGGCCTGACACGTCGGTGGACAGCGCCACCTTGCCCGCCTGGACATAGGTGTCCGTCACGCTCACCGTCCCACCGCTCACCAGCCAGTAGACAAGGATGGCGCCGAGGATCACCGCCACGCCGCCGATCATCAGCAAAGGCCGCAGCATCCGGCCCGAGCGACGGCCCCGGGTCGCTTCCTCGCGGGTCTCGGCCTCGCGGGCCACCGGGCCGGCGGCTGTACTCGTATGGGACATCAAACCATCTCCTGTTCGGCGTCTGCCGTGGTATTGTCGCGAGGCGCATCGCCGGCCATTGTGCCGTGATCTGTCGCGCCGGTCTCATCATGTGTCGCGGCCCCGCAGCGGCCCGCGCCGAGCAGGGTCGCCTTGATCCGCAGCAATCCGGTGACCAGCGTGTCCATCGTCTCGGGCGCGATCCCGTTGCCGATCAGTGCGGCGACGGCGCCGCGCTGGGTCTCGATCTCGGCGAGGAGCGGCTGCGCCGCCTCGGTCAGGTGCAGGCGCCAGATACGCCGGTCACGCGGGTCGGCCCGCCGCTCCACCAGGTTGCGCGCCGCCAGCCGGTCGGTCAGCCGTGCCACACTCATCGGCTCGACCTCGAGCAATTCGGCGAGATCCTTCTGCGACAGGCCGGGATGCCGGGCGAGCTTGATCAGCATCGCCCATTGCGCGCGGTTCATGCCGTGCAGCCTCGCACGGCGATCGGTTTCAAGCCGCAGCAGCCGCGCCACATCGTGCAGCAGCAGCAGCAGGTCGGGTTCGGCGGGTAACTGGGACATAGCCCCCGAGATAATAAGGTGCGTTACGAGTAAGTGCTACTGCCGCAGTTCTGCGTTTTTCGCAGGGGCCGGTCCTCGTTTCATGCCCTTGCGCCGCCCGCGCCGGCTCCGGGCGCTTACCGGGCCAGCGCCTCGTGCAACACCGGAATGGCGCCGGACAGCATGATCTGCACGCCGATTCCAAGCAGGATGAATGCAGCGAGGCGCGAGAGCACCCGCCGCCCGGTCGCGCCCAGAATCACATCCAGCCGATCGGCCGCCGCGTAGCTGATCCAGGTGATCGCGGCGATCGCGATCGCCGCGAGCGACATGCCGGTGAAGAACGCGCCGAGCGGCGTGCCATAAGCGCCGCGCTCCGTCCCCAGCGTCACCGCCACGGCGATGGTTCCCGGCCCGGTGGTGAAGGGCAGGGTGAGCGGAAAGAACGCCATCGAGGCGATTTCGTCCGGGTCCTGGTCCGGTGCCGGCAGCGAACTCGCCGCCTGCGCCTGTTTGCGCGCTTCGGTGACTTCCGGCGCGTTCAGCATCTGGAACGCCCGGCTCGCCACCACCGCGCCGCCGGCCAGCCGCAGCGCGTTCAGCGTGATGCCGAAGAAATTCAGGATATAGCTGCCCGCCCAGAGCGAGACGAGCATCACCGCGGCGCTGTTCATCCCCACCTTGCGGGCCAGCATCGCCCGCACGGAGCGGCTCGCATTGCCGGTGATCTCGTTGAAGATGATCGCCCCGGCGAGCGGATTGACGATCGACAGCAGCGCCGGAAACCCGAGCAGGAAGGCGTGCAGCCCGGGGCCGAACAGGCTCAAGCCGGCAGCTCCCGCGCCACCACAGCGGCAAACAGCGCCGCCCCGAGCGGGATGATCGCGTCGTTGAAATCATAGCGCGGGTGATGCAGCGGCACCGCGCCGCGCTCGCCGTCGGCCTGGCCGATGCGGAAGAAGCAGCCCGGCCGCTCCAGCGCATAGAAGGCGAAATCCTCCCCGCCCATCGAGGCTGGCATGGTCGTCCGCACCTGCGCCGCGCCGACCACCCCCCGCGCCGCCTCGGCGAAGGCGGAAGCGGCGGCGACATCGTTGACCACCGGCGGATAGCCCCGCTCGTAGCCGATCTCCGCCGCCACCCCGGCGGCGGCGGCGAGTTCGGCCACCAGGCCCGGAATCTCGCGCGCCATGTGGTCCTGCACGTGCGGCAGCAGCGTGCGCACCGTACCCGACAGGGTCGCCGCCTCGGGGATCACGTTATTGGCGCTGCCGGCATGGAAGGTGCAGACCGAGACCACAGCCGAATCGAGCGGCGCGATCCGCCGCGCGACCAGGCTCTGCAACCCGACCACGATCTGCGCCCCTGCGACGATCGGGTCGATCGTCTGGTGCGGCCTCGCCGCGTGGCCGCCCTTGCCGGTCAGCCGGATCCGCAGCGTATCCGATGCCGCGTTCACCGTTCCGGGGGATGCCGAAACCACACCCATCGGCAGGAGCGGATCGTTATGCGCGCCGAACACCGAATCGAACGGGAACCGTTCCAGCAGCCCGTCCTCCAGCATCGCCCGCGCGCCGGCGCCGCCTTCCTCGGCGGGCTGGAAGATGAAATGGATTGTCCCGGAAAACCGCCGCGTCGCGGCGAGGTAGCGCGCCGCGGCAAGCAGCATCGTGGTGTGTCCGTCATGGCCGCAGGCATGCATCGTCCCCGGAGTGGTCGAGCGCCAGGGCGCGTCGCCCGCCTCCTCGATGGGCAGCGCGTCCATATCGGCGCGCAGCGCGATCGCCCGGTTGCCCGAGCCCGCCCGCAGCGTGCCGACCACGCCGGTGCCGCCGATCCCGGTCGTCACCTCCAGGCCGAACGCCGAAAGCCGTTCAGCCACCAGCGCCGCGGTGCGGCGTTCCTGATAGCCGAGTTCAGGATGGGCGTGGAAGTCGCGGCGCCAGGAGGAAAATTCTGCTGCCCATGCAATGAGCTGCTCATCGATCGTCATGGCGTCGAGAATAAGACCAAAACCACTATGCCGTCACCCATGCCGCGCTGCTTGGCTCAACCTGCATCGGCAAAAGGTTTCATGCGGCTGACGTATGGGTGATAGGTATTCCTCACCCGTTATTGCGGTGCAGCAAAGGGTCTATATGCAGTTTCAGACGGAGCGCGGCTCCGGAACAGCAAGGCCGAAAGCCAGATCAGAAAGGAAGACTCCCATGACGAAGCTGACCCGCACAATCGCCCTCATCGCCGCCCTTGGCGCCATCGCGCCGGCTGCTGCCAGCGCCGCCAATATCGGCAGCGCCCACGACCAGCTCGTGCAGAAGATCAACAACGCTTACGGCACGCAGTTCAAGACCAGCCACACGGCCGGCCAGACTGCCCCTGCCGAGGCCCAGCACAACAACTGAGTAAAACGCGCTGACTTTGCGCCCGCCGCATGCGGCGGGTCGCGATGTTGGTGGCAATACGCAGGAATGCCGCCCCTGAAATTCACATGCGAATTTCAGGGGCGTTTCATTTGGCCCAGGGCTGTCTCCGATATTCGGGAAACAATGGCCATTCTGGCTTCGGTCGCGTCAGGCGGCCGAGCGGATTGCCGCGGCGCGAATATCCTCGTCGACGGTTTCCGCGAACCGGGCGAAATTCTCCTCGAACCGCGCCACCAGCTCCGCCGCCTGCCGGTCGTAGGCTGCCTTGTCCGCCCAGGCTTCCCGCGGATCGAGCACCGAGGAGGGCACGCCCGCGACCGCATCGGGGATCATCAGGCCGAACGCCCGGTCGGGATGGAAGCTTGTGCCCTCCAGCGCGCCGGACAATGCTGCATTGAGCAAAGCGCGCGTATGGCGGATCGACATGCGTTGACCGGTGCCGAACGACCCGCCGGTCCAGCCCGTGTTCACCAGCCAGCACGAGACGCCATGCTCGGCGATCAGCTTCGCCAGCAACTCGCCGTAAACCCGCGGCGGGCGGGGCAGGAACGGCGCGCCGAAACAGGTCGAGAAGGTCGCCTGCGGCTCGCGGCCCAGCCCCTTCTCGGTGCCTGCCACCTTGGCGGTGTAGCCGGAGAGGAAATGATACATCGCCTGCGCCGGCGTCAGTTTCGCGATCGGCGGCAGCACTCCGAACGCATCCGCTGTCAGCATCACCACGTTGCGCGGCATGCCGCCGCGGCCGCTGCGCTCGACATTCGGGATGAACTCGATCGGGTAGCACGAGCGCGTGTTCTCGGTCAGGCTGCGATCGGCGAGGTCCACCACCCCGCGCGCATCCGCCACCACGTTCTCGAGAACGGTGCCGAAGCGATGGCTTGCGGCATGGATTTCCGGCTCGGCCTCGGCCGAGAGGTCGATCACCTTGGCGTAGCAGCCGCCCTCGAAATTGAACACGCCATCCGGCCCCCAGCCATGCTCGTCATCGCCGATGAGCCGGCGCGCCGGGTCGGAGGAGAGGGTGGTCTTGCCGGTGCCCGACAGGCCGAAGAACAGGGCGACGTCGTTGTCCTGGCCGATATTGGCGCTGCAATGCATCGGCAGCACGCCGCGCGCGGGCAGCAGCCAGTTCATCACCGTGAAGATCGATTTCTTGATCTCGCCGGCATATCGGGTTCCGGCGATGACGATCCGCCGCTCGGCAAAGGACAGGGCGATCGCGGTCGAGGAGCGCACCCCGTCGATTGCGGGGTCGGCCTCGAAGTCCGGCGCGTGCAGGATCACGAAATCCGGCTCGAAACCCTCCAGCTCCGCCTCAGCGGGGCGGATGAACATGTTGCGGGCGAAAAGCGCCTGCCAGGCATTGGTGGTCACCAGCCGCACGCGGATGCGGTTTTTCGGATCGGCGCCCGCGAACAGGTCCTGAATGAACAGCTCACGGTCCTGCAGGAAGGCCTGCACCCGGCCACGGAGCGTCGCATAATGTGGAGCGGACAATTTCTGATTGACGCTGCCCCACCAGATTTCCGAGGTGGATTCCGGCTCGTCCACAACGAACTTGTCGGCAACCGACCGGCCGGTATGCACGCCGGTTTCGACCATCAGCGCGCCGTCTGCGGAAAGTCGTCCTTCGCCGCGGCGTAGCGCATGGGTCACCAGCGCCGGAGCGGTCAGGTTCACGTGCAGAGTGGCGGCGCGGGTAATGCCCGCATGGGCCAGGATCGCCGCATTGCGGGCGGCGGAGTCGGTGTTCGTCGTCTTTGGCGTCACGGCTCTGATCTTTCTTGGCTCGGCTTTGATGTTCGATTTAAGCCTTATGCCGTCCCTTTCGGGTTTTTCCAAACCTGAAAAGCGAAAATATGACCGCGTTCAGCGAAACTCAACCATGCGCCGCGCTATCGGCCAAGACCGTGAGCACGTCGGAATAGACCCGCAACATCCGCTCGAAGTCGATGCGCAGCACGATGTCCTCCCGTGCCAGATCGAACCCGTCGGGGTCGAGCGTCACCATCGTCCAGCCGCCTCCGGTGCCGCCCGCCGCCGCTGCGGCCGCATCCAGCCGCGCGCCGAGCGTGCGGTTTGCGGTCGCCATCGCCTCGATGCAGGCCCGTTCATCCCGCAGCGCCGGGGTGCGCGGCGCCAGCCGGTCGACATCCAGCGTCGCCGCCCGGGCAAACCCGCCGACAAACCGCGCCGCAACGGGGGTCAGCCGATAGACCCCGAAATCGCTGAATCCGGCATAGGCGCGGGCATAGGGGTGAATCGTCAGATAGCGCTCCCGGTCCTCTGGCGCTTCGGACCGTTCGGCATCGCATACCAGCGACAGGCGTGGGCTGGTCTGCGGGTTCGTCTCGGTTGCCTCGCCGCTCACCATCAACGCGCAGGCGGGGTTGCGGTCGAGCGCCCTGGTATGGGCGGAAAGCTGGGAGAGCAGCACCACGACGTCGCCATCCAGCAGCACGGCCGGGGTAACAAGCGCGATCGCAGGATAATCGTCCTCGATCACCGCAAGACTGCCTGACCGTGCCGCCCGCAGCAGCAGCCGCGCGTCACGGTGAATGTCGTTCTGGATCTCACGGTGCTCTTGCATTTGGCGCCATATTCCCGTCACGTCATGTCGGGATAATGCGACGAAGTTCGCTGCAAGGCAAAATTTTCATGAAACAGACCATCGCTCTCGTCGACGACGACCGGAACATCCTCGAATCGGTGCAGATGACACTCGAACAAGAGGGATATGCCGTTCGCACCTATACCGACGGGGAGTCGGCACTCCAGGGTTTGCTGACCCGTCCGGCCGATCTCGCCGTGCTCGATATCAAGATGCCGCGCATGGACGGGATGGAGCTGCTCCAGCGCCTCCGCGCCCGCTCGGCGATGCCGGTCATTTTCCTCACCAGCAAGGACGATGAGCTTGACGAGCTGATGGGCTTGCGCCTCGGCGCCGACGACTACATCACCAAACCCTTCAGCCAGCGCCTGCTGATCGAGCGCATTCGCGCCCTGCTCCGCCGCAACGAGACGAGTCGCGCCGAAGGCTCCGGCGCCGCCCCCACCGGCGTCATTGGCAGGGGCGATCTCACGCTCGATGAAACCAAGCACCAATGCCTCTGGAAGGGGCAGGATATCCAGCTCACCGTCACCGAATTCCTGCTGGTCAAGGCGCTTGCCGCTCGCCCGGGCATGGTCAAGTCGCGAGACCAGCTGATCGACGCCGCCTATGGCGAGAGCGTCTATGTCGATGACCGCACGATCGACAGTCATATCAAGCGGCTGCGGCGCAAGTTTCGCGCCGTCGATGACGAGTTCGACCAGATCGAGACGCTGTACGGCATCGGCTACCGCTACAAGGAAGCATGAGCCTGGCCCGTCCGGGTGCGGCGATGCTCGGCTGGCGGCGGATTTCGCCGCTGCTGCGCCGGATCCTGCTGGTCAATGCCCTGCCGCTGGCCCTCATCGTCGCCGCCCTGCTTTATCTCGACCAGTACCAGCACGGGTTGCTGACCGCCGAGGTCACCGCGCTGCGTGAGCAGGCGCGGATCTATGCCGGCGCGCTCGCCGAATCGGCGGTGCAGACCGATGTGGCCAACCAGCCGGCGCTGAAGCCCGATCTTGCCCGCCCGCTGCTCTATCGCCTGATCGAGCCGACGCCGAACGCTCAAGCGCTGGTTTATGGCCCGGATGGTCGGGTGATCGCCAATTCGCGCATTCGTCAGGGGCCGGGCGGCGCCATCATTACCGAACCGCTGCCGCCGGTTCGCCCGCGTGGCGACTTCGCCCGCGCCATCAGCTTCCTCTACGATCAGTTCGTCGCCTTTCTCCCCAGCGCCGAGGTCACCTCCGCCGGGCACGATCCGGGCGCTGCGGGTCTCGGCTGGCAGCCCAGCGTGCGGGAGGTGCTGAAACTTACCAGTGCGCAGCCAGCGCGCGCGGCGCCGCCCTTCATCCGTCGTGCCGCCGATGGCCGGCTGCTGATCACCGTCTCCGTGCCGATCGTCCGCGCCAAGAACACGGTCGGCGCCGTACTCCTCACCCGCGAGGCGACCGAGGTGGACCGCGCGGTCTTTGCCGTGCGGGTGTCGATCCTCGGCCTGTTCGTGCTCGCCCTCGTGCTGACCGTGCTGCTTTCGGTCTATCTCGCCCGCACGATCGCGACGCCGCTCCTCCGCCTCGCCGCTTCGGCCGGCCGCCTGCGCGAAGGCCGCGGTGCGATGACCGAGCCCGTGCCCCCGCCAATCGCCGCGCGCGACGATGAAATCGGCGTCCTTGCCCGCGCCCTGGAGGAATCGGCGCATGCCCTGTGGGCGCGGATGGATGCGATCGAGCGGTTCGCCGCCGATGTCGCGCACGAAATCAAGAACCCGCTTTCCTCGATCCGATCCGCTGTCGAGACCGTCCGCCGGATGGACGATCCCGCCCGCGCCGCCCGCCTGTTCGACATCATCTCGCAAGACGTTCGCCGGCTTGACCGGCTGATCTCCGACATCAGCGATTCCTCGCGCCTTGATTCCGAAATGTCGCGCACTGCGCTCGAACCGGTCGACCTCGCTCCCATCCTCGCCGCCCTCGCCGAAATTCATCAATCGACCCGTGAGGCCGATGCGCCGATCATGGTGCTCGACGCGCCGAAGGCTGACCTTGTCGTTCGTGGCGCCGAGGGGCGGCTCGTTCAGGTCCTGCGCAACCTGATCGGCAATGCCATCTCGTTCAGTCCGCCACGCGGCAAGATCTGGCTGCGCGGTCGCGTTACCGGCAGCATCGTCGAACTCGCCGTCGAAGATGAAGGCCCGGGCATTCCCGATGCCAAACTCGGCCATGTGTTCGACCGGTTTTACTCCGAGCGCCCGCAGGGCGAGGGGTTCGGCAACCATTCCGGCCTCGGTCTGTCGATTTCCCGACAGATCGTCGAGGCGCATCAGGGCCGCATCACCGCCGAGAACCGCCGCGACCCCGATGGGGCGTCATCGGTGCCCGCTTTGTCATCCGTCTGCCGCGCGGATAATTCCGCCCACGAAAAAGGGCCGGCATTTGCGCCGACCCTTTTCCCGATCCGCAGGCGTGCCGGGGTCAGCCCTGGCGTTCGACCATCATCTGCTTGATTTTGCCGATCGCTTTCGCGGGGTTCAGCCCTTTCGGGCAGGTCTGCGTGCAGTTCATGATCGTATGGCAGCGATAGAGCTTGAACGGATCCTCAAGCGCGTCGAGCCGCTTGCCGGTCGCCTCGTCGCGCGAATCGGCGATCCACCGATACGCCGCCATGAGCACGGCCGGGCCGAGATAGCGGTCGCCGTTCCACCAGTAGGAGGGGCAGGAGGTGGTGCAGCAGAAGCACAGGATGCATTCCCACAGCCCGTCCAGCTCCGCGCGTTCCTCGACGCTCTGCTTGCGCTCGCCATCCGGCGGCGGCGGCGTCTCGGCCTGCAGCCAGGGCTCGATCGAGCGATACTGCGCATAGGCCTGGTTGAGGTCGGGCACGAGGTCCTTGACCACCGGCATGTGCGGCAGCGGGTTGATGTTCACCGCCTCCTTCACCTCCTCGATCGGCTTGAGGCAGGCGAGCGTGTTGGTCCCGTCGATATTCATCGCGCAGGAGCCGCAGATGCCCTCGCGGCAGGAGCGGCGGAAGGTGAGTGTGGGATCGATCTCGTTCTTGATCTTGATCAGCGCGTCCAGCACCATCGGCCCGCACTTGTCGAGGTCGATCTCGTAGGTATCGGCGCGCGGATTGGCATCCTCGTCCGGGTTCCAGCGATACACCTTGAAGCTCTTCACCCGGGTTGCCCCCGGCTCGGCCTTGTAGGTCTTGCCCTGGGTCACGCGGCTGTTCTTCGGGAGGGTCAGTTCGGCCATGGTTCGAAACCCTTTCTCAGTAGACGCGCTTCTTCGGCGGGAACACCGAAACGTCATTGGTCAGCGTCTGCATCCGCACCGGGCGATAATCGAGCGCCACCTCGCCCTCATCCGTGCAATGGGCGAGCGAATGCTTCATCCACTCGGCGTCTTCGCGCTCGGGGAAGTCGTCATGCGCGTGCGCCCCGCGGCTCTCGTGCCGGGCTTCGGCCGAGGCCATGGTGGTGATGGCGTTGCCCATGAGGTTGTGCAGCTCCAGCGCTTCCATCAGGTCCGAATTCCAGATCAGCCCGCGATCGGCGATCGAGATGTCCTTCAGCCCCTGCCAGAGGCCGGACATCTTTGCCACACCTTCCTTCAGCGTCTTGGAGTTGCGGAACACCGCGGCGTGGTTCTGCATGGTCCGCTGCATCTGGTCGCGGAGTGCGGCGACGGTGGTGCCGCCCTTGGCGTGACGCGTCGCGTCCAGCCGGTCGAGCGAGGCCTCGCCGGCGCGGGTCGGCAGGGCTGGCTGGGTTGCCCCCGGCGTCACCACCTTCGCCGCCTGATGCGCCGCCGCGCGGCCGAACACCACGAGATCGAGCAGCGAGTTGGTGCCGAGCCGGTTCGCGCCGTGCACCGAAACGCACGCCGCCTCGCCCACCGCCATCAGCCCCGGCACGATCGCGTCCGGATTGTCCTTCGTCGGGCGCAGCACCTCGGCGCGATAATTCGTCGGAATGCCGCCCATGTTGTAGTGCACGGTCGGCAGCACCGGGATCGGCGCCTTGGTCACGTCGACGCCGGCGAACACCCGCGCCGTTTCCGAAATCCCCGGCAGCCGCTCATGCAGCTGCTCCGGCTTCAACCCTTCGAGGTGCAGCAGGATGTGGTCCTTGTTCGGCCCGCAGCCGCGCCCTTCCATGATCTCGATCGTCATCGAGCGCGAGACCACGTCGCGCGAGGCGAGGTCCTTCGCCGTCGGCGCGTAGCGCTCCATGAAGCGCTCGCCCTCGGCGTTGGTCAGGTAGCCGCCCTCGCCGCGCGCGCCCTCGGTGATCAGGCAGCCGGCCGGGAAGATGCCCGTCGGGTGGAACTGCACGAACTCCATGTCCTGCATCGGCAGCCCGGCGCGCAGCGCCATGCCGCCGCCATCGCCGGTGCAGGTATGCGCCGAGGTGCAGGAGAGATAGGCGCGGCCATAGCCGCCGGTCGCCAGCACCACGAGCTGCGCGCGGAAGCGGTGGATCGTCCCGTCCTCCAGGCACCAGGCCATAACGCCGCGGCACGCGCCCTCGTCATCCATGATGAGGTCGGTCGCGAAATACTCGACGAAGAACTCCACATCCGCCTTCAGGCTCTGCTGATACAGCGTGTGCAGGATGGCGTGGCCGGTGCGGTCGGCGGCGGCGCAGGCGCGGCGAACCGGCGCCTGGCCGAAATCCTTCATGTGCCCGCCGAACGGCCGCTGGTAGATCTTGCCGTCCTCGGTGCGGCTGAACGGCACGCCGAAATGCTCCAACTCATGGATCGCCGGAATCGCCTCGCGGCACATGTATTCGATGGCGTCCTGGTCGCCGAGCCAGTCCGAGCCCTTGACCGTATCATACATGTGCCAGCGCCAGTCGTCCGGCTCCATATTGCCGAGTGCTGCGCCGATGCCGCCCTGCGCGGCGACGGTGTGGCTGCGGGTCGGGAACACCTTGCTGATGCAGGCGGTCTTGAGCCCGGCCTGGCCCATGCCGAGCGTCGCCCGCAGGCCGGACCCGCCGGCGCCGACGACGATGACGTCATAGGTATGATCGATGATCGTATAGGCGCCGAGCGACGGCTTCGACATTGCGTTCATGACGATGTTTTCCCCAGGCGGGTCAGAAGGACAGTTTCAGAACCGAGATGACGGCCAGCAGACCGAAGAACCCGGCCGTCGCCCGCATCGCGAGCATGACCGTGAGCCGCTTGCCCTCGGAGCGGATGTAGTCCTCGATCACGACCTGCAAACCCAGCTGCAGGTGATAGAACAGCGCGATCACCAGGGCGAGGAACAGTACCCCGTTCCAGGGCTCGGCCATGTAGCGCAGCATTTCGGCCTGGGTCGCGCCCTTGAGCAGCAGCACCGACAGCACGGCGTAGAGCGCGAGCGGCAGCAGGGCCAGGGCGGTCAGCCGCTGCGCCCACCAGTGATGCACGCCGGCCTTGGCGGCGCCCATGCCCCGCGCGCGGCCAAGTGCGGACCGCATGATCTTCATCGATGAAACTCCTTCACCAGCCTGTCCCCCGGCGCTCACAGCACCACCAGCCCGATCAGCCATGCCAGAACCGTCAGACCTGCCGCCGCGAGCACCACGGCCTTGCCCGAGCGATGCACGCTCGGAAGATCGAAGCCGAACCCGGCATCCCAGAGCAGATGCCGGATGCCGTTGCAGAAATGGTAGAAGAGGGCGAGCGTGAAGCCGAACAGCACGATCATGCCGAGCACCGAGCCGACGATCGCCTGTGCCACGGAAAACGCGCCGGACGAGGTCGCCGCCGCCGCGAGCCAGAGCGACAGCAGGATTGCCCCGGCGGACAGCGCAACTCCGGTGATCCGGTGCAGGATCGACAGGGTGGAGGTGATCTGCGGACGATAGACCTGAAGATGGGGCGACAGGGGGCGGCGGACCGTTCCGCCCGCCGAGTTGCGCCCCTGCATGAGCGCTTCACGCACATCCTGCATGTTCGTCATCACCTTTCTGACGGTCGTCGCATGACGGGAACCGAGTATCGCCACATGACGAAATTGAAATGCTGCACCTGCTTAGTCCCCGAGGTGGCGAGGGTCAATTCACTGTCAAGCGTTCGCGATCCGGTACAATACGGTCTCTCGCGCGACTCTGCTTTCGAGTTCGTGCAGGGTCGGAACCGTGCAGCGTCCGAATTCAACCAGCCCTGCCCGCGGCACATAGGCTCGGCCGGGATCGGCAATCCATACGTCTGCCTGCGCCGCGCAGCGCTGCAGCCACGGCCAGATATGCGCGGTCATCGGTTTCTCATAGCAGACATCCCCGCAGAGAATGAGATCCTGCGCCGGCAGACTGCCGGTGACATCCCCGATCACGATCTCGACCGCAACGTCGTTCACCGCCGCGTTCAGCCCGATCGCCGCCCCCGCCACCAGGTCGATCTCCACCGCCGTCACCCGTGCCGCCCCCGCCTTCACCGCGGCGATCGCGGCGAGGCCCGAGCCGGCGGCGAAATCCATCACCCGCCTGCCGCGCACGCTCTCCGGGTGGTCGAGCACATGCCGCGCCAGTGCGATCGAGCCCGGCCAGGCGAAGGCCCAGTAGGGCGGCGCAATGCCGGTCTCCGCCAGGAATGCTTCGGTCGCCTGCCAGATCGGCGTGATTTCGGTGGCCAGATGCAGTTCGATTTCCGGCACCAGCGCCGGTGCTGCGCGCGCCGTGCTCGCGCGAATGAAGGCGGCCGCGTCCTTCATCGCCCGATCAGCATCGCCAGGCCCACCAGCAGCCCGACCCATCGGTTCAGCCTGAACAGCGCGAGGCAGCGCGCCGGGTCATCGATATCGAGCCGTGCCACCTGCCAGGCCAGCAGTGCGCCCGGCAGCGCCAGCGCGATCATCGCGTCCCGCCCCATCCCGGCCATCGCCATCGCGGCGGCGATCAGCGCGATCGTTCCAGAATACCACAGCGCGACCCACAGCCGCGTGCGTCCGCCGAGCCTGAGCGCGGATGACTTGATGCCCGCCAGCGCATCGTCCTCGCGGTCCTGATGCGCGTAGATCGTGTCATAGCCGAGAATCCACAAAATCGTCCCGGCATAGAGCGGCAGCACCGGCCAGCCCAGCGCGCCGTGCGCCGCGGCATAGCCCATCGGCGCGCCCCAGCCGAAGGTGAAGCCGAGCATCACCTGCGGCCACCAGGTCACCCGCTTCGCCGCGGGATAAAGCGCCACCAGCACCAGCGAGACGACGCCGAGAATTTGTGCTGTCCGCCCCAGCATCAGCAGGATCGTCAGCCCCGCCAGCAGCAGAAGGAGCAGAAACCCCAATGCCACGGGGACCGACACCGCGCCGGAGGCCAGCGGCCGCCCCGCCGTCCGCGCCACAAGCCGGTCGAGCTTGCGGTCCCATAAATCGTTCACCACGCACCCGGCCGCCCGCATCACGATGGCGCCCAAGGCAAACAGCGCGACCAGGCCGAGGCTGGTCCACGCGCCCACTTGCGCCAGCAGGATGCTCCAGAGCCCCGGCAGGAACAGCAGCCACACGCCGATCGGCCGGTCCAGTCGCGCCAGCAGTGCCAAAGGCCGGAATCGCGCCGGCAGTCGTGCCACCCATCCTCCGGCCCGGATATCGGTAAAACGCGTTCCGCCTGCTACAGGGTCGCTCATGGCCTCGCTCATCCGTTTGCACCTTCCCTTGCCACTGTCGCCCGGCGCAACCCTTGCCACATCGGAAGCCCAGGCGCACTATCTCGGGGCGGTCATGCGCCGCCGCGCCGGCGACCGGCTGCTGGTCTTTAATGTCGAATCCGGCGAATTCGCCGCTTCTATCGACCGGCTCGACCGCCGCTCCGTCCATCTCGTGATTGGCGAACGGACCCGCGCCCCTGCGCCCGAGCCCGATTGCTGGCTCTGCTTCGCCCCGATCCGGCGTGACATGACCGAACTCGTCGTCGAAAAGGCCACAGAACTCGGCGTCTCCCGCCTCGTTCCCGTGCTCACGGCCCGCACCCAGCCTGCAAGGCTGCGCGCCGACCGCCTCGCCGCCATCGCCACCGAGGCGGCTGAACAGTCCGAGCGCCTGACCATCCCCGCAATCGCCGAGCCGCTCCCGCTCGCGGGTTTTCTCGCCGCCTTTCCGCCGTCTCGCCGCCTTTTCGTTGCTGCCGAGCGCCGCCACGCCGCCCCCCTGTCGCCGGTCGATCCGTTGCAACCCCACGCGCTTCTTGTCGGTCCCGAAGGCGGCTTTGCGCCGGAAGAGCTTGACGCGATGGCCCGCCATGCGTTTGTGTCATCGGTAACACTCGGACCGCGCATCCTGCGCGCCGAAACCGCCGCCATCGCCGGGCTCGCGCGCCTGCTCGCGGGTTCCGCGCCCAGCTGATTTCAGGAGCCGAATTTGTCCAACCCCGGAGAGGCCGACGCCACCCCGATCGATCCCGCTCAGCCCGCAGCCCGGCAACTCGCCGACTGGTTTGCCGCGGGCTGCAAGCCGCCAGCCGATTTCCGCGTCGGCACCGAACACGAGAGCTTCGGCTTCCGCCGCGACAATTTTGCTCCGCCGCCCTACGCGCCGGACGGCATTCGCGCCGTGCTCGACTCGGTCGCCGCCGACGAGGGGATCGAGCCCATCCTCGATTCCGGCAACCCGATTGGCCTGAAGGGCAGGGGGTTCTCCATCTCCCTCGAACCCGGCGGCCAGTTCGAGCTGTCCGGCGCCCCGCTCGCCTCGATCCACGAGACGAAGCGGGAGATTGACGACCATATCGCCCGTGTCCACCGCATCGGCGACACGCTCGGCCTCGGCTTCGCGCCGCTCGGCTTTCACCCGACGGCGCGGCGCGCGGATTTCGACTGGATGCCCAAGGGCCGCTACGCCATCATGCGCGCCTACATGCAGAAGATTGGCACGCGCGGGCTCGACATGATGCTCCGCACCTGCACCGTTCAGGCCAATCTCGATTTTTCCTCCGAGGCCGACATGGTGAAGAAGATGCGCGTCGGCCTCGCCTTGCAGCCGCTCGCCACGGCGCTCTTTGCCAATGGCCCCTTCGTCGAGGGCAAGCCGAGCGGTCTGCTCTCCAATCGCGCCCATGTCTGGCTCGATACCGATAATGCGCGCGCCGGCATTCCGCGAATGGTCTTCGAGAACGGGTTCGGCTTCGAGCGCTATGCCGACTACATGCTCGATATTCCGATGTATTTCGTCTACCGGGACGGCCGGTATATCGACGTCTCCGGCAAGTCTTTCCGTGACTTCATCGCCGGACGGCTCGATGGGCTCGGCGCTGAGCCGGCCACGATCGGTGATTTTGCCGATCATACCACCACAACCTTTCCCGATGTCCGCCTCAAGCGCTTCATCGAGACCCGCGGCGCTGATGCCGGCAATCCGGCGATGCTTCTGGCCCAGCCCGCCCTCTGGACCGGTCTGTTCTACGATGACGCGGCGCTTGATTCAGCCTGTGCCCTGATCCGTGACCTCTCCTACGAGCAGATCGTCCATCTGCGCGAGGAGGTGCCTCGTCATGGTCTGGATATTGCGCTGGGCGCGGGCACCCTGCGCGACCTCGCGCGCGACGTTATCGCAATTGCTGCCGGGGGGCTGAAGTCGCGCGCGCGAACGAACGACAAGGGCGAGGACGAGCGCATCTACCTCGCCCCGCTTGAGGCAATCGCCAATGGTGGGCCGACCCAGGCCGAATACTGGCTTGGCCGCTATCACGGCGCCTGGCACGGCGACATCACCCGCATTTTCACCGAAGCTGAACTCTGACGCTGTCCCGGGCGTAGGGTGGGGATGGTTATCCACGCGCCGCCCCTCCGCCGGCCGACGGTGTTGAGAGCGGCTCGGTTGTTCCGGAGGGGTGGTTGCGGCTTCCCTGACCCTGATGGTCGAGAACGCATATCAGGGTCAGGCGCTCAATATCGGGCCGTCAGCGCAATGATGACCTGGCGGTTGGTGTAAGGTCCTGGTGTCGAGGCAATACGGATCGCGTTGAGCTGCTGCCCGACGACCGACAAGGTGACATGTTTGCTCAGGTGATAGGCCACCCGCGCGTCGAGCGTGAAGTTGCTGGAGATCGTTACAGGAATAAAATTCAGCATGGCCGTCGTAAAGGAAATATCACGATAAGAAGATTGCCAGCGGCCGTAAGCATCGATATCGAAGTGGCCCCAGGTGCGCCCGACATGGGCAATAACGCTGTCGCGTGGAACGGTCGAAAACAGGTTGCTGTTGCTGTCGAATACAATCTGGCGATTGCCGACTTTGCGTTCGAATGTGTCTTCGTAGGCAAATCCAAGCGACCAACGCCATCCTGAACTCGTGTGGCCCTTCAGCGAGATTTCGCCCCCGCCCGCTTCGGACCAGCCGGAATTTTCTGCCGCAAGAATGATGGGCGCTGCTGGCGTCGGCACGATGATGCCACCGACCGGCGAGGTGATGATGTCGTGGTCGCGCTGGATGAAAAGCGCCGTATGGAGTGTTGAATGCAGGGCCGGGAGTTGCCGATCCCAGTCAAGTTCGGCGTTATCGACGATCATCGGGTGCAGAAATGGATTGCCGGTGGCTCCCACCAGACCAAACGCTCCCGCGGCTCCTTGCAGGCCGAAATCGATCAGACTCGGCGCCTGCACCCCCTGGCCGAGCAGCAGCCGGAGCGTATCAATGTTTGTAGGCTTGTAGACGAGCCCGGAATTGAAGCTTAGTGCTGCGAACCCGCCCTGGCGGATCTGCTGCGCGGTCAGGCCGGAATTCGGGATCGGCACGCCGTCATATCCGAGCCAGAGATCGTCAACCCGCACCGCGTTTGTCAGGGAAATGGACGGTGTTACATGCCACATCCATGTCGCATCGGCGGCGATGTCCTGATAGCTGGCTGTTCCGCCGAGAAAGTCCAGCGAGTGGGCGGAGTTGTTGCGATATTCGAGGCTTAGCCGAATAACGTGGTTGCGTGATGCCCTGATGAGGTCGGTAGCCTGCAAGACATAGACGCGTTGCTGCAACAGGTTGTTGGGCTGGGTGAAGAACGGGACAAAGATATTTTCCCGCAAACCGTTGCGATAGGCATTCAGGCTGATCCGCCCGATCCTTGTATCCGCGTCAAGCTCGACTCGCTGCGAATTGGTGTAGAGGAAGAGCGTGCTCAGAACCGATGCGAAACTCTCGCTTGGGATTTCGCCATAACTGTAGCTCAGGCTTGCATACAGGCTGACGCCGGGGGTAAGCGCCGTGCGGGTCGCAAGATGAATCTCGTCGTTCCGGGGCTTGAGCAGCGAGATGGCGTCCGGCCGTTGCAGGACGGTCGTATATTTCGGATCGGCCGAATAGCTTCCCGCCGAGAGGCGAATGCCCATACGCCCGACATGGGCGGTACCGGCAAGCGACGCTCCATACTGGCTCTGGGTGCCGCCATAGACCTCGGCACTGTCTACCCGATCATCGAGAGGATCGAAGGTCACGATGTTGATCACACCGTCGACGGCGTTGAATCCATATAGTGCGGTTGCCGGCCCCTTGATGACCTCGATCTGCCGGATTTCCGAGAGTTGAACCGGGATGGAACTCCAGGCGACGTGGCCGAATTCGTCGAGATAAACCTGCCGGCCATTCAGCAGCACGAGGAGGCGCGGATTGTATGGCTGGTTGTAGGTCCGCACGCCGACCTCCGGCGCGTTGAGGGTATAGGGGCGCACGTCGAGTCCGGTCACATACTGCAGAACGCCGGGAATCGAAATCGCCCCCGAACGCCGGATCTGCTGTTGGGTGATGATCACCACATTGGCCGGCGCATCGCGCGCCAGCAGCGGCGTGCCCGTGGCCGCTGCGGTGACCGGCGCGCCGAACACCTGTTCCAGTTGACCGAACGGGAAGATCTGCGCATGGGCCCGTCCCGTCAGGGACAGAGACGCAAGCAGAGCCAGCTGAATGATCGCACAAGCCGATCTGCGATGTTGCTGCCGCATCATACTTCCTCGATCATCAATAACAGCGCGGCAGCAAAATCCACCCTGGCGCGGCGCGCTGCTTTCGTGTTCAGGACGATTGTCACCCGTTGTCGCGATGCGATGCCAAGCGTGCACGTTCCGGCCCGCACCCGTGCGACTTGTGAGGTGACACAAAGCGCATGATGCGAGGCCCATGCCGCGGCG
The DNA here is from genome assembly GCF_907164655.1 of Acidocella sp. C78. Lineage (NCBI taxonomy): Bacteria > Pseudomonadati > Pseudomonadota > Alphaproteobacteria > Acetobacterales > Acidocellaceae > Acidocella > Acidocella sp. C78. The sequence goes on from NZ_CAJQZK010000007.1 coordinate 37,364, forward strand.
ACTTCCTGCATGGGAGCCCTGTCAGCGGGAATTATGATGTCGAATTCACCTGCCATCAGCCGGTTGGCTGGGACCGGAACCGGTCGGAGATGGGCGGTGCCCGTCATGATGCCATGGCCTATTGTTGCTGCGATCGCCTCGGCGTCGGCTTTCGAGGCCGCATTGCCCGGGCGATACGCGATCGCGATGATGCCATCGCCTTTCACCGCTGGACGAACGAAGGTCAGCAGTTTGTTGAGGACCTTGATATCTGTTGCGGTAAAGGACGGCGCGGAGGGTGGGGTCTGGCCATAGGCGATGCCGGCCAGAAGCGCCAACCCGAGAACGAATGCGAAGACAATCCGCGTGGTTCCGGCAGATGGACTGACCTGTTGTGCCCGCGGATCTGTGCGCTCACGCGTGTGCGGCATCGCGGCATTCCCGGGCTTCGATGTAGAGATCAAGGTCATTGTCGCATATCGGCGGGCTCAGGAAATTGCCCTGCATGAGATCGCAGCCGCTGTCGCGTACCACCGTGAATTCGGTTGCCGTTTCAATTCCCTCGGCTGTCACGGTCAGGCCGAGTTGCCGGCTCATCGCCAGCACTGCTGCCACGATGGCTCGCGCACGATCGCCATCGGCGATCCGGGCGATGAAGGATCGATCGATCTTGACTTTGTCGAACGGGTAGTGATGCAGCGAGGACAGACCGGAATACCCGGTGCCGAAATCGTCGAGGGAGATACGCAGGCCGAGATGCTTCAACGCGGCAAGGGCGTTGAGCGCCTGGGCGTTGTCGTGCAGCGCCACGCCTTCGGTGACTTCGAGTTCGAGCAGATGCGCGGCCAGCCCGGCGCGTGCCATGGTTTCCGCCGTCAGGCGAGGAAAGTCCTCTTCGGTCAGTTGCCGTGGAGACACGTTGACCGCCACCCAGTATCGCCCGCCCCAGCTTGTCGCCTGCCGGCAGGCGGCGTCGAGCACCCAGGCGCCGAGCCGGACAATCAGCCCGGTCTCCTCGGCAATCGGAATGAACTCGTCAGGCGAGATGCTGCCACATGTCGGTGACGTCCAGCGCAGCAAAGCCTCGAACCCGACCAACTCGTGATCAGCCGTCACCACCGGCTGGTAACAGATGGTAAGATCCTCGTGCTCGATCGCAGCCGAGAGTTCCTGTTCGAGCACGCGTCGCCGGCGCAGGACGGTATCCATGCCGGGCCTGAAGAAATAATGTCGGTTCCGGCCGTCGGCCTTGGCGCGGTAGAGTGCGACATCGGCCTTGCCGATCAGCATCTCGGCTTCCGTTCCATCCTGGGGGCCCAGCGCGATTCCGATGCTGGCGCCGATATTCACCGCATGCCCGTCGATGTCGTAGGGTTGGCTGATCGCATGATTGAGCCGCGCCGCAAGCGACCCTGCGATGTCGGGATGCTCGACACGCGGCTGCAGCAGCACGAATTCATCGCCGCCAATCCGGCACAGCAGGTCGATGTCCCGGATATTGGACAGAATGCGCGCCACAGCCATCTGCAGTAGCTTGTCGCCGATCTGGTGGCCGAGCGTGTCGTTCACTGACTTGAAGCGATCGAGATCGATGTAGAAGATCGCAAGCCCGAGCCCCCCTGCACGGATCGCCGCGATCTCCCGCGCCAGTGCGTCTTGCAGCATCAGTCGGTTCGGCAATTTTGTCAGCGCGTCATGATGCGCGAGAAAGCGGATTTTCTCTTCTGCTGCGCGTCGGCTCCTGATGTCGCGCAATGCCGTGACCTGCGCCTTGCTGCCCCCAAAGCTGATCATCCGCGATAGTGTTTCGACCGGAATGGTTTCGCCGCCCGCCGTCATGATGATGGTTTCCGCGGCATGCGGCCTCTCGGCGTCGGACCAGTCGGCCGTCGCGAGCCCTGGCAGAAAGCGGTCGATCGGGCTGCCCACCAGAACTTCGGCCGGCCAGCCGAGCAGTTGCGAGCACACCTGGTTGATGTCGACGATCACACCCTTGCGATGGATCAGCAGAGCCTCGAACATGTTGTCGGTCAGTTCGCGCAGGCGGGTGTTTTCGCTGGCAACCCTGAGCGCGTTCTGCCTGTCGACGCCGGCGCCGGCCAGTGCGAAGGCCAGCATCACGACGAGTTCGGACACAAACACAAGTTGCAGGGGATGCAGCGCAAAGGCGTTCTGCTGGCGCGTTGCCGTCACCCAGTCGGCAAATGGCAGGATGGCCGAAAGTGCGCCGAAAATCGGCACCACGAGCGAAAATCCCAGCGCGGGAATGCTCAGGATGCGGAAGCCGTCTTCCCGGTTTGCCAACCGGATTCCGGCCGCGGCGAGCAGGCCGCCGGCCAGCATCGTGATGATGACCCGGCTGAGCTCGTACGCCAGGGTGAAAGGCTCGGCGATGCCGCTGACGGCGGCGAACACCATACAGGACGCACCTGCGGCGATCGTCGAACTGGCAAGCGCCATGTTCCGGCTGTTACGCGTCAGAAACAGCGTGATGAATAGCGCGATAAACGCGCCGCCCGTCATGAAGCTGAACGATTCAAGCCTTGCCGCGAGGGGAATCGCGTCGCGAACATGCGGAAAATAGATGTGCAGGCTGACCAGGAATACCCGCCAGCCCCCGATCGCCGCCACGGTTCCGGCGAGTCCGGCGAGGGCAATGCGTGCGCGTGGCTTCATGCCCCCGGCGCGCGCCGCTATCGCGTAAACGACGCTTGCCGTGCCAATCCCGATAAGCGGCGCCTTCAACAGGCTCAATAGGGGATGCGCATTCAGCATGGTGCCGTTGTGCACCGCCGTACAGGCGCATCGTTGGGTAAGCGTTCGGCCCGGACGATTACATGCATGGCATTCTTGAACGGTGACAAATCAGGAAGGCTTCGAAAATGATCCGGTAAAATCTGCCGGCTTGCAAAACATCGACGGGCCTGCCGCCGCCACAAAATCATTATATCAGAATTGTTAATGACGAGTTTAGCGGGTTTTGCCATCGGCGCACCACATAAGTACAAACGAAAAATCAAATTGATAATTTTGAGAATTATGCATCAAAAAAATACTTCCTCCGAAACAATTTCTCAAAAAAGCAATTGACTATTTTGTTAGCAAAAAATTTACCTAATCGCAATGCGTGCCTCGCAGAACGACTCATTGGCAGTATTCGTTCATGCAAATAACAATGCGTAGTCTTTCCGGATAAGACGACCGTCCGATCCTTCTACGCTGTTCCCGAACGCGGCACCGGTCGCTTGATTGAGCCTGTCGCGAAGGCTACGCTGCTCAACGAACCGCTCGCACGGCGCAGGCCGCGGATCGCGGCTGTGTACGGTGGCATAGCGGTCAGGCTCGGGAGGTGCCAAACTCATAATGAAAACAATCGCATCGAAAGCCCGCCGCGGGGCAAGCATTGCCGGCATCCTGATGGCAGTGTCATTCGGCTCCGCCGCGCAGGCTCGGAACGTCGATATCGGTGCGGGGTATAATTTCATTCCCGGCTCCGCCTATGTCTCGCTCGGCTATCGCCATGCGGTTCCTGGCCTGACCACGTTCGGCATCGATGCGTTCCTGATCACGACCGGCAAGGAAGAGCGGGCGGTGCGGCCGGGGCCGGAATTCAGCCTCGATGGCCTTGTCTATCTCCCGGGTTACCCGGTCTTCGCCAAATTCGGCGCGGTGGCCGGCTGGGGCAAATACGGGCTTGATGGCGGATTCGGTGTCGATCTGCCGCTCGCCAGCGCCTGGTTCGTCCGCTTGCAGGACACCTATTTCACGGCTACCGAAGACCGCACCGGCGGCATGGAGTCGGAAAACCTGATTTCAGCCGGCCTGCATTACAGGTTCTGAGCGGCTCAGCCGCGGCGGCGGGCGCCGCTCAGGAGCCGCTCGGCCAGAACCGCGATGATGATCACGGATCCGATCGCCGTGCCCTGCCAGTAGGGTGACACGTTGAGCAGGTTCAGCCCGTTGCGGATGAACAGCATAACGAACACGCCGAACAGGGTGCCGACGATCGAGCCGCGCCCGCCGAACAGGCTGGCGCCGCCGATCACCACCGCCGCGATCGCGTCGAGTTCCAGTCCCTGGCCGCCGATCGGGTCGATGGACAGGATTCGCGATGCCATGAATATCGCGGCCACCCCGCTCATCAGCCCCGAAATCACATAGGCGAGCACGCTCCACGTCCCGATCCGCAGGCCCGCGACCCGCGCCGCCTCGGCGTTCGAGCCGAGCGCATATAGCGTCCGCCCGCCCTTGGTATGGTTCAGGAACCACCAGCACAGCGCATAGCACGCGATCAGCACGAGAAAGTCCACCGGAATATCGAACAGCGAGTCCGCCGAAAGCGCGCCGAGGCCAGCCGGTAGTCCGCTGATTGAATTCGCCCCGCTCAGCACATAGGCAAGGCTGCGCCCGACCGACATCATTCCGAGCGTGACGACAAAGGCGGCCACCCGCCCGTAGGTGATGATCAGGCCGTTGACCAGCCCGGCCGCGGCGCCCGCCGCAAGGCAGAACAGGAACGCCACCGGCATCGGGACATGGTGCAGCGAGAGGCCGAGCACGATCCCCGTCACCCCCACCAGGGAGCCCACCGACAGATCGATGCCGCCGATCAGGATCACCAGCGTCTGCCCGAGTGCCAGCAGCCCGACCACGACCGACTGGCTCAGCAGGTTCAGCATGTTGTTGAAGGTGAGGAAATACGGCGAGATCAGCGACAGCACGGCCATCACCGCGACGACAACGAGCGACATGCGCAGTTCGATCTGGGTCGCAAGCAGGGTGAGCAGCGTGCGGCGCGGTGCGGCGCCGGTCTGCCCAGTGAGGGAAGTGGCGGGTCCGTTCATGGGGGTCATGCCTCGATCCTGGTCTCGTTTTGAGCATCCCGCCGCTCGCCGAGCGCTGCGAGAATCTGTTGGGTCACCGCGGGGGCGTCGAAATCCGCCGGCTCTCGCCCGAAGGTCAGCCCGACAATCCCGAGGCTGTGGCCGCGCTTGCCGGAAATCGGCACCAGCAGGGTCGGGCGCGAACCATCAGGCGCCCGGTGCAGCGCGCCGCGCGGCGCCCCCACCGCATGGGCGATCGAAGTCGCCGCGATTTCGGGGAAGCCGCCGGTGACGAAGCCGGGATCGGCCGACGGATCGTCGCCCACCCTGTCGAAGCAGAACAGCCGCCCTCCCTCGGCGGCCATCCAGTAGGCCGTGCCGCCATACCGCGCCACCAGCTGCCCGAGCATGGTATGGGTCTTTTCCGCCGAACTGCGCGGTGCGGCGAACATGCCGAGCTTTTCGATGTCGATCAGCTCCGCGGGCAGTTCCGCGACGCTGACGCCGTCGCTGAGCACGGCGATGCGGTCGGACACGCCGATCACTTCCTCGAAATCCGACGACACCACGACGCAGGCAACACCCTCATCGGCGATCCGGCGCAGCATCGCGTAGATGCTGCTGCGGGTGCCGATATCGACGCCGCGGGTCGGCTCGTCCAGCAGCAGCAGCCGTGGCGCGAGCACGAGACCGCGCGCCAGGATCACCTTCTGCTGCATGCCGCCGCTGAAATTGAGCATGTTGGCGTCGAGCAGGCGCCGCTCCGGCAGGTCCAGCCGTTCGAGCAGCGCGCGCACCGCGGCGCCGCGCGTGCCATAGCCCAGCGTCATCGCCGAGCGCGCGCCCAGATGCGCGAGCAGCAGGTTCTCGCGCACCGAGAAATCCGGCACGATCGCCTGGCCCCGCCGGTCTTCCGGTACAAGGCCGATGCCTGCCCTTATCGCATCCCGCGGCGAGCGCGCCCGGAATGGTTTGCCATCCAGTTCGATCGTGCCCGAGACCGGCTGGCGCAGGCCGAAAATCGTCTCGATCGTTTCCGATCGTCCGGCGCCGACCAGCCCGGCAAGGCCGAGCACCTCGCCGGCGCGTACCTCGAAGGACACGTCCCGCACCATCGGCGGGCAGCTCAGGTGACTGACCCGCAAGACCACCGCGCCGTCCGTGCGCCGCCGGCTGCGGCCGCCGCGGTCGTAGATGTCCTGCAACTCGCGTCCCACCATCAGGCGCACTAGCTCGCCCTGCTGCATGGTCTCGGTCGCGAGCCCGCTGGCGACGATCCGCCCCTCGCGCAGCACCGTCACCCGGTCGGTGACGGCGAAAATCTCCTCCAGCCGGTGCGACACGAAAATCAGCCCGTGCCCCCTCGTGGCAAGGCTGCGCATCAATCCGAACAGCTGCTCCGCCTCGTGCGGCGACAGTGCCGCGGTCGGCTCGTCGAAAATGATGATCCGGCTGTCCAGCGCCAGCGCCTTGAGAATCTCGACCAGCTGGCGCTGGCCGATGCTCAGCTCGCTCACCTTCATGTCGGGCCGCAGCACGTCGCTCTGGCCGATCTCGCCGATCAGCGCCCGCGCCTGCGCCCGGAGGGCGCGCCAGTCGAGCCGGCCAGGCATCGCGATCCGCGGCAGCATGATATTTTCGAGCACCGAAAGATCGGGCGCGAGCGAGGTTTCCTGTGTCACCATGGTGATACCGGCGCGGATGGCGTCGCGCGCGCCGGCATGCCGCAACCGGGCCCCGTTCAGCAGGATTTCTCCGGAATCGGGCCTGATATGGCCCGAGATGATCCGCGAAAGGGTCGACTTGCCGGCGCCATTGGCGCCGACAAGAGCGTGGATTTCCCCCGCGCGGAGATCGAACGCGGCACCGGAAAGCGCCTGGGTGACCCCGAAACGCTTCCAGATGTCGTGCAGTTCGAGCAGGGCCACGGCGATCGGCTCAGCTCAGGCCGAACGTCGTCTTGCGGACGATTGGCGCTTCCTTGGCGACATTCGATTTGTCCACCACGATGATCGGGATCTCGATCCGCTTCGGCGGGGTTGTGCCTGCGAAATGCTGGAACAGCGCATTCGCCGATTCGGTGCCGAACAGGTAGGGCTGCTGCATGCCGGAGCCGACGATGGTGCCGTCCTCGATCATCTTGATGAATTCGGGGATGCCGTCGAACGCGGCGACCTTCATCGTCTTCTGCCGGTGGGCGGCGCGGATCGCGCGCAGCGCGCCGATGGTCGGCTCGTCGGTCTCGACGAAGAGCCCGTCCATCTCGGGGTGCGCGGTCAGCATGTCCTGCACGAACTTGAAGGTTTCATCGGCCGTGTAGGTCTGCATCTGCGAGAGGGCGACGCGCTTGATCCCGGCTTCGTCCATCGCCTGCATGAAGCCGGCGGTGCGATCCTTGCCATTCTGGCGGGCGAGCGAGATCGTCACCAGGCCGACGGTGTTGTGCTTGCGTCCGCTCGCCTTGAGTTCGGCGGCCAGCACCTTGCCGATGCCATAGGCGCCCTTGCGGTTGTCGGAAATGACGAAGGAGAGATACTCGCCGCCCGAGGTGCCGATATCGGCGATGACGACGGGGATGCGCGCGCGGGCGGCGGCGGCGAGAACGGAGGGCGCGGTCGAGGTGTCGGTCGGCGAGAGGATGATGCCGTCGACATTCTTGGCGATCGCGTCCTGCGCGTTGGTCAGCTGGGTCTGCGCCGAGTTGTGGCTGTCATAGGTGACCGAGCTGGCGCCGTGTTTCTTCGCCTCGTCGGCGATGCCGTTGGACAGGGTGCGCCAGTAGGGCAGGTCTAGCCCCGGGGTGATGTAGGCGAGGCGCTTGCCCTTGGCGAAGGCGAGGCCCGGCGCCATCGCCGCGGCGAAGACTGTCGGCGCGGCGAGCTTGCCTAGGGTTCGCCTCGTGATCAGGCGAGGTTTGGCGCGGATGATGATGTCGTCAGTCATGGTTTCCTCCTGTTTGTTTGAGACTGTAGGTTCAGTCGTTCCGGCCTGCTGCGCCGGATGGCGGCCTGCCGCCCTCGATCACGTGGCGGGTGGTCTGGTAGATCCGGTCGAGATGCACGTCGAAGGCGGCGACCACCGCCGCCTCGTCATGCCGCGCCAGCCCATCAAGGATCGCCTCGTGATCGGCGACGCTCCGCGCCACGGCCTGGTCCTGCGCTACCGCGCGGCGGCGGATCTCCATCATGTGGGCGTAGAGGTCGCTGACGAAATCGGCGAGCGCGGGATTGCCGCAGGCGCGATAGATCGCGAGGTGGAATTCGCGGTCGGAAATCAGGAACCGCACCGGGTCGGTCTGCGCCGATTTCTGCGTCTCGAGGCAGCGGCGCAAGAAGTTGAGATCGTCCTGCCTGATTTCCCGCGCCGCGGCGGCGACCACTTCGCGCTCGACCAGCATGCGTGCCGCGTGAACGGTCTCGATATCGTATTCATTGATCCGCCGGGTCTCGGTCACGCCGGGCGCCATGAGGCCGAGGTCGGTGCTGATGACCCGCGTCCGTGCGCCTTGCGATACCTCGATCACGCCCCGCGCCGCGAGGATCTGGATGCCGCCGCGAACGGTTTCGCGGCTGACCTGAAACGAAGTGGCAAGATCTCGCTCGCTTGGCAGCGCATCCCCGATCCGGACGATCCCGGCGGCGATCAGCCCGGCGATCTTTTCGGCAACCAGCTCGCGCGTCGTCCGCCGCATGACGGAGTCGCGCAGATCCGGCAGATGCCCGATCACGGAAAAGGCGCCTTGCGGCACGTCGTTTATCCTCCCGCTTGTCCACTGGCCCAGCCAGCAGACCAGCGGAGCAAACACCATTCGCCGCTCACGGTCAAGCGAGCCGTTCACTCCGCCCGGACCTTAAATTCCCCGGCGTGTTTCGGGGGTGGCGCTCAGAGAATATTCAGGCTGATCGGCAGGCGGACGACGATCTGTGCGGCAGGCGAGTTGGGACCGACGCCGATGCTGACCCCGACATTGAGGCTGGCATTATGGGTGATCTGGTAGCCGAGCCCGAAATCGAAGGCGCCCGCGTCATACGCCGTGCCCTTGATGCTCTGGCCGTTCTGCTGCTCGTCGAAATACTGGTCCTCCTCGTAGCCGACGCTGAACGAGGCGCGGTTGTTGAGCGAGAAGCCCATGCCGAAGGACAGGCCGATGCCATTGCCCGGTTGCAGCTTCGCCTTCACCGCCGCGCCGCCGCCGGGGTTCTGGATGCTGACGGTACGGCCGAAATTATAGACGTATTTCAGGTTGGCAAACAGGATGACCGGACTCGTCGGATACAGCATCGTCAGGCTCGGCTGGAGCTGGTAGAAGCCGGTGCCGGTCGGCAGTCGCTTGTCCACCCCTTGAAGGTAGATTCCCTGAGGCGAGTTGGTCGTGAAGATCGGCACGCTGAACGGGCTTGTTCCGGTCATCGTCTTGAAGTTGAGGTTGGCGACGAAGGTCGGCACCGATTCCGAGCCGCGGTTGAGCTGGTAGCTGCCGCCGAACTGGATATCGCCAAGGTTGAAGGCGTGCGCCGAGACGGTCAGCGGCCCCACGCTCTGGCCGACCAGGATCGGTGAGGTGATCGTGGTGTTGTAACCGGTCTCGAAAGGGATGCGCACATAGACGTCCGACCGCCCGGTCAGGCCATAGCGCAGGGTGAGCTGCTCGGTGAGCAGATTTTCATATACCTTGTTGATGTTGATATTGCCGAAGGTGATGCCGGGGACGATGGTGAATCCGCTGACGTTCACCTGATTGGTATCGTAATAGGAATATTGCAGCGACGGCTCGATCACGAGCGTCCCCTTCGGCGTCAGCACCCCGCCGGACTGGGCGAGGGACGAGTTTGTTTGCAGCACCAGGTTGGTCCGCGCCTTGCGGTTGGCGTCGGCCTGTTCGCGCTGGGTCGAGGCGGCGGCCTCGGCGGCCGGGGCCGTCGTCTCGCGCGGCGCCGTCGTGGTTTGCGCCGGCTCGGCAGCCGTCGCTGAGGGCGCGCCCGGGGCTTCCGCAACACGCCGGCGAGGCAGGCGGCGCGTGGGCGGCGGGGCGCTGCCGTTCAACGCGGCGAGTTCGGCACGCTCACGCCGGATCGATTCGAGTTCCGTGCGGATCGCGTCCATCTGCGCGACCAGGCTCGATTTCTGTTGCTGCAACACAGCTGCCTGGTGGTCCAGTCTTGCGTTCAGTTCACGGATCCGCGCGGAGGTCTCCGGCGTTGCGGCATCTGCAGCTCCCTGAACCATGAGGGCGATACCCAGCCCGCCGAGCATCGTCCGCGAGATCAAGTGAATTCTGCTCATAGCCTCTCCGTCCCCGCGTCTCGTGCAGCGCCTTGCACAAAGAAATTTGAAAGCCCGGACCAAAAATGATCAATTCCTTATACTCATTTAATTTTTCCGTTCAATTATTGATTTGCGCGTGAAAGTTCATAATGCGCGACAGATTCCGGTTCCCACCGACGCAACCAGCCTTGCGGCATCGCTCCCCGGTGACGGCGCCGTGCGGCTGGCTCACGCGTTCACGCCGTAGTGCCGTCCCATCGCGTCGTTCATCGTCCACAGAATATCCAGCTTGAACTTGAGGATCTGCAGGGCGCGCTCCTGCATCGGCCGCGTCGCGAAATGGGCGAGCGTGATCCGCAGGCCGTGGACGACGTCGCGCGGGGCCTGGCTGGTGCGGTTGCGGAAATAGTCGAGGCCCTCGCTCTCGATCCAGGGATAGTGGCCGGGCCAGGTGGCGAGGCGCTGGCGGTGGATGTCGGGCGCGAAAAGCTCGGTCAGCGAGGAGCAGACGGCCTCCTGCCAGGGCGCGCGGCGGGCGAAATTGACATAGGCGTCGACCGCGAAGCGCACGCCGGGCAGGAGGTGGCGCAGGTCGAGCATCTCCTCGCGCGGGAGGCCGGCGGCGATGCCGAGGCGGAGCCAGGCCTCGATGCCGCCCTCGTCGCGCAGATGGGTGCCGTCGGGCAGTTCGTAGTCGAATCCGTCATGGTCGAGGAGGCGGCGGATCCAGCCGCGGCGGATCTCGCGGTCGGGGCAGTTGGAGAGGATCGCCGCGTCCTTCACCGGGATCGCGATCTGGTAATAGAAGCGGTTGGCGACCCACATGCGGATCTGCTCCGGCGTCGCCTTGCCGGTGTTGAGCATAACGTTGAACGGATGGTGGATGTGGTAGGCGCTGCCGGCCTCGCGCAGCTTCGCCTCGAATTCGGCGTGCGACCACGGCGCGCGGCCGTCATCGGCGGGTGGCGCCTCGGCCAGGAGATCGGCTCTCATCATTGGACATTCCCCGAAAGTGTGCGGCCCGAAAGACGACAGGGGGCGGCGGACGGCGCATTGATCTCCATCATTGCGCGGCGGGGATGGATGAGCGTCGCGCCGGTCAGGCGCGCGAATCAAGCGCGCGGGGCAGCGAGCGGGGCGATGGCGGCGAAGAGCGATGAGGCGGGATCGGCCAGGTGGCGCAGGAGAGAAAAATGATCGGCACCGGGAACGACGATCTCGTGCGCGATGTTGCCGGCGGCGCGCCAGGCCGCGTGCATCGCGCCGGTCTGCGCCCGGAAGGCGGGGGTTTCGTCGCCGCCGACGGCGAAGATCGCCGGCGGCATGTGCGGCTTCACGCGATGCACCGGCGAGGCGGCGCGGGCGGCTTCGGCGTCGAGCCCGAGCCTGTCGTTCAGCGGTGTCGCGCGCAGCGGGTCGAGATCATACACGCCGCTGAGGCCGATGATGGCGGTAACCGGGCTGGGCCCGTCCCAGTCGGTCAGCGCGAGTTCGGCGGCGAGATGGGCGCCGGCGGAATGGCCGATGGCGACGAGGCCGCCGGTGCCGCCGGCGGCGTTCAGGACGGCGGGGACGGCGCGGCGCACCGAGGCGGTCAGCGCGGCGAGGCTGGCATCGGGGCAGAGCGGGTAGTTCGCCAGTGCCACGTTGAACCCGGCATCGACGAAGGGCGGCGCGAGGAAGCGGAACTGCGCCTTGTCACGCCCCTGCCAGTAGCCGGCGTGCAGGTAGAGCAGGGTCGCCGCGGCACCGGGGGCGGCGAAGAGGTCGAAGCGTTCGCGCTCATGCGGGCCGTAGGGGATGTCGAGCCGCGGCGCGCGGGCGGCGATGGCGGCGTCGCCCTCGCGCAGGAAGGCCTCGATCAGCGCCGGATGGCCGGGGCGCATCTGCCCGGCGAGATACTGGAAGACGGGGTCGGACGGGCCGGTCATGGCGCGCCGCTCGCAGGTTGCGGCGCCGCGAAGCCGGCGAGGGTCGCGTAGCCGCGGACGATGGCCTCCAGCTCGTCGGGGCGGGCGACCTCGTCGATGCGGGCGAAGCCGTCGGGGGCGCGGGCGGCGACGAGGTCGATGACGCGCTCGGGGCCGCCGACGCGGTTCGAGCGCACGACGGCGGCGGTCGCGGGGCGGCGCTCGGCCTCGTAGGCGGCGAGTGCGGCGGGGGTGTCGGCGCTTTCGGCCAGACGGTCGGCGAGGCAGCGGGCGTCGAGGATCGCTTGTGAAGCGCCGTTCGAGCCGACCGGATACATCGCGTGCGCGGCGTCGCCGAGCAAAGTGATGCGCCCGCGCGTCCAGCGCTCCAGCGGATCGCGGTCGCACATCGGGTAGAGGAAGATTTCGCGCGTTTCGCGGGCGAGGCGCTCGATATCGACGAAGGGCAGCGCGAAGCCAGCGACCAGCGGGGCGAATTCTTCCCATGTGCCGCGGCGCGACCAGCTTTCGCGCGCGGGCGGCGGCATGCCCTCGGCGCCGGTGCGGGCATAGACCACCCAGTTGGTCAGCCGCGTGCTGGTGTCGGCGGCGGGCCGGCCGATCGGGTAGAAGACGAGCTTGGCGGTGGCGTTGCCGGCGATGATCATTTCGTCGCCGCTGCCGAAGGCCGGCCAGTCGAGCGCGCCGCGCCACATCTGGATGCCGTTCCAGCGCATCGGCGGGTCGGCGCCGAGCAGCAGCGGGCGCAGGGTGGAATGGATGCCGTCGGCGCCGATCAGCGCGTCGCCCGCGATCGTCTCGCGAGCACCGGCGGCGCTGGCGAGCGTGACCCGCACCGCGTCGTCCGCCTCGGTGGCGGCGACGACCCGCGCATCCGGGCGCAGGGCCTCCTCCCCCAGGCGCTCGCGCGCGGCGCGCCAGAGCATGTGCTGCAGCCGGCCGCGATGGATGGAGAATTGCGGCGCGTCGTGGCCGGCGTGCAGGCCGCGCGTCTCGGTCCAGATCACCTGGCCGCGATGGTTGAGGTAGGAGAGCGCGCGGGTGCGCAGGCCGATTTCGTCGAGCGCGGCAGCAGGCCGAGGGAGGCGAGTTCGCGGACGGCGTGCGGCAGGATATTGATGCCGACGCCGAGCGGGCGGATTTCCGGCGCGGCCTCTAGCATGAGGCACTCGATGCCACGTCGGTGCAGCATGAGAGCGAGGGTGAGCCCGCCGATGCCGCCGCCGGCGATGAGCACGCGCATGGCGGGCTCAGCCCGGCGGCAGGAAATGGACTTCGTGCTCGGCGGCGATGCGGACGACCTCGGCGGGGTCGGCGAGGTTATGGATGCGCTCGAACAGGGCGCGCAGCGAGCGGGCCGGGGCGACCCAGAAGAGGCATTTCACGTCGGTGTCGGAGCGGTTGAAGATGCCGTGCGGCTTGTTCATCGGCATGCGGATCAGGTCGCCGGGGCCGGCCGCGAGGTCATGACCGTCGAGCCAGAGATCGAATTTTCCCTCCAGCATGTAGATGAATTCGTCCTGCGTCGGGTGGACATGCGGGGGGACGAAGGTGCCGGGCGGGAAGATCGCGTGCCAGGCCATCGAAGGGTCGGAGTCCTGCTTCAGCGTGTAGGTCTGGCCGAGGACGTTCCAGACCACACCGTCGATCCCCTCGTCGGCCTTCGTGATTCCCGGCGGCATGTCGTTCATGGTCGGTCTCCCCTGTTTGGGATTGTTAAATCAGGCGGCGGCGGCGCGGGCAAGCCGAGGATGCGGGGAAGCCGATTTACCTGCGCACGGAAAATTGTACTCGGGGACTGATACATTGATTGACTCGATCTGTCTTTCATCAATAATGAACGGAAGGAAACGTCAAAATGGAAGCCGAACGATGGGCTCACCAGGATATCCGATCGCGGAGTCCCGCGGCGGCACGCCGGAGGGACATGCGGCACTGCACAGCGACTGGTCCGACATTGTCCGCGCCGAGAAGCTCTGTGTCGAATTCGGCAAGGTTCGCGCCCTCGACAATATTGACCTGGCGATCGGGCGCAACGAGATTGTCGGCCTGATCGGCGACAACGGGGCTGGCAAGTCCACGCTGATCAAGGCGCTGACAGGCGTGGTGCGGCCGAGTTCGGGTCGGCTCTATATTCGCGACGAGCCGGTGGACCTGTATAATTACTCGGTCCGGCGCGCGCATTCGCTGAAATTCGAGACGGTGTATCAGGAGAAATCGCTCGGCGAGAAGCAGCCGTTGTGGCGGAACTTCTTCGTCGGCCGGCAGATCGTCAACCGCTTCGGCTTCATCAACGTGCGCGAGCAGCGGCGCATCGCCAACGAGATCCTGCAGCGCCAGCTCGGGTTCCGCGGCGTCGGCATCGACGCGGATTCCACCGTAGCCAAGCTGTCGGGCGGCGAGCGGCAGGGGATTGCGATCGGCCGGGCGATGCATTTCGATTCCGACTTGATCATCCTCGACGAGCCGACCACCGCACTCGCCATCAGCGAGGTGCAGAAGGTGCTGGACTTCGTTCGCTCCATCAAGCGCTCGGGGCGCGCGGCGATCTATATCGAGCACAATCTCGCGCATGTTCACGCGCTGGCGGACCGGCTGGTGGTGCTCGACCGCGGCCGGATCGTCGCGAATATCAGGCCCGGGGAGATGACCCTCGAGGATCTCACCCGGTTCCTGATCGAGCTGCAACACGGCACGCCGGCAACAGGAGGCCACGCATGAGCGGCAGCGACGTGAGCCCGGGACGTCCGGTGGCGTCGAAATCCTCCCCGCGCTGGTTCGCGCATCTCGGCGCGGTACCGATCATCGTCGTGTTCTTCGCGCTGATCGGCGTCTATATCGGCTTCGCGCCGGAGGTGTTTCTCCGCTGGCCGATCTACAATTCCTTCCTCGTCACGATTCCGCCGATGCTGGTGCTCTCGCTCGGCCTCACACTCGTGGTCGCGGCCGGGGAGATCGATCTGTCGTTCCCGGCGGTCATCGCGCTGTCGGGCTTCCTGTTCGCGTTCTGCGCCGACAAGCTGCACCTGCCGTGGCTCGGCCTGGCCGCAGCACTCGGCGGCGGCGCGCTGGTGGGGGTGATCAATGGCTGGCTGGTCGCCGCACTCGGGATTCCCTCGATCATCATCACCATCGGCACGTCGTTCTTCTGGACGGGGGTGGCGACCGTGCTCTCGGGCGGCCTGTCCTACGCGCTGAACGATCTGACCGGAACGGTGATCGCGCGGGTCTTCTCGGGAACGCTGCTCGGCGTGCCGGTGGAGGCGTTGTGGGCGGTGGCCGTCGCGGTGCTGATCTGGGCGATCCTGAACCGGCACCGCTTCGGCGAGCACCTGCTGTTCATCGGCGACTCGCGCGAGGTGGCCCGGGTGGTCGGAATCAACACGGTCCGCGAACGGGTCAGGCTGTTCACCCTGATGGGCGCGCTCGCCGGCTTCGCGAGCTTCCTGATGACGGTCGCCAATCTCAGCTATTTCTCGACACAGGGCCAGGGGCTGCTGCTCTCGGCGCTCGCCGCCGTGTTCATCGGCGGTTCCTCGGTGTTCGGCGGATCGGCCACCGTGGTCGGCAGTTTCTTCGGCGCCATGATCATCGGCATGCTGGATGCCGGGATCGTCGCGACCGGGGTTTCGGGGTTCTGGGTCGAGGTGATCGTCGGCCTCGTGTTCGTCGCCGCGGTGGTGCTGCACACCGGTCTCGGCGACCCGGCGAGGGTGAAGGCTCTGCAGCGGAGACTGATGCAACGCGAGTGAAGCCCGCCGGTATGACGGGCCTCTCAAGGCAAATACAGGGAGAGACGAGATGAGACTCAGGACGTCCTTCGCATCGGCGGTCACCATCGCGGCGGCACTGGTATGCGGCACGGCCGCCGCGGCTCCGCACAAGCTCGGCACCGGGCTGACCATGTATTTCCAGATGGGCGGCAGCCCCGGCGACGCCTCGACCCTGCCGCGCGAACTCGGCGCCAAGGCGGCGGCCAAGGCGCTCGGCGTGCGGCTGATCGCGCAATATTCCAACTGGCAGCCGGAAAAGATGATCGAGCAGTTCCGCCAGGCCATAGCCGCCGGCCCGCAATGCGCCGAGATCATGGGCCATCCGGGCAATGCCGCCTTCGCCCCGCTGGTGAGCAAGGCCGAGGCCCAGGGCATGGTGGTCACCGCCGGTAACGTGCCGCTGCCCAAGCTGGAGGCGCAATACCGGGCCAACGGATTCGGCTATGTCGGCACCTTTCTTGTGCAGGGTGGGGAGACCACCGCGGCGGCGATGGTCAAGGCCGGGCACCTGAAGCCGGGCGACGAAGCGCTGGTCTATGGCGTCTTCGCCGAGGGCATCCGCGGCCAGTCCGCCGAGGGCGTGGTGAAGGGGCTGAAGGCAGCGGGCCTCAAGGTCTTCAAGCTCAACATCTCTGACGCCGTCAACGCCGACCCCGCGCTGTCGGTGCCGATCCTCGTCGCCTTCATCGAGCGACATCCGAAGCTCAAGGCGATCGGCACGCAGCAGGGGCTGGTGACCTCGTTCATTCCGAAGGCGCTGCAGGAGGCCGGCAAGAAGCCTGGGGAGATCACCGTGGGCGGCATCGATCTCGCGCCGACCACCATCGCCGGGGTGAAAAGCGGCTATATCGCGGCGACACTGAACCAGCAGCTCTACCTGCAGGGCTTCCTGCCGGTGGTGCAATGCGTGCTCACCAGGCGGTTCGACCTCGAGGGCATGAACGTCAACACCGCCGCCGGCACCGACGACAAGGCGCTGCTCGACAAGATCGAGCCGCTGATCAAGAAGGGTTATTACTGATCCGGCGCTGACTCGGCGCCGGCTACCAGCGCCGGGTCGAGGCCAACGAGGTCGCGGTACCGCGCCGTGTCGGTCGCGCCTTCGGTGTTGAAGACGAGGACCCGCGCATCCGCGCCGCAGCCGAGCGTCTGCCGTGCCCCGGCATCGGCGGCGACGCGGAGCAGGCCGGCGAGACCGGCACCGCCGCTTTCGCCGGCCACCACCGCCGCGTCGCCGGACTCGGGCCGGGCGAGGCGGTTCATCGCCGCGACGGCGTCGTCCTCGCTCACCGTCATGAAGGCGTCGGCGGCGCGGGCGAGGATGCGCCAGGCGAGCAGCGAGGTTTCGTAGCATTCGAGCATGGCCATCACCGTCGGCGCGCCGGCGGCGATGCGGACAGGGCGTCCGGCGCGCGCCGCCGCCAGCACGCAGGCGGCGCGGTCGGGCTCGACGACGACCAGTGTCGGCCGGAGCGCGCCGAAGCGCACGGCGAGATGGCCGGCGACCGCCGCGGCGAGGCCGCCGACGCCGGCCTGGATGAAGACATGGGTGGGCGGGGCCGGCATGGCGGCGAGCGCCTCGTCCACCATCGCGACATAGCCCTGCATGACGAGGCCCGGAATCCGCTCGTAGCCCGGCCACGACGTGTCGGAGACGAGCGTCCAGCCGCGGGCGGCGGTCAGGCGGGCGGCCTCTGCCACCGAGTCGTCATAGGTGCCGTCGACGCGGATGATCTCGGCGCCGAGGCCGGCGATCGCCGCCACCCGCGCCGGGCTGACGCCCTCATGCACCAGGATCGCGCAGCGGCCGCCCAGCATCGCCGCGCCCTGCGCCACCGAGCGGCCGTGATTGCCGTCGGTCGCGCAGGCGAAGGTCATGGCGGCGGCGATGCGGCGGATCTCCGGCGCGGTCATTTCATCGTAGCCGACGGGGCGGCCGAGGCGGCGGGCGGCTTCCTCCAGCACGAGGCGGACCACGGCATAGGCGCCGCCCAGCGCCTTGAAACTGCCGAGACCGAAGCGGGGCGATTCGTCCTTCAGGTGGAGGGCCGCGACGCCGAGCCGGGCTGCGAGGCAAGGCAGGGCGATGAGCGGCGTCGGGCGGTGATCGGGGCGGTGGGCGAGGTAGCGGGCGAGTTCATCGGCCGCGTCCGCGCCGAGCAGTGCCGCATCGGCGGCGTCGAGCGGCGCGCGGTGGGCGGGATCGGGGTTCAGGATCAGCATGTCTTTGCTCCCGCCGGAGTCGAGGGGCCGGCCTCATGGTCCGCCGCCGTTATGCCGGGGTCGGGGGCGGCGCGCCAATCCGGCGTGCGCCTCATGGCACGGCGAGCGGCTCGGGCTTTCCGGCTTCCTTCGCGCCGGCGCGGCGGCGGAAGGAGAAAAAGCGTTCGCGGCGGGTTTCGGCGAGCATGACGCGCTGGTGGACGCGCAGCAGGTCGGCGCGGGAGACGAGGCCGAGGAGGCGGCCATCCGTGTCGACCACGGGAATGCGCGGGGCGTTCCGGGTGAGCATCCGCACCGCGATGGCATCGGCCATCTCGTCGGGCGCGGCGGTGACCACCTTGCGTCCGGCGATCATCGCGCGCAACGGCAGGTCGCGCCGCACCTCGTCGCCGATCCAGTCGAGGATGTCGGCGCGGGAGACGAGGCCGAGCACCACCCCGTCAGGCTCGGTCACCGGAAAGGCGCGGTGCGCCGCCGCGTGCGAGAGGAAGCGCTCGATCGCCGCCCCAATCGGCAGGTCGGCGCCCAGCGTGTCCACCCTGGTTGCCATGATGTCGCGGATGCGGGTCACGGCCAGCGGGTCGATGCTGTATTCGCGGGTGAGGTGATGGCCGCGGCGGGCGATCTTCTCGGTGAGGATCGAACGTTTCATCAGCAGGACGGTTACCGCCATGCTGGCCATGCTGGCGGTGAGCACCGGCAGGAGGATGAGATGATTGCCAGTGAGTTCGACGGCGAACAGCGTCGAGGTCAGTGGGGCGCGCATCGTGCCGCCCATCATCGCCGCCATGCCGAGCACCGCCCAGAAGCCGGGGGCGGCGTGCGGCATGACGGGGGCGAGGACCGCGCCGAGCGCGCCGCCAATGATCAGCAGCGGCGCCAGCACGCCGCCCGAGGTGCCCGAGCCCAGCGCCACCGACCAGATCACGCCCTTGACCAGGACGAGACGGATCGCGGCCCCGCCGGCGAGCGCGCCGGCGAGCAGGCGCGCGATGTCGGGGTAGCCGACGCCGAGCGCCGCGGGGTCGGCCATGCCGCCGATGCCGACGACGAGGCCGCCCAGTGCCGGCCACCACATCCAATGGACCGGGAGTTTGTTGAAACCGTCCTCGGCGGCATAGACGAGCACGGTGAGCAGGGCGGAGCCGAAGCCGGCGGCAAGGCCGAGGCCGAGCCAGCCGAGGGCGTGCAGCGGATCGACGATCACGCCGCCGGCATAAGGAAACAGCGGCGCCGGCGTCATGCAGAAGCGGCGCAGGATCGCGGCGGTGATGCAGGCGGTGCCGACCGGGATGATGCTGCGCGGCTTCAGTTCGAACAGCAGGAGCTCGACCGCGAGCAGGATGGCCGCGACCGGGGTGCCGAACACGGCCGTCATGCCCGCGCAGGCGCCGGCGACGAGCAAGGTCTTGCGCTCGGCGTCGGTCAGGGTGAAGCACTGCGCCATCAGCGAGGCGGCGGCGCCGCCGGTCATGATGATCGGCCCCTCGGCGCCGAACGGGCCGCCGGTGCCGATCGAGATCGCCGAGGAGATCGGCTTGAGGATCGCCACAAGCAGGTCGAGCCGGGCGCCGCCGAGCAGAATCGCCTCGATCGCCTCGGGAATGCCGTGGCCGCGGATCTTCTCCGAGCCGTAGCGGGCCATCAGCCCGATCAGCACGGCGCCGCCGGCGGGAACGAGGATCGTCCAGAGCCCCGGATGGCCGCCCGCCTGTGCGCCACCCGGCGCCAGCATCCGTGTCGACCAGACGCCGTAGTAAACGAGATCGTTGATTAGCCCGATCATGCGCAGCAGAGTCCAGCCGGCGACGACGCCGAACAGGCCGGCGCAGGCGCCGAACCCGATCAGCCGGAAGATCCCGCGATCGGTCGTGAAATCGCCAAGGCGAACGGGCGGTGGCAGATGGGGCGAAGATGACATCGATGGCGGACTCCGAGTCGGGGAAGAGCTGGTCATATATCGCAATACGATATACAACGGCAACCAGCCGGAAAAAGGAGACAGCATGGCCGATGCGCGGTTGACCGACGAGGACTACGAAATGCTGGCCTCGTTCCGCTTTGCCCTGCGGAAATTCATCGCCTTCAGCGAGGCCGCCGCCCGGCGCGACGGGCTGACGCCGCGCCAGCATCAGGCGCTGCTCGGCATCCGCGCCATGCAGGACCGGGGGAGCGCCAGCGTGTCCGACCTGGCGGCGTTCCTGATCCTGCAGCACAACAGCGCGGTGGAACTGGTCGATCGGCTGGTGGCCGCCGGTTTCGTCATGCGGGCGACCGATCCCGAGGACGGGCGGCGGGTGCGGCTGGCGTTGACCGAAAGCGGAGAAGCGCGGCTCGCCGCGCTGTCGCAAACGCATCTCGACGAGCTGGAACAGATCGGCCCCGAGTTACGGCACCTGCTGACGCGCATCCAGCGTTATCGGCGCCGGGTTCGCGGCACCGCGCGCAACGGAGCGGTGCACTGCAAATCCCGGTCGTGAGTGGGCCGCCCGCTGCTCGACGTCATCGTTACCCAGGTCTGGAGGCATCGCCCGCCGGAAAGACCAGGGTGACGGCGAGGCCCGGGCGATCGGCGCCGGGTGCGGCGGCATCGAGCGTGAAGGCGGCGTCGTGCAGCTCGGCGATGGCGGCGGAGAGCGGCAGGCCGAGGCCGTAGCCGGGCCGGTGGCGCGCCGGGTCGAGCCGGCCGAAGCGGCGCAGCGCGGCCCCTCGTTGCTCCGGCGCGATGCCGGGCCCGTCATCCTCCAGGCGGACAACCACGCCGGCCGCCGCGGCGACGGCGACGAGGGCGATGCGCGCCGCCTCGCCCGCATGGGTCATCGCGTTCTCGATCAGATTGGCGAACATCTGGTTGAGGAGCTGTGCATCGCCACGGATGGAAAGGCTTCGAGGAACATGAGCGACGAGATTGTGGCCCGCCTCCTCCGCCACGGTCTCGTAGGTCTCGACCAGCCGGTCCAGCAGGTCGCTCAGGTCGATGTCGGAAAACGAGGCGCGGCGGGCGCCGGTTTCGATCTGGGCGAGGCGGAGAATGGCGCCGCAGAGCGCCAGCGCGCCGTCGACCTGCGCGATCGCCTCGGCGATGGCGTCCCCGGCCGCTGCCGGGTCGGGGTCGCGCTGCGCGAGTTCGAGGGTTTCGCGCAGCCGGGCCAGCGGCGAGCGGAGATCGTGGGCGATGTCGTTGCCGACGGCGCCGAGATTTTCCATCAGGTGCTGCATGCGGTCGAGCATCGCGTTCACGGTTTCGGCCAGGCGGTCGAACTCGTCGCCGGTGCCGGCAAGCGGGATGCGGCGGGACAGGTCGCCGGCCATGATCTCGCGGCTGGCGAGGCTCACCGCGTTCACCCGCGCGAGGGCCTTGCGGCCGAAGCCGATGCCGGCGACGAGGCCGAGGCTGAGGGTGAGGCCGAAGCCGATCAGGAAGCTGCGGCGGATCAGAGCGTTCAGCCGATGGATCATCGTGCCGTCGACGCCGACGAGCAGCGACGCGCCATCGCGCAGGCGGATCACGAGCACGCGCAGCTCCGTCACGCCTGGGGCGAAGCCGCCGGCATGAGGCGCGTCCAGCGTGTGCCAGCCGGGCGCGGGCAGCGGGAGGCGCAGATTGCCCGCAAGGGCGGCGCCGTTCGGCCCGGCCAGCGCGTAGAAGATGCGGAACGGCTTCTCCGCGAGGGCGGCGCGGATGGCGCCGGCCGCCTCCGCCGACGGCGTTGCCGTTCCCTGCGGCAGGATCTCGCCGATCTCGTTGGTGACCGAGGCATCGAGCGTCTGCCGCAGGGAGCCGAGGGTGCCGTAATAGATGACGACGAAGACGATGACGGCCCCCATCGCCGCCACCGCGGCGCCGAGGGCGGCGAGGCGGACGCCGGAGGTGCGCAGGATCGCGGGGTGGCCGGGTGCCAGCCAGCGCCGGGTCATGCGGGGTCGCCGATGCGGTATCCGGCGCCGCGCACGGTGTGCAGCAGTTCGCGCCCGGCGCCGAGTTTGGCGCGCAGGCGGGAGACATGCGACTCCACCACGCTGGTGCGCGGGTCGAAATGGAAGTTCCAGACATCCTCGAGCAGCATCGTCCGCGTCACCACGCGCCCGGCATGGCGCATCAGGTATTCCAGCACCTCGTATTCGCGGGGCTTCAGGTCGATGCGCCGGCCGGCGCGGGTGACG
The DNA here is from genome assembly GCF_907164655.1 of Acidocella sp. C78. Lineage (NCBI taxonomy): Bacteria > Pseudomonadati > Pseudomonadota > Alphaproteobacteria > Acetobacterales > Acidocellaceae > Acidocella > Acidocella sp. C78. Next base: position 59,522 of record NZ_CAJQZK010000007.1, read on the forward strand.
GCGCGGGTGAGCCGGTCGAGTTCGAGATCGTCGACCCGGAGCACCGGCCCGGAGGGGCGCATCTCGCCGCGCCGGGCCAGGGCGGCGACGCGGGCGGCGAGTTCGGCGGCGGCGAAGGGCTTGACGAGGTAGTCGTCGCCGCCGGCACGCAGGCCCTCGACCCGGTCGTCGATGCCGCCGAGGGCGGTGAGGAACAGCGCCGGCATCGTCAGGCCGGCGCCGCGCAGGGTGCGGACCAGGGCGAGACCGTCGAGGCCAGGGAGCATGCGGTCGACGATCAGCAGGTCCCAAGCCCGGCCCTCATGACCGGCGGCGGCGCGCAGCAGGCCGGCCCGGCCATCGGCGGCGACGGCGACGAGATGCCCCTCGGCGCCGAGCGCGGCGCGCACAAGATTGGCGGTCAGCTCGTCGTCCTCGACCAGCAGGATGTCCAGGCTGGGTCGCGTCATCGCATCGGTCCGGTCATTCACGATGCGTGAGAATCATGGTCGCGGCGCGCTGGTCAAGCGACGGCGGGAAACATTACCGAATCACAAACTCCGCGTAAGCTGCGGGGCAGCAGCCCTCCGCCATCCAGCCGGGCGTGATCCGCTCTCCCCTCGCGTTCCTCCGCCGCCTCACCGGGCTTGCCGTGATGCTCGGCCTGTCGGCCTGCGCCCGTTTTCATCCCGCGCCGCTCGCGCTGCGCCCATCCGCCGCCGTGTCGCTCACGGCACTCGACCGCACGCTGCCGGGCGGCGGGAGGATTGCGGCGCGCGGCGCGCTGACACCCGGCGCCTATGCGGCGCTCGCCGTGCTGAACGATCCGGCGTTGGCCGCCGGGCGGGCGGGGGTGCGGCTGGCGTCCGCCCGGCAGTTCGCCGCCGGTCTGCTGCCCGATCCGCAGGTGAGCGGCGGGTTCGCGGCCCTGCTCGGCGGGCCGGCGGTCGCGCCGTCGATCTCGGGTGGCATCGCCCAGGATATTGCGGCGCTGGCCACGCGCGGCCCGCGCCTGTCCGCCGCCCGGGCGCGGACGGCGGCGGCGGCGGCGCAATTCGAGTGGCAGGAATGGCAGGTGGCGGCGAAGGCGGAGACGCTGGCGATCGGCCTCTGGGGCGAGCGGCGGCGGCTGGCCGCGCTGGACCGGGCGCGCGGCGCGCTGGCCGGGCTCGATCGGGCGTCGCGCGCGGCGATCCGGCAGGGCGATCTTGCCCTCGGCGCGGGGGCGGCGGCGGCGGCGAGCCTTGCCGGGATCGAGACGGCGCGGGATGCCATCGCGCGGCGGGAGCAGGCCGATCACGCCGCCCTTGCCGCGTTGCTCGGCCTCGCGCCCGGCGCGGCGCTGCCGGTCGCTTCGCCCGACATCGCCGGGCTGCCGACGCGGCGGGTGGCCGCACTGGTCGGCAGCCTCGCCCGGCGGCGGCCCGACCTGATCGCCCTGCGCTATGGCTATCGGGCGGCGAATGCCGATCTGCGCGCCGCACTCCGCGCACAGTTTCCACTGGTCTCGCTCGCGGTGAATGGCGGGACCGACACCACGAGGGTGGCCAGCCTGGGGCCGACGATCACGCTCGACCTGCCGCTGTTCGATGGCCATCGCGGCGCCATCGCGGTGGCGCGGGCCTCGCGCCGGCAGCTCAAGGCCGCCTTCCGTGCCGCACTCGATCGGGCGGCCGGGCAGGCCGAGGCGGCGCAACAGGCGCTGACCCTGCTTCGCGCGGAATATCGCCGGGCGGCGCGGCGCGCCGCGATCGCCCGGCGCGATGCGGCGGCGGCGCGAGGCGCCTTTGCGGCGGGGCTGATCGACGCCCGCGCCGAGGCCGACCTGATCGACGCGGCGGCCAACCGGCAGGCCGAGGCGATCGACCTCCGGGGCCGGATCGCGGCCGGGCGGGTGTCGCTGCGCACGCTGCTCGGCGCCGGGCTGCCGACGATCCGCTCCCTCTCCGCTTCCGGCAAGGACTGATGCGATGACACGATTTTTTTGCTCTGACGCGCGGCGCCTTGCCGGGGTGGTGGTGGCCGTTGCTTGGTTTGCGGGAAACGCCGCCCTGGCCGCCGGGCCGAGCGTGCTGGTCACCACCATTCCGGTAACGAGGGGCGCGCTCGAGCGCACGATCACCGCCTATGGGCGGATCGCGCCGGGGATGGGAGCGGCACGGACGCTCACGACCTTTTACGAAGCGGTTGTGACGGCGGTGGAGGCGCGGCCGGGCATGGCTGTCCGCAAGGGGCAGGTGATCGCCCGGATCGCCGCCGCGCCGGCGACGCGTGCCGCCTATGCGCAGGCCGTCGCGGCGCGGGATGGGGCGCTGCGGGTGCTCGCCCATACGCGCGCGCTGCTGGCCCGGCACCTCGCGACACGGACCCAGCTGGCGCAGTCGGAACAGGCGGCGCGAACCGCGCTGGCGACGCTCGACGCGCTGAAGCGCGAGGGGGCGGACCGGGCTGCGGCGACGATCGAGGCGCCGTTCGCAGGCATTGTCACCGCGATTGCCGCCGCGCCAGGTGCCACGTTACCGCCAGGGACGGCGATCGCGACCGTGGTGCGGCGGGCGGGGCTGGTCGCGGTGGTCGGCGTCGATCCGACCGAGGCCGGGCGCCTTGCCGCGGGACAGCCAGCTTCGGTGGATGTGTTTGGCGGCGCTGCGCTGCGCGGGCGGATCAAGACGGTGTCCGGCGAGGTCGATCCGCGGACGGGGCTGGTCAATGCGACGGTCGGGCTCGGCGGCGCGCCGGCGCTGATCGGCGCCATGGTCCGCGCGCGCATCGATACCGGCACGGTGCGCGGTGTGCTCGTGCCGCGCGACGCGGCGCTGCCGGCGGAGGGGCGCGACGTGATCTGGCAGGTCAGGGCCGGCCATGCGGTGCGGGTGATCGTCCACGTGCTGGCGAGCGCGCATGGCGAGAGTATCGTCGCCGGGCCTGTTGATCCGGCGCTGCCGGTCGTGGTCGCGGGCAATGCCCAGCTGAAACCGGGAATCGCCGTGCGCGTGCAGGCGGAGCAGGGATATTGATACCGAGTTTCGCCGGCTTCCTCGGCCGCCAGCAGAAGGCGATCCTGTTCCTGATGGCGAGCCTGGCGCTGGCCGGGGCGGTCGGCGCGCTGTCGCTGCCGGTGGGGCTGTTTCCGCGCACCTCGTTCCCGCGGGTGCGGATCAACATCGATTCAGGGGCGCGGCCGGCGCATCAGATGATGCTGCAGGTGACCCAGCCGGTCGAGCAGGCGTTGCGGGCGCTGCCCGGCGTGCGCGGGGTGCGCTCGACCACCTCGCGCGGGTCGATGCAGGCGTTCATCGATTTCGACTGGGGCACCAACATGCGGGCGGCGACGCTGGAGGTCGACGCAGCACTGGCGCAGCGCCTACCCGACCTGCCGAAGGGCACGCGCTACGTGGTGCGGCGGATGGACCCGACCGTGTTTCCCATCATCGCCTATGCGCTGATCTCGCACAGCATTTCCGAGGCGGAACTGCGAACGATCGCGCAATATCACATCTTGCCGGTGCTCGAACGGATTCCGGGTGTGGCCAAGATCGGCGTGCAGGGCGGCGACACGCCGGAAGTGCACGTTATCGTCGATCCGGCGAAGCTCGCGGCGATGCATGTGACGCTGACGAGCGTCGAGCAGGCGGTGTCGCGGGCGAACGTGCTCGCCTCGGTCGGCCGGCTCACCGATCACGACAGTCTCTATCTGGTGGTGCAGCAGAACACGCTGCGGACCATGGCGCAGGTGCGGCGCATCGTGGTCGGCGGCGGGTCGGACGGGGTGGTGCGGCTCGGCCAGGTGGCGCGGGTCGAGATGGGCCGGGTGCCGCGTTATGACCGGGTGAGCGAGAACAGCCACCGCGCGGTGACGTTGCAGGTGTTCCAGCAGCCCAGCGGCAACGCCGTGCAGGTGGACGCGGCGGTGCGCCGGACACTGGCGGCCTATGAAAAACGGCTGCCGGCGGGCGTGCGGCTGGTGAAATGGTACGACCAGAGCACGCTGGTGACCGCCGCCGCCGGCTCGGTGCGCGATGCGATCGCGATCGGCGTGGTGCTGGCCGGGCTGGTGCTGATCGGCTTCCTGCGGAGCTGGCGCGTCACGCTGATCGCGCTGCTGGTGCTGCCGGCCTCGATGGCGACCGCGGTGCTGATCCTCACGCTGCTGGGCATGAGCTTCAACATCATGACGCTGGGCGGGCTCGCCGCCGCGGTGGGGCTGGTGATCGACGATGCGATCGTGATGATCGAGCACGTCGCGCGGCGGGCCGGGCGCGCGGGCGGGATCGCGGCGCGCGGCGCGGTGCTGGCGGCGGCCGAGGAATTCCTCGCGCCGCTCGCCGGTTCCTCGCTGGCGACACTGATCGTGTTTGTCCCGCTTGCCTTTCTCTCGGGCGTGACCGGCGCCTTCTTCAAGGCGCTGTCCATCACCATGGCCTCCACGCTGATCGCCTCCTGGCTGTTCTCGGCCTTCGCGGTGCCTGTGCTGGCGCGCTGGCTGATCGATTTCGACAAGTGGCACGATCCGGTCGCCGGCGGCGGGGCGCAGGAGTCGCTGCTGGCGCGCGTGCATGGGCGCTTGCTCGACCGCGTGGTGGCGCGGCCGGCCTGGCTGCTGGTGGCGCTCATTCCCTTCGCGCTGGCCGGCGCCTATGCCTATTCGGTGGTGCCGACCGGCTTCATGCCGCGGATGGACGAGGGCGGGTTCGTGATCAACTATCAGGCGCGGCCCGGCACCTCGCTGGCCGAGGGGCACGCGAGGTCCGGCAGGTGGGCGATATCCTGCGCGCCGACCCGGCGGTGGCGACATGGTCGACCCGGCTCGGCGCCGGGCTCGGCGGCGACCTGAACGAGCCGTATCAGGGCGACATTTTCGTTCAACTCCGCCCCCTCGGGCAGCGGGCGCCGATCTGGACGGTGATGGACCGGATCCGCCGGCGCATCATCGACCGCGTACCGGGCATTGATTTCGACGAATCGCAGCTGATGTCCGACCTGCTGGGCGATCTCGTGAGCCAGCCGGAGCCGATCGAGATCGAGCTGCATGGCGACCCGGCGCGGCTGGACGCCACGGCGAAGACGGTGGCAGCGGCGATCGGGCAGATTCCGGGCGTGGTGGGCGTGCAGGACGGGGTGGTGATCGCCGGCGATACGATCGACATCCATGTCGATCCGGCGAAGGCGGCGATGTTCGGCTTCGATCCCCTCGCCGTGGAGCGGCAGGTGACGACGGCGCTGCGCGGCAGCGTGGTCACCGCGCTGCCGGGTCAGGATCGGTTTACCGGCGTGCGGCTCGAACTGCCGCGCGACGCCTTCGCGCAGACCGGCGACCTGCTGCGCCTGCCGCTGGCCGCGCCCTCGGGCGCGCTGGTGCCGCTCGGGGCGATCGCGACGCTGAACACGGTGTCGGGCCGGCCGGAGATCGCCCGCGACAATCTGCGCCAGATCGTCGCGGTGACGGGGAGGATCAGCGGCGGCGGCATCTCGACGGCGATTGCCGCAGTGCGCCGGGTGCTGGCGCGGCCGGGCCTGCTGCCGGTGGGCATGAGCTACCGGCTCGGCGGGCTCTACCGGCAGCAGCAGAAGGCGTTCATCGGCCTTGCCCGCGTGTTCGTCGCCGCCGTGCTGGCGGAATTCGTGTTGCTGCTGTTCCTCTACCGCAGCTTCGTCATCGCCGGGGCCATCGTCGTCACCGCGCTGCTCTCAAGCCTCGCGGTGTTCATCGGGCTCGATCTCTCGGGTGTGGCGCTCAACATCACCGCGCTGATGGGGATGACGATGATCGTCGGGCTCGCGACCGAGATGGCGATTTTCTACGTCTCGGAATTCCAGAGCCTCGCCGCGCACCAGGGGCGGCATGAGGCGCTGGTCGCGGCGAGCCGCAACCGGCTGCGGCCGATCGCGATGACCACGCTGGCCGCGATCCTGACGCTGCTGCCGCTGGCACTCGGCATCGGCCAGGGCAGCGGCATGCAGCAGCCGCTCGCCATCGCGGTGATCTCGGGGTTCGCGGTGGCGTTTCCGCTGGTGCTGTTCGCCCTGCCGGCGCTGCTGCGCCTTGTTATCCCGGCAGATGCCGGGTGACCGGCCAGGAAATCACATGCCCTTCCGGCACCAGATCGATCAGTGCCGCCGCCGCCGCGCGGGCAGTCTCCGGCGCGCAGCAGAATTCGATCATCAGCGGTAGGTCGACATCGAAATGCATCAGGTCGGCGGCATGGATGATCCGCTGCCCGTTCATTCCGGCGATGCCGCGGAACACCGAAACCCCGTCGAGCGTGAAATCGTCGCGCAGCCGCTCCAGGATGGTCTGCATCAGATGCCGCCGCCGCCCGTGGTCGGATTCGTCGAGGGCGATGCGCACCAGTGTGGCCTGTTCTTCCATCTCAGACATTCCTTGCCAGATAGACGCCAAGAAAGGCGCCGATGAACCCGAGCACGACCGACAGCAGCACATAGAGCCCCGCTCTCGCGATCTCGCCGTTCTCGACCAGCATGAGGGATTCAAGCTCGAAGGTCGAGAACGTGGTATAACCGCCGAGAAACCCCGTCAGGATACCGGTGCGCAGCGCCGGATCGATGGCGACGCGCTCGGCGGTCAGGACGAAGAGAAACCCGATCGCAAACGAACCGAGCACGTTGATGCTGAGAACGGCGACGGGGAAGCCGCGGCCGAAAAGCCCCTGCATGAAAATCGTCTGGCCGTAGCGCGCCCAGCAGCCGAGCGAGCCGAACACGGCGATTGACGCAAGCGTCTTGATCATGAACTGCCTTTCTGTCGTGGCGATGCATTTGAATGGCTGGGGAGGGGAACGGCAGCGGCGCGCGCCGCGCGGTTCGTTCGGCAAGGTCGGGTGATAGGCACGCCTGTTCCTCCGAGTCTGACGGAATGAAACAGGAGTCATCAGCCCCGCGGGCGGTTTGCGGCGAACCCCATCACCGGCGCGGCCGGGCCGCGCGGGTCATGATTGCGATGCGAGGCCGGGCGCTGTCAATCTGTCCGCCGCCGCTTACTCGTAGCGCAGCGCCTCGATCGGATCGAGCCGTGAAGCCTTGCGCGCGGGATAGAACCCGAACCCCACGCCAACGCCCGCCGCGAACAGGAAGCCTCCAGCCACCGCCAGCGGCGAGAGCGGCGCCGGCCAGCCGGCGAACAGCGTGATGGCGCCGGAGAGCGTTGCGCCAAGCACGATGCCCGCCAGCCCGCCGGTCACGCTCAGGATCACCGATTCGGCGAGAAACTGCAGCAGCACATGCAGCCGCCGCGCCCCGATCGCCATTCTGAGCCCGATTTCGCGGGTTCGCTCGGTCACCGAAACCAGCAGGATGTTCATGATCCCGATGCCGCCGACCAGCAGCGAGATCGAAGCGACGATCGCGAGTAGCAGCGCCATCACCCGGCTCGATCCCTGCGCCGCTGCGGCGATCTGGCTCAGGTTACGCACCGAGAAATCCTTCAGCCCATCCGGCTGGATCCGGTGGCGCTGGCTCAGCGTGCGGCCGATCTGCTCCATTGCCGCGGGCACGGCCTGCGGCGTCGCCGCCTGCGCGAAGAGCTGGTTCACATATCCGGCGAGCCGGGGTTGCAGCGCATAGGGGTTCGGCCAGGGCGGGTAGGGCCAGTTCAGCGGCGTCTCCTCCCGGCTCGGCGCGGCGGCGCCGAGCACCCGCTGCTCCGCGGTGCTGAAAGGCAGCATCATCACATCGTCCTGATCGGTGCCAAACGGCGTCTGCCCCTTGGCGGCGAGCACGCCGACGATGCGGATCGGCGCGCCTTTCACCAGCACGGTGGCGCTGAGCGCCGTCTCTCCGCGTGCGAACAGCATCTGCCGCACCGTCTGCCCGATCAGCCCGACGAGCGCGCCGGCCACCTCGTCATGCGGCGTAAGCGCCCGCCCTTCGGCGATCCGCCAGTTGGTCATCGCGGGATAATCCGGGCTGACGCCGAGGATCGCGGTGGTCCAGTTCTGGCTGGCGTGGCGCACCTGCGCCGCGGCCCGGATCAGATAGCCGACCCGGCCCACCGCCGGGTCCTCGCGCAGGATCGCCTGCGCGTCATCCACCGTGATCGTCGAGGCACTGCCGAACCCGGCATGGGCGCCGCCCGCCGTCGTCGCCCCAGGCAGCACCACGAGCAGGTTGGTGCCCAATCCCTCGATCTGCTTGCGGATCGCCTGGTTCGCGCCCTGGCCCACCGCGACCATGGCGATCAGCGCGGCCACGCCGATGCACACGCCCAGCATTGTCAGCGCCGCCCGCAGCCGGTTGCGCGCCAGCGCCTGCAATGCCGCCGCGACGATCATGCGGACGAAGCGAGCGCCGCGCCGCTGCTTCCGCGGGGCGGTGCCATGGCCGGCGCCGGCTCTGGCGCCGCCGGCGGTGACGGACACGATTCCGCCGGGCCGGCCGGTGCGTCCTGCCGCTCATCCGCGACGATCCGCCCGTCGCGCATCGTCAGCACCCGCCGCGCATAGCGCGCGATATCCTGCTCATGGGTCACCACCAGGATCGTCACCCCCTGCTCGCGGTTCAGCGCCGCCAGCGTCGACATGATTTCGTGCGATGTCCTGGTGTCGAGATTGCCGGTCGGCTCGTCGGCCAGCAGGAGCTGCGGCGCATTGATCAGCGCCCGCGCGATCGCGACGCGCTGCTGTTGCCCGCCCGAAAGCTGCGCGGGCGTGTTCGCCTCCCGCCCGGCGAGACCGAGCCGGTCGAGTGCCGCCCGCGCCCGCGCCCGCCGCGCCGCGCCATCCACCGACCCCGCCGTGGCATAGACGAGCGGCAGCGCCACGTTGTCGAGCGCGCTGGTGCGGGCGAGCAGGTTGAAGCTCTGGAACACGAAGCCGATCCGCGCGCTGCGTATCCCGCGAGCACCGGCTCCGCCAGCCCGGCGACATCGACGCCCTCGAAGCGGTATTCCCCGGAACTCGGCCGGTCGAGACAGCCGAGAATCGCCATCAGTGTCGATTTCCCCGATCCGGACGACCCCATGATGGCGACGAACTCGCCACGCTCCACCACGAGATCGACATCTTGCAGCGCCCGCACCGCGAACCCGCCGCTGCCATAGCTCCGGCCGATCCCCTGCAACGCGATGACTGGTGTCGCCGTCATTCCCTCGCCTTCAGAATCGCGGCACCCAGGGCGCGCCCACGCGCTTCAGCCGCTCGCCGATGATCACCGCATCGCCCACCCGCAGCCCGCCGCCGGCAATCTCGGTCTGGTTGTCGCCGGCAAGTCCGGTCTTCACCGGCACGGCGACAGGCCTGCCGTCCCGCATCACCCAGACCCGCGCGCCCGCCCCAGTTCCACCGGTCGCGCCCGCGGGGGCGAAGCGCAGCGCCTGTCCCGGCGCGAGCAGCACATTTTCACGCGATGCGGTGATGATCCTGACCGAGGCGGTCATGCCCGGTTTCAGCGCGAGGTCGCGGTTGTCGATCGCGATCACCACATCATAGGTGACCACGTTCTGCACCGTCTGCGGCGACTGGCGAACCTGCGTCACCCGCCCCTCGAACATCTTGCCCGGAAAGGCCAGCACGGTGAATTGCGCCGTTTCCCCGGGCCGGACACCGGCGATGTCACCCTCGCTGACATTGGTATCGACCTGCATCCGCGTCAGATCGGTGGCGATCAGGAAAAGGGTCGGCGTCTGGAACGAGGCCGCGACGGTCTGCCCGATCGTCACGTTGCGGGAGACGACGATGCCGTTCACCGGCGAGACGATGTCGGTGTAGCCAAGATTGGCGCGGGCCGCGCTGAGCCGGGCCTCGTCCTGCGCGATCACCGCGCGGTCCAGCGTGGTCTGCGCCTCGCCCTGGCGCATCGCGGCCTTGGCGCTGTCGGCGGCATTGCGCGAAGCATATTGACGCGGCGCCAGTGCCGCGAGCCGGCTTGCGTTGCGGCGCGCGTAGTCGAGCCCGGCCGCATCCTTGGCGAGCTGCGCCCGCGCCACCGCCACCGCCGCGATATCCTGGTCCACGACCGCCTGATAGGGGCGGGGATCGATCCGCGCGCAGACCTGCCCGAGCCGCACGATCGTGTTGTAGTCGCAGTCGATCGACTGGATGATCCCGAAACCGCGGAGCCGACGATCACGCTGAGCACGGGATTGACCGTCCCCGTCGCGGTCACGGCCTCGACGATGTTGCCGCGGGTAATCGCGGCGGTGATGTAGGCAGGCCCTTGCCGCCGCCGCTGCGCCGCCTGCCAGCCGAACACCCCGGCAGCCGCCAGCGCCGCAACGGTGAGCATCATCGCCGCGCGCCTCGCGCGCCGAGCCAAAATCCCCTTCGCATCCGCGCCCGGCGTCCCGCTCATGCGTCGTCTCCTGCACGGCGCATCCGCTCGAACGGCCCGCCGGCGGATGGCGTTGCACCTTGCGCACGGCCAGCGGGCGGACGCCATGACGCATATCAATCCGTCTCCGGAAGGCTGATTGCGAATGTTACACTTCAGGGTCGTTTCGACGAAGTTTCAGTGAAACCAGCCGGTTCGCCAGGTCTGCCACATTGTAACCCTCCATCCGGTCTGCTTACACGCCGACACAATCAGACCCCCCGCAATCCGACAGGCTTGCGGGCGAGACGGTCTGAAAAAACCCACTATCGGAAAGGGACTCATTGTGCGGTTTTCTCAGCAGGCACGGTCGCTCAACCATGAAACGGCCCGGTCAGGCGGCCGTGTCGCGCAGCGTCGCCTCGTGGCACTTCTTCTCTCGTCAAGCTGCCTCATCCCAGTCGCTGCGCATGCGCAGACGGTCAGCGCCGGCGAGGTAAGCGCCGCCGGCTCCGGTTATATCGCGGGCGCCACCGTGGCGCCGAGCCAGAAGAAGGTGTTCAAGTCGGGAACCACGACCCGCGTGCTGAACCGCAAGCTTCTTGAAGCGGCGGGCCCGGTCGCGGGCGCCGCGCAGATGCTGTCCTATGCGCCGGGTGTGCAGGTCAGTGGGTATGGTAATACCGGCTCCACCAAATACACCGTTACTCTGAACGGCGTGTCGCAGGGTTGGGGTGGCTATGGCAGCATGCTGAGCGCCGACGGTCTGCTTGGCGTCACGCTGGATGGCGTGCCGGTTGTCGATCCGTCCACCAATCTCTGGCAGTCGAACATGATCCCGCAGAGCGGGATGATCCAGAGCGTCAGCACCACCTATGGTCCCGGCGAGCCGGCCGATCGCTGGTATAACAATTTTGGCGGCGGCATCGAGTTCACGCCGTTGCAGCCGACGACAAAACCTGGCGGTGACATCAACCTCACCTATGGCAGCTACGGTCAGAAGAACATCGAGTTCGACCTGCGCACCGGCAATTACCATGGCTGGTCGACAATCCTTGCTGGCGGCACCGGTGATGGCAACAGCTTCCGCACTGCCCCTGACGGCTTCAAGAGCCCGAGCGAGAACTATTCGATCTACCTGAAGACGGTGAAGACCTTCTCGGCTGGTAATGTCGCTTTCGGCGGCTATTTTGCCCGCAGCGCCGGCTACCGCACCCCGGTAATCCCGACCTCGGTTCAGCCCGGCGTCTACACCAATGGCACGTCCGGTACGCTGTACAGCCAGCAGAGCTCCGGCTTCTACAGTGCGCCGAGTTTCACCAACTACGAGAAATTTGACACCGACGCGCTGTGGATGGTGTTCGGCCGCGAAAACATCAATCTCGACCGTGACACGACGCTGCACAATCTGACGTATTTCGAGAATTTCTCCCGCGTCCATTCCCGGCTCAACGATATCTACAGCGCCGGGCCGCAGCAGATGGAATACAACAATCCCCATACTGACGTGATCGGCGACAAGCTCTGGCTTACCGAGAAGCTGCCATTTAACACAGTTGATGCCGGCGCCTACATTATCCACGACGATTATAATACAAGAAATAATTTCTATAATACTGCCAATGGCGGGAACAAGGGCGTTGCCAATATCGGCGGCAAGGTCCGCTCCGGATATTTCAGCCAGACCGACGTGGCCTTCTTCCTACAGGATGACATTCATCCGATCCAGCGCCTGCACATCACGCCGGGTGTCCGCTTCGTCAGCTTCCAGACCTCCTATGGCGACTCGGCGCAGCAGGATTTCGGGCTCGCTCCAGGCGCGGTGCTCGGCACCAAGTGTGTCCTTAACGGGACTTCGACCGCTGGCAATGTTACCGAGCAGGGCTCGGTCTGTGGCGCGCATGTCAGTCGCAACGGCGTCGAGCCGTCGTTGTCGGCGAATTTTCAGGTTCTGCCGTGGATGGCGGTCTATGGCACCGTCGCGGACGTGTACCGCGCACCTCAGGTGGGCGGCGGTGGCGGCCTGTTCCAGAAGATAAATCCTGTCACGACCTACGCCCCTGAATATGGGCAGTATTTCGACGCCGGTCTGAAATTCCATGCAGACAATCGGCCGTTCCTGCATCACTTCCTCGCCGGTGTGGATTACTTCCACCTCCGTTACGCCAAGCAGTCGCTCAGCGTGCAGATCAACGGCAACGGTTATTTCGCAACGGGTTCGTCGGTCTATCAGGGCGTCAATCTCTTTGCCAATGACAACCCGATCTACAATCTCTTCGTCTTTGCCAATGCCTCTTTCGTCCAGGCAAAATACCAGAGCTACAACGCCAATCCTGGACCGGGTAACGCGCCGCAATATTTTAACGGTTATCACGTCCCCTACGTGCCGGACATGAACCTCAACATCGGCGCGTATTATAACCTGCCGATCGGCTCCATGGTTCTCACCCCGCGGATCTGGTACCAGTATACTGGATCGCAGTATCTGTTCGACAATACCGGTGCATCAAGCCCCGGCGGCAACCCAGGGCCCAGCAACCAGAAAATGGCGGGCTACGGCACGCTCAACATGTCTGCGAAGCTGAACGTTCCGGTGAATCTGCCCTATGCTGGGCACAAGACCATGGACGTGTCGTTGACCGCTCTTAATGTCACTGGCAATAAATATAACGCTTTCGAATACATCTCGAGCGGCGGTTACTTCGGAACCTCGACCAGCGGCTACCGTCTTGCCTATCCCGGCGCGCCGTTCACGATCTATGGCAGCGTTGGTTTTCACTTCTGACGTCTGATCGGGTCACTGGCGCGGGCCGTTTCGGTCCGCGCCATCGTTTCCCGGCGCATTCCTTCCGCCTGTTCCACTCCTTCTGGCTTTGGCTGGAGTGGATTATCCGGAACGCGTCCCCGCCGGACAGGGCCGGGGGCGGGTTCTGCTCACCTGACCACGCGGAGACGATCCTGCCAGATGGCATCATCCGGCCGGATTTTTTCCCAACCGGACCATGAGTTTTCATGAACACTTTTCGCGGCGTCGGTGATGGCATGAATCCCTTGCCAGAAGATCGCTTCTCGTTCCCTCTCGCGCTCATCGTGGCGTTGGCCCTTGAAGTCGGGCTGGTTCTCCTTGTTGCCTACCTGCCGCCAAGCCATGCCGCGGTCGCGCCGCATCCGCAGGTCACACGGATCAAGATGCTGGCGCCACCGCCAAAGCCGAAGCCGCTGCCGCCGCCACCCAAGCCGGTGCCGCCTCCGCCGAAGCCGCTGCCGCCGCCGCCCAAGCCGCAAACGCCGCCGCCGCCGCCACTACCGAAACCGCCGGTGCCGGTGCCGGTGCCGCCACCGCCTAAGCCGGTGCCGCGCCCCAAACCGGTGCCGCGCCACGTTGTTCATCACAAGCCGAAGCCGCAGTCCAAACCGTTGCCGCGCACGGTGTCGAAGCCCGTTGCTCCGCCACAGCCGAAGCCGCAGCCGGTGCCCGCTGCGGTTCAGGAAAGCGCGCTCGAATCCTATGCCGGCGCCGTTCATGCGGCCGTGCAGGCGGATCTCAAGGTGCCGCGGGTCGTCGAGATGATGCAACTCTCCGGCGTTACCGAACTTGCGCTGCGCATCGCCCCTGATGGGCATCTGCTTTCGGCCAGCGTGGTGCGCTCCTCCGGCGCTCCGCCGATCGACCGTGCAGCACTGGCCGCGGTACGCGCGACGCGGCTGCCGCCGTTCTCGTCAGACATGCCTCACCACCCGATCACGGTGACGATCTTTATCCGGCTACGCAGCCGTTAGCCTGAAGTTTTCACTGATTCGAAAGCAAATTCCCTGTATTTATCGGTGAACTTCGAGATCTGATTTTGCCGCTTACTGGACACGCATGGGGTCGATCCCGATCAGGGCGAAGGCGGTGGTTTGCAGCGACGTGGGGTTTGCCAGAGCGGTGAAGGTGGCGTTCGGCGCCTTGGGTAGGGAGGCGGTGTTGAGGGTCTGTGTGGCGAGATGCGCCATCAGGTCGGTGAAGCTCGAAATCGGCAGGTTCTGGTCGTTGCGGCGTCGCCCGCGCTTGCGATCGGCGGCCGGGGATATCGATGCGGGGGCAACCGGCGATGAGCGTTCAGTTTCCGCGCCTGGCCGGTCGTGATCCTGGAACAGCAGGGGCTTGAGGGCGTCGCGCAGATGCCATTCGACGTAATAGGCCATCATGCAGAGGAAGACGTGGGCACGCACCCGCGGCGAGAGCCAGTGATGCACCGGGCGGATCGCGAGATCGACCGATTTGAGGGACCGGAACGCCCGTTCCACCCGTGAGAGATCCTTGTAGGCTGACACGGCTTCGGTCTCGCTCATGACGTCCGCGCTCACACTGGTGCGGATGACATAGATGCCGTCGAGGGCCGCCTCGCGCGCGATGCTGGCGGCGTTGCGCTGGAAATCGAAGCGGCTGGCGGTGATGGTGAGATCGAAATGCTTGGCCATCTTGCGCTGGTTGATCACCGCCCCCACCGCCAGCCCGATCGCGGCCTCGCCATGAAGAGGAGCGCGTTTGCGCCGTGTCGCATCCCGGATCCGCGCCAGTTCCGTCTCGGTGGCCACGAGCAGCGCCTCGCGCTTGCGCCGTCGTTCGGTCGCCAGGGCGGCGTTGCGACAGGCGATCAGCCGCTCGCCCGGATAATCGGGCGACGTGATCGCGGCGATATCGCGCTCGTCGAACAGCGACATCTGCAGCGGTCCCTCGGCAAGATCCTGGATCTGCCCCGCGCGCAGGCAGCTGATCCAGTCCAGCCCCGCCGGCTTGATCGTCTCGCGGATCCGCGCCGTGGTGATCATTCCGCGATCACCCACCAGGACGACGCGCTCGAGATGGAACCGGCGCTTGAGTTTCTCCACCTGGGCGGCGATCGTCGCCGGATCGGCGGTGTTGCCTTCGAACACTTCCACTGCGATCGGCCGCCCCTCGCGATCGCACAGCAGACCATAGACGATCTGCGGCCGATCGGGCCGGTGATCCCGGCTGTATCCGTGGTGTGCCAGTTCGCAATGCCGGCCTTCGAGGTAGGATGAACTGACGTCGTAGAGCACCAGCGTGCCGTCGCGCAGATGGCGCCTTGCAAACTCCCGTTCGATCCGCCCCTGCTGCGTGCCCAGCCAGTCCAGCGCCGCATAGATCTCGCGCTCTTCAATGACACCGAGATCAAGCATCTGCCCGAGGCTCGATGTTGCGGTCTCCGGGTT
Source organism: Acidocella sp. C78 (assembly GCF_907164655.1). NCBI lineage: Bacteria > Pseudomonadati > Pseudomonadota > Alphaproteobacteria > Acetobacterales > Acidocellaceae > Acidocella > Acidocella sp. C78. Next base: position 74,984 of record NZ_CAJQZK010000007.1, read on the forward strand.
CAGGCCGCGCAGGGTCGAGAGCTTCGATCCCGGCGCGATCACCCGGCCGGCGATCAGCGCCAGGGCGAGACTGCGCTCGCGCGACGCCCTCCGGCCCAGCAGGCGGGGTATCCCGAGCTTGCGCATCATCCCGAGTGCCGCCGCCACATGACCATGCGGCAGCGAACGCCGGATCTCCAGCGCCTGATCGGCACCACCAACCACCGCGCCACCCGCGAGCAGCGCTCGTAGGCCATCGATCAACGCGGGCGGCATCTGGCTCAGATTGGCGATGGTACGCTTGTGAACCTTCCGCCCCTCGCGGAAACTCTCCCGCAACAGCACGGCCGGCGCCGATCGGCCATTCGGAACCACATCGATGAACATAACCCGAGCGAATCACAGATCGAGTCGCACCGCAAGCCCCATTTATGGACACAAAACGCTCGCAAGAAATCAGCGCTACGCGAGGCTATCCGCCACGTTCAGGTCATTCCCAAGTAAAAACTTCAGGTTAGAGAAATTTCAGTGAAATCGTTTTGAAATCCGATCTTACGGGTTGTCCATGTTCGCCCATTCTGGCCTTGCCTCGGGTCGGGCAACGACTTCCGCGCGGTCTTCTCGGCCAGGCGTGGTGGGTCAGCACCCGCACCAGAAAAGGGATATGAATGATGCGGAGTTATCTTGGTTCCAAGGGCGTCACGCGGGGTATGCGCCGTCGGCTGACAATCCTGCTCCTGTCGACGAGTTGTCTGGTCCCCATCGCGGCGGGCGCACAGACGGTGAGTGCCGGAGAGGTGAGCGCCAGCGGCGCGGCTGGACTCGTTGCGGATGCCACACAGGCGCCCAGCCAGAAGAAGATATTCAAGTCGGGCACAACGAAGCGTGTTCTGAACCGCAAGATCCTCGATGCGGCCGGTCCGGTTGGGGGCGCCGCGCAGATGCTTTCCTACGCGCCGGGCGTTCAGGTTTCAGGCTACGGCAACACCGGTGCCGACAAATACACGATCACCCTGAACGGCGTTCAGCAGGGCTGGGGTGGCTTTGGCGGCTTTACTGGCGATGGCGCGGTGATGATCACCATGGACGGTGTGCCGATGGTCGATCCTTCGACTGATTTGTGGCAGTCGAACTTCATTCCGCAGAACGGGCTTATTGTGAGCGCGACCACCACCTACGGCCCCGGCAACCCGGCCGATCGCTGGTATGCCAATGTCGCGGGCAATGTGGAGTTCACCCCGGTTCAACCAACGACGAAGCCCGGTGGCGACATCACCGCGACCTATGGAAATTACGGCCAGAAGAATATCGAGTTCAACCTGCGCACCGGCAGCTATCACGGCTGGTCGACTGTCCTTGCCGGCGGCATGGGTAATGGCAACAGCTTCCGAAAAGCGGCTGATGGTTTCCAAAATCCTTATAACGACTATGCGATCTATCTTACTCAGCAGTCGGTAATATAGGCGACAGTTGGTGCTTTGAAGAATGATTGCACGAGACGTGGTTTGCGCTTGATGGCGGCGAGTTGGGCTTCGATTTTGTCCTGAAGCTTTTCGCCTTGGCGTAGCGGAGTCCGGGCGACGCCCGTCCGCTTCATGTGGCTCCAGACCAGTTCATCTGGGTTCAGGTCAGGGGCGTAGCCTGGCAGAAAATGCAACGTCAGCATTCCATTGGTCGACGCCACGTAGGCTTTCACCAGCGCTGTTTTGTGGGCAGGCAGCCCGTCGAGGACCAGGTGCACCGGCCTCGTGCGGTGCCGCATCATCCGGCGTAGCAGCGCTACGAACAACTCAGCATTCAGGCCGCCTTCATAAGTGCAATACCAGAACCCGCCGCGGGCTGTCACCGCCGAGGCGGCGCTGATCGATTGCCGTTGGCCCGGACGCTCGACGATCGGCGTCTGTCCCTTCACGCCCCAGGTCTTGCCATGCACGGCGTCGGCCCGAAAGCCGGACTCGTCCAGAAAAAGACCTCGCCGCCACAGGACTTGGCCTGCCTGGCGATTTCAGGAAACCGCTCACGTCGCCATGCCTCGATCGCCTCCGGATCGCGCTGATAGGCACGCTGCAACGGCTTTTGCGGCGTCAGGCCCAGTTTCGACAGCAGTTCGCCCACAGCCGTCACACCGAGTTTGATACCAAACTTGCGCTCGATCAGTTCGGCCACAACGTGCCGGGTCCACAGCCCGAAATCCAGGCCGTATTGGCGCGGATCGCGGCCATTGATCCAACGCAACACCTGCTGCTCCTGGCGCGGCGTCAGACGCCGCGGCCGGCCGGTTGCCGGCCGTGACCGCAAGGCTTTCACCCCGACCCCAGGCTTCGATGCCGCGCTGAGCCATTTATAGATTGTTGTGCGGCTGAACCCGTATGAGGCAATCACCAAAGAGGCCGCTTCGCCCTCGCGCACCCGCTCTACAGCCATCAGCCGGATGGTTTCCAGGGTGCGATGATCAAATCTGCGACCGTCCCGTTTCATGCCAGAATTATATCATCCCCGCAAACATACGACTAGCAAAATGTCGTCTTAATTACCGACTGGTGAGTAAGACGATCAAGAGCTTTTCCGCCGGCTCTTTTGAATTTGGCGGTTATTTCGCGCGCAGCGTTGCTTACCGCGCACCGATCATCCCGACCTCGCCTTATCCTGGAATCTATATCACCGGTAGTACCGGCAGCGTTCCTTACAGTCAGAAAACATCGGGGTATTATAGCACACCGCCCTTCAATGTTTATGAGAAGCAGGACGAGAACCGGTTCTGGATGGTCTATGCGCGAGAAAATATCCGCCTCGACTCGTCCACCACACTGCATAACCTGACCTATTATCAGAATTACAAGCGAACCCATTCCCGTCTGCATGACCTGTTCTATTCTTTCGGTCAGAATGAGGCGATGGAGTATAACGATCCGCATACCAACGCGATCGGCGACAAGATATGGCTCACGACCCGGCTGCCGCTGAACAAGGCGACGCTTGGGGCCTATTACATCCACGACGACTATAATACGCGGAACAATTTCTACTCGACAGCCTATGGCACCAACACCACTGTCGCGGGCCCGTTCTTCCGGTCGGGTAATTTCAGCCAGAACGATTTCGCTCTCTTCGCGCAGGACGATATCCATCCGATCCGAATGCTGCACATTGTTCCCGGCATTCGTTTCGTCAGCTTCCAGACCGCTTATAACGACACTGCGTTGCAGGATTTCACCATCCTGCCCAACCAGGGATACTATGCGAAATGCGCCCTTACCGGGGGGCATTTGCAGATCGGCAATGGCAATAGCTTCGATTCCGGCTCCATTTGCGGCTCCCATGCCAGCCGCAATGGCATCGAACCCTCGATCTCGGTAAACGCCCAACTCCTGCCCTGGCTGACAGCCTATGGCTCCTATAGCGAGGCCTATCGTACGCCCGCGGTTGGCGGTGCGTTCGGCTTGTTTGCGAAGATCAACCCCTCCGCCTATGGTCTGGAACAGGGACAGTATTACGACGCCGGTCTGAAGTTTAATGTCGAGAACCGGGGATTCCTGCACCACTTCCTTGCGGGCATCGACTATTTCCACATCCGCTATGCCAAGCAGTCGCTGAGCTATGCGATCGGTGGCGGTCAGTCGGTTTTCGCGACCGGAACCTCAATCTATGACGGGGCGAATCTCTTCGTTGATGACAATCCGCTCTACAATCTGTTCGTGTTTGGCAATCTGTCGCTTATCAATGCCAAATACCAAAGCTATGTTACTGGCGGCACATCCTATAACGGCAGTCATGTCCCGTATGTGCCGGCGGTGAATTTCAATGTCGGGGCCTATTACGACATCCCGATGGGCGGTATGATTTTGCAGCCGAAGCTTTGGTATCAGTACACGGGCAGCCAGTACATGTTCGACGATACGACCGGCGCTCCTTCCAACGTCCAGATGCCGGCCTATGGCGTTCTGAATATGGCGCTGAAGCTGAAGGTGCCCGTCCGACTCCCCTATGCCGGACGCAATACGGTGGATGTCAGTCTCACTGCGCTGAACGTCACCAACAACCGGTACAACCAGTATGAAATCGTTGGTGCAGGTGGTTATTTCTCACCGCCGGGCGCGACTGTCCCGACCCCTGCCGTAGGGTCGAACGCCTTGGTCTATGCCTATCCGGGTGCGCCTTTTGGCATTTACGGTACCGTCGCGGTTCATTTCTGACGAGCCCAACCTGGTGGCTCAGACCAGTTGGGTCCGATAAATTCGTAGTGCCGTGCGGAGCTCGCTCCGTACGGCCTCTGCGTTGCCCGCGCGTAGTGTCATTCTACCGCTCGAAAACAATGGGATAAGTCGCCGTCCGATGCTCGATCGGACCAGATCGGGTGGTGCTCCAGATCAGAAAAACTCAACATCCGGCCCATCCGTGAAATGCTTCAGCGGATTCGAGGTGCCGGATTTTTGAGCAGCAATGTGATTAGGCACGACATCCGCCTCCTCGAGCGGGAGCTGCTTCAGCCTGAGTGTAATACCCGGAGGGCTGTCCGCGGCCGGTAGGTTTGGTTCATCGGCCGGAACTGATCCTGCTCCTCGGTCTCTGGGGTGAGAAATCCGGCGACGCGAGAGTTTAGCCGCGCGATTTCCTCGCGTAGCGAATGGGTCGCTGCGGAAGTCTGCTCGACCATGGCGGCATTCTGCTGCACTGCCTGGTTCATCTGCCCGGCGGCAATGTTGATTTCGGAAAGATTGCCCGCCTGGTTCCCTGCCGCATCGGCGATCTCGCCGACAATCCCGTGCATTTCCGCGACATGACGCAGAATGGTGTCGAGCGCGGTGCCGGTTTCGCCCACCAGCCTCACCCCATCGCCCACCTGTTTGGACGACCTCGCGATCAACGCCTTGATTGATTTCGCCGCTTCGGCGGAGCGATGGGCCAAGGCGCGCACCTCTGACGCCACAACCGCAAAACCCCGCCCCGCATCGCCGGCACGCGCCGCCTCGACGCCGGCATTCAGGGCCAGGAGGTTGGTCTGGAACGCCATTTCGTCGATCAGTCCGATGATCTGATCGATCTCGCGCGATGAGGTTTCGATGCCGTTCATCGCGATCACCGCCTCGCTGACGATCTTGTGTGAGCGGTGTGCTGCAGCGCTGGTCGCGTCCACCGCCATGGCCGCCTTGGCGGCGTTGTCAGCGGTCTTGCGGATATCGCCGGTAACACCGTCGAGCACGGTGCTGGTCTCTTCCAGGGCTGCTGCCTGCTGCTCGGTGCGCCGCGCCAGATCCTCGGCCGCCTTGGCAATCTTGCCGACCCCGAGGCTGATCTCTTCCGTGCTCAATTTGACCCCGCTGATGCTTTCGCCGAGCGTGGCAATCGCGGTATTGAAGTCTACCCGCAGCCGATCGAGCGAGGGGATCAGCGCCTCGCCGATCCGCGCCGTGAGGTCGCCGGCCGAAAGACTTTCGAGCGCCGCGGCGATGCGCGAGAGGTTATGCATCCGCTCGGTGATGTCGACCGCGAACTTCACCACTTTCACGACCTTTCCCTGTGTGTCGAACACGGGGTTATACGTCGCCTGCAGCCAGACCTGCCGGCCGCCCTTGGCGATGCGTTCGAATTCCGAGGAGAGATACTCACCGCTGCGCAGATGCGCCCAGAACGCCGCGTATTCTGTGCTGGCAGCGAATTCGGGCCGGGCGAACATGCTGTGTTTGCGGCCAATCACCTCGTCGCGGGTGTAGCCCATATACGAAAGGAAATTGTCGTTTACATCGAGAATTGTGCCATCCAGCCCGAAGGTGATGATCCCCTGAGAGCGGCCGATTGCGGCAAGCACGCTCGCGTTTTCCGCCGATTGCTCTTTCTGCCCGGTGATATCGAGGGCGACCTTGACGATGCGGATGACCTTGCCGCTCCTGACGCGCACGGGGTTGTAGGCCGCGCGAAGCCAGATCGCTTCGCCAGCCTTGCCGATCCTGCGGAATTCGCCCGAACGGGGTTTTCCTGCAGCAAGCTCGGGCCAGAAACGGGCGTAGTCTGAATTGTCCCGCTCGGCAGTGTCCAAAAATATGCGATGGTGGCGCCCGACAATGTCGCCGAGCCTGTAGCCTGTTGCCTCCAGGAATTTTTCGTTTGCGGAAAGAATTTCACCGTCTGGAGAAAAACTGATTACCAGGAAGGAATTCTGCATAGAGGCAAAATTCTGGGAATTTATCGCAGCCTTCGCTGATAAAAACATTTTTACCCCAAAATGTCGAAATGAAACGATCGTTCTTGTATGTTATGAGTATCAAGCCAGATCATTAACGGAAAGTTTCGCGGAATTCCGAATTTCAGGTCAGTCAGCCATGCGCCGTGTGCGTTCGGTCCTAATATTCAAGATAATCCAAAGGCATTTTTCTCGATATCACAAAAACGTGATATTCGAGAGCGTCAATTTTTCATATGTAATCATGTCAGCAGGAGTGACCAACTGCTGCCGGTTCCGTCAGGTCTGGCCAAAAACGCCATCGCCTATGGGCGGCGCAGTGCCAACTTGCGTGGCATCGGCAGCTCGGCCACCCGATCCGGTAGATTGTTCAGCGCCTTCCACAGCATCCCACCCATCCGCCGTAGCATGTGCTGGCGCTGCGGCGTGCGTTTCAGCGCGGGCAGGTAGCCGGCCAGCAATTGCAAGACGAAGCGCCGCTGCTGCGCCATTGCGTCGACGAGGTTACCGTCGCTGGTCACCGCCGCGAGCGTCGCAATCACCGGTTCTTCCTCGATGTCGTTCATCCGGCAGAAGCTGCGCAGTTCGTCCCAGGGTGAAACCCCACGCTCACGCAGCATCTTGTAGTTCGGTCCGCCGACCGGACGGGTATGGCGCACCTGCACCGCATCAATGATCGCGATCTGTGACGCGGGCTCATCGACCAGCTTCGGCCAGACGAAATCAAGCCCCCACCCGCTGAGGTTGGCGTTGAACAACGGCACCGCCCGTTCCAGCACCGCGGTCGTGAAGCACGGGGCCATGACCTCGACATAGTTGGTATAGCGGATTCGGAACCGGTTATTATGCAGCGTGGTCAGATGGCCGAAATAGCTGCTGTGCTCGAGTGAAGGCTGCGCCACCTGGAGATTGTGCCCGGACATGATCCGGAACAGAAGGTCGATCTGGTCCGACGTGGTGTCGAGGTCATCATCCGGCAGCCAGACATAATCATAGTCCCGCAAAAAGCGGGGGGTCTCCTGCAGCAATAATTGCAGCGCCGGCCATTTCGGTCCTTTGCTGTCGATCCGTTCGATATCGGGCCGGCGGTAGAGTTGTTCCTGCTCGCCGTAATAATTTACAACAATGTCCCAGGTTCGTGCGTCGCCGCCGGCGAGCCAGCGAGGATGCAACGAATTGTCGCCCGCCCGCACGATCACGAGGTTGCGGCGTCGGCCGGAAATCTGCCCGTTCATGGCGCTGAAACCCTTATCCTCAAAACGATTTGATTATCCAGATAATGGCTAATTCCTGCTGGAACCAGCGAAACATCGGCAAATCCAGGCGAGTATCCCATTACATCCCCACCGCCGCGTCATCCCGCACCCGGTCGCCGGCCATGTTGCCTTGCCGCGCGGTCTCGCGCAGCCGGTCTGCCAGCCGCAGCGCGAGCGCCACGATCATTTGCGTCGGGTTTGCGTGGCTCGAGGTCGGGAACACCGAGCTTCCCGCAACGAACAGCCCGGCGACCCCGTGTATCTGGCAGTCTGGGTCGACCACGCTGTCAGCCGGCGAGCGCCCCATCCTCGTGGTTCCGGTCGGGTGTGCGACATCACGGAATGTCTCGGGCAGCGTTCCGCTGTCCGCCACCCAGGCGTCGGGCCTTGCGGACGGAAGGCCGAGCCGGGTGAACTCAGCGCCGAGAACCGCGGTCATCCGCGTCATGGTTCGGATGTCCTGGTGGTTTACCCGCCACTCTATCCGTGCGTGCCGCAGTCCGAGCCGATCTCGCCGTGCCGATAGCGTGACCCTGCTGTTCGGGTCCGGCATCTGCTCGACCATGCAAACGAGGTCCAGCCGGTCGATCTTGCGTGGCAGGCCGATGCGCCGCACGAGATAGTCGTGTGCTCCGCGCATGAGTAACCCGGCATGGGTCGTCACCCGGCCTATGGCCCGCACCCCACCGCGCCCGCGGGTCAGTGCCTTCAGCGCGTTCCAGGGATCATCGGCGGAGATCCGTCCCTCCAGCCAGGCGCTGCAGTTGAGCAGTTCCTCCGCCTCCTGCAACGCAGGACTCAGCCGCCACCCGAGTGCGAAAACCTGTCCGTTATTCAGCCGGTAATGGCCGAACACACGCCGCAGCGCAGCGCTCCCGCGCAGCGCGAACGTGGCGGTCGGCCCGCGCAAATGATCCATCAGGTGCCGCCCCACCAGATCGCGCCCGTTGCCGATGCCGCCCGGCACTTGGCTGTCGGCGTTCAGCAGCAGCCTTGCATTTTCGATCCCGCCGCAGCAGATCGCCACCATCCCGGTGGCGATCCGCCGCCGCGCCCCGTCCGGCCCTGCCAGCGTGATGCCGCTCACCCGGTCGCAGGATGGGACGAGATGGATGTCGCAGAGCGTCGCATTGGTAACCAGCGTGACATTGTCGCCGAGTTGCGACTTCAGCCTCTGGCCGAAGCGCATGTAATCCCGCCTCCTCGTCGTATCGCGCGAGAACTGCCACAGATGCGGAAGTACCAGAGTTGGGTCGAATTCCGGCAGCGGGCATCGCCGGCCCGCCAGCGCCCAGAACCGTGCGTCGGAAAATCCGGTTCCCGGATCGAGGCCGAGATAGGCGGCGGCGCGGTCGAGATAGGGGGCAAGGTCGCGCGGCGCCAGAGGCCAGCCTGAATGAGGCACCCAGGGGCGGCGCACGAAATCGATGTCATCGAACGGCACGCACCGCCCGCTCCAGGTGTGCGATGTGCCGCCGAGAATGCGGTTGCGCACCAGCCACTGATCCTCCACCCTCGGATAGCCGGCCTGCTCAACCTCGTTGAGCGCGTCGGCCTCGACCTGTCGCGTCTCGTCGCCGCTTTCCAGGAGCAGGATCCGTAGACCCGACCCGGAAAGCTCCCGCGCCAGCGTCGCCCCGGCCGGCCCCGTCCCCGCGATGCACAGATCCGCGGCGCAGTCCGCCTCTGGCAGGTCCGCCGGGACGCGGAAATTTCTCATCCGCTCACCCGCGGCCCTGCGCCGCCAGCCAGCGCCGCGCCCCGGTGAGCGACTGGTTGATGACCTGGTCCATGTCCAGATACTGATATGTGCCGCAGCGCCCGATGAATTCCATCCGCGTCTCGCGCGCGGCCAGATCCTTATAGGCCGCATACAGCGTCTGATACCGGCCGTCCGCGGTTCGCACCGGGTAATACCGTTCCATCCCGTTGTCGCGGTAATCGCACGGCTCCTCGGTGGTCACGCTGCGCCGCCCGGTCTGCCGCCTGCGGTGATGGGGCAGCGCATCCCACCACGTCTCCCTGGTGAACGGTCCGTCATCGGTGAAATTGACCACCGGTGCCGGGGGGGGCGGCCCATCTGGCTCGCTGCGGTGATGGAAGCGGATCGAGCGATAGGGCAGGTCGCCCAGCTCAAAGTCAAAATACTCGTCAATCGGCATCGCGTTGAAGCAGAAGGCGAATTCCTTGAGCATCGCCCGCTCGAATCTGGTCCCCAGCCTCACCTCGATGCCGGGATGCCCGAGAATTTCGCCGAACAGCGCGGTATAGCCGTCCACCGGCATCAGTTGCGTGTCCTCGCTCGCGAAATAGGTATCGACCCTGTCCGTGCGCAACGGAATCCGCTTGACCACCGCGGCGGCCATGTCCTCCAGCTCCTGCTGCCACATCTTCCGGGTGTAGGGGCGGAAGAACAGGTCGGTCAGCTCGCGGCCGATGGTTGCGTAGAGATGTTCGGCGGCATTGCGGGGCTGCGGAAAATCGAGCGCCACCCGGGCGAGATGCGCCTGCACCTCGGCGCTGGTCTCGTAGTTCGTGCCGAACACCATGTTGACGGTGTCGAGATTGATCGGCAGCGGAGCCATCCGCCCATCCGGCAGCTTCGCGCGAACCTTGTGCTCGTAGGGGACAAACTGCCCGAACCGGCGGATCCACTCCAGCACCGGCGCCGAGCGCGTATGGAACAGATGCGGACCGTAGACATGCACCCGTACCCCGTTCTCGTCCTCCTGGTCATAGGCATTGCCGCCGATATGCGGGCGCTGGTCGATAACCACGACCCGGTATCCCGCCTCGGCCAGCGTGCGCGCATAGACGGAGCCCGAAAATCCTGCCCCGACCACCAGAATCGTCATATCCGCTCCCTTGCCCATCCTGTGCCCCGACACGCTCAGTCGGCCTCTGCCGGCAGGCTGGCGTCGGCGCGCCGCGCCTGGCGTTCGAGCCACGCCGTCTCGATCTCGCGCAGTGCGTGGCGCAGATCTAGCGCCGGTTTCTCGATGAAATGCCACGATATTGCAGCCGCCCCAACCGAGAGCGGCAGCGCGATCAGAAGATTGCCTTCCCAGCTGCGCGCCGCTGGCAGGAACTGCCAGCACGCCTGCTGGATCATGAAGCTTGAGAGATAGATGCCATAGGAATAGTCGGCTTTGCCCAGCCACCGGCGCTTCGGATTTCTGAGCCCCAGATAGACCGTGACATAGGCGGCGGGCAGCGGCGCAAGGAAGTCGCCATAGGGTATGAAGCCGAGGCAGGACGCCGCCACCGCCGCCGCGACGAGGCAGAGCGGCCGCGAATACGGTACGATATCCCGATACTGGTAGAGGCTGACCCCCCAGAGCGAGCAGACAATGAGAAGCGCGCCGTTGGGCATGCCCGGTACCGGCACCAGCACCCCGCCATGCCGTATCAGGGTTGTGGCCAGATATGCGAAGGTCATCCCCACCGCCGCGGCCGGCGCAAGGCTTCGCCTGCGGCTTAGCCCCAGCACAGCCAGCCCGGCGAGCACGACATAGCTCGCCACCTCGAAGGGAATGGTCCAGAGTTGCCCGTTCACCACCCCAGGCAGCGGGTTGTCGATAAATACGCCTGGCAGCCCGAAATGCACGCTGCCGACGATGTTCAGCAGATAGGTGTAGAGACTGGGGCTATGGAAATATCGTCCAAGCGTGTCGCGCGTCGCCAGAGGTCCGAGCACGAGGGCCGCCAGCAAGACCTTGAAGGTCAGGGCGGGCATCACCCGCAACCCCCGCAGCCCGAGAAACAGCGCCACGGTGCGGCATCGCGCCAGACTCCCGGCCACGAGGAAGCCGCTGAGTGCGAAAAAAGCCGGCAGGATGAACCGCACGAGCGGGCGCAGCGGGCTCAGAAACACCGCCATTTCCGCCTGCATCCCGTGCGATACCGCGGCGACGTGCAGAACGACTACAGACACTGCCAGAATCAGTCGCAGGTCGTCGAAACCGCTGCTGCGGCCGCCAGTTTCCGCCATACGGCCAGATATCGAGGTGGTCCTCACGCTGTGTCCTGTCTGTCACCGTTTGTGGGCCGACCGAGCCATGTCGCCGCAACCGAAATAAATTTAAATTAACAACATCGCAATAAAAATAATTAGATTTTTTTTATAATTTTACTTTTTTTGAACAGATGGCTGACTGTTTGCCAAATGTCACGCGATTTGCCACCAAGTGCGGGTGCCCAACCTTTTCCTCTCCTTGCGGCCTTCCCTCCGTGGCCTGAGCTATGCGGCATTCGCGGGATTTTGCGTCGCTCTCGCGGCCGTGGTCGCGTTGCGTGGCAGTATGGGAAGGGCAGGGGGCGGCACGCGGATTGACCTGTCCGTCTATCACGTCACATTCCTCGACCGCTTCCAGACCCTCAGCCTCTCAGCCCATGGGCCCGACACGGTATGGAGCGCCCACACGCCCTGGGGAGGCGATTTCGGCGACGCCGCCTTCGCCAATCCCTCGCCGGAAGTGTTCCGTATCACCCCGCAAGGGCTTTCCATCATCGCCAGCAAAACGGCAGGAGGAAAGTGGCGTTCCGGGCTGATCAGCTCGGCCTATCGGGACAATGATCCGCATGCCGGATTCACCCAGAAATACGGATATTTCGAAATGACAGCGGAATTGCCGGGTGGAATGGGGACCTGGCCGGCGTTCTGGCTGATCGGCATGGACAAGCGCGACTTCGCCGACGAGATCGACGTGATCGAGTATTACGGCGGCTTTCCGCGCTACTTCCATGCCACCGAGCATGTCTGGGTGCGCGGCCGCAACGCCCTGCTGCGCAGCCGACTGGTTCGGGTTCCGGACGGTCTGCTGACCTCCCGGTTCAATCGTTTCGGGGTGCTGATCACGCCACGGACCACGAGTTTCTATCTCAACCGCCGCCGTTTCTGGTCGACCCCGACGCCGCCGCAATACCGCCAGCCAATGTATATGCTGGCCGATCTCGCGCTCGGTGGCGGCTGGCCGATTGGCAACCTCACCTCGCCGCTGACCCTGCGCATCCGCCAGATCAAGGTCTGGCAGCGCGACCGGCCGTGGCCATGCGATCGTGAAAATTAAATTATGCAGGTCTCGACAGACAGTGTTGTTGGATCAAAAAAATTACTCTAAAAAAATAATTTCGTATTTATTATCATTTTTTAAACAACCCTGATGCTTTGATGGCGTGTCGGGGTGAGGAGAGCCGCCATCCAGGCCCTGCGCGACATATCGGCCCGCCAGTCCGACCAGACCACGCATTATCTCGTCCTCGACGGTATGCGAGGCATCGCCGCGGTTACCGTGCTGGCATTTCACGTCACGGAATATTTCCGTCTGCCGTTCAAGCCCGTCCACGGCTATCTCGCCGTCGATTTCTTCTTCATGCTCAGCGGGTTTGTCATCGCTCACGCCTATGACCGGCAGTTGCGCGGCGGCATGAGCTTTCCCGGCTTCCTGCGCTTGCGGCTGATTCGGCTTTATCCCCTTGCGGGGCTCGGTGTGCTGTTCGGCACCGCCGGCTATCTCGTTGCCGCCACCGCCCCCGGCGGTCCCGGCGCCAGCGCCGTCCTGCGGGCAGCGCTGGCAAACGCGCTGCTGCTGCCCACCCGATCCCTGCTTGGCTTCCGCCCCTGGGCCTTCCCGCTCGACACGCCGCTATGGTCGCTATCGATCGAGTTGATGGTGAACATTATTTACGCTTTGTGCTTCCGCTGGCTCACGCGCGCCAGCCTTCTCGCCACCTGCCTTCTCGGCGCCGTGCTGATGGGCGCTACCGCGTTGCATTATCACGGGCTGAATGCCGGCTATCGCTGGATCGATCTTTGGGCCGCAGCGGCGCGGGTGGTCTTCCCCTTCTCTGTCGGCCTGTTGATGCGCCGTGCCATTCTTCCATCCCCTGCCGCGGCGCCGGCGCGCGCCGCCTGGCGCACCGCCGCGCACGCCACGGTGCCGCTGCTTCTCCTGCTCCTCGCCGCGCCATTGCCGCTGGGTGCCTGGTTCGATATCGCGGCGGTGCTGCTCGCTTTTCCGGCCCTGGTCGCTGCCGGCGCACTCGCCACGCCCAGCCGCCGTCTTGATCCGGTCTGGAAATGGCTCGGAGCGCTCTCTTATCCGCTCTACGTCCTGCATTACCCGCTGGTCGCCGGGCTCGCGGACCTCGCGAATCATCACTTGCATCGCCTTGCTCCAGAACTCGCACTTCTTGCGGCCCTGGCCTCGATCGGCCTCGCCTGGGCGGCTGGCCGGTTCTATGATGTGCCATTGCGCCGTTGGCTCAACCGTGCCGGCCGCGAAGCTGTAAGGCTGCCCGCTGTCGTGCCGCCGGGTGCCGGCTGAGCTTCGCCTGCCCCGCCTCTGTTCATCTTCAATGACGCAGCGAACGGCGCTATCCTGTCCAAAATCTGTGCTGCTGTTGTTACATCACACCATCCGGGCCGCGCAGCGAAGGACACGAAATGCATCTTCCCCATCCGGAATTTCACCTCCTTGGCCGTACCGGCTGGCTCCGCGCCGCTGTGCTCGGCGCCAATGACGGCATCATCTCAACCGCCAGCCTTATACTCGGCGTGATCTCGGCCAGCGGGGTCCGGCACGATGCGTTGGTCGCCGGCGTCGCCGGGCTGGTCGCTGGCGCGATGGCCATGGCCGCCGGCGAATACGTTTCCGTCAGTTCCCAGGCGGATACTGAGTCCGCCGCACTCGACAAGGAGCGCGCCGAACTCGCCGAAAATCCCGCATCCGAACATGCCGAACTTGCCGCAATCTACGTCGCCCGTGGTCTCGACCCTGATCTTGCCGGCGCGGTCGCCACCCAGCTCATGGCGCATGACGCGCTTGGCGCCCATGCCCGCGACGAACTCGGCCTTACCGAATTCACCGCGGCCAATCCGATCCAGGCGGCACTCGCCTCGGCCGCCACCTTCGCCATCGGCGCCGCAGCCCCGCTCACCCTCGCCGTTGTCTTGCCGAAGCCAGTTCTCACCGCCGGGATCGGTCTCGGCGCCCTCATCTTCCTTGCCGTGCTCGGTGCCGTCGGTGGCCGCGCAGGGGGCGCACCGATGGTCAAACCGGCGATGCGCGTCGCCTTCTGGGGTGCCCTTGCCATGGCTGCCACCACCCTGATCGGTCATCTTTTTGGCGCCACAGTGTAAGCGTGTTCGTGCTGCCTCGGCCCTTCACGCTCTTCCGTCACCGGCCTTCCTCCGCCCCTCGGATGGCGAGGGGGCGCGGGATCGGACGTTCAGCCCGCGACCAGAACGTCCCTGATCGCCCCGGTCAGGCGCGCCAGTTCGTCCTGCGCGATGGTCAGCGCCGGGGTGAGATAGACGATGTCGCGGAACGGCCGGATCCACGCCCCGCGCGCGACGAACCGCTCCCGCAACCCCGCCGGATTTTTGCTCCGCTCCAGCTGCACCACGCCGATCGCCCCCTTCACCCGCACATCGACCACGCCCGGCAGCCCCCGGCACGACTCCAGCCCCTCGCGCAGCCAGGCCCCGATTTGCGTGGCCTGCCCCAGCCGGTCCTCGGTCTCGAACAAATCGAGCGAGGCATTCGCCGCAGCGCAGCCGAGCGGATTGGCCATGAAGGTCGGCCCGTGCATCAGCGCCTTCATCGGGTCTTCGCCGAGAAACGCCTCGTACAGGTCGCGGTGCACCACGGTTGCCGCCAGCGGCGAGGTCCCGCCCGTCAGCGCCTTCGACAAGGTGACGATATCCGGCGTCACCCCCGCCTGCTCGAAGGCGAACATCGTTCCGGTCCGCCCGAACCCGGTGAAGATCTCGTCGAAGATCAGCGTCAGCCCATACCTGTCCGCCGCCGTCCGCAGCGTCCGCAGCACGGCCTCGTCGTGAAACACCATGCCGCCCGCCCCCTGCACCAGCGGCTCGACGATGATCCCCGCGAGCTCATCCGCGTGCCGCTCCAGCAGCGCCGCGAACGCGGCCTCCGTCGCCGCATCCCGGGGCAGGGGCGCGATCACATGCTCCTGCAACAGCCCGGCGAACAGCGCGTGCATCCCTTCCTCCGGGTCGCACACCGCCATCGTCGCCAGCGTGTCGCCATGATATCCGTCGCGGAAGGCGAGGAATTTGTGCCGCCCGCGCTCGCCGCGATTGAGCCGCGCCTGCACCGCGACCTTCATCGCCACCTCCACCGCGACCGAGCCGGAATCGGTGAAGAACACCCGCTCCAGCCCGTCCGGCATCATCCCTGCCAGCCGCGTCGCGAGGCGATAGGCCGGCTCATGCGCCAGCCCGCCGAACATCACATGCGGCATCGAATCGAGCTGGGCCGCGACCGCTTCACGGATGTGAGGATGATTGTAGCCGTGGCACGACGTCCACCATGAGGCGACGCCATCGATCAGCACCCGCCCGTCGGCCAGATGGATGCTAGATCCCTCCGTCCGCACCGCCGGCAGCGGCAATGGCGCGGTCTGCATCTGCGCATAGGGCAGCCAGACATGCCGCCAGCCGCGCTCCAGCCAGTCGCTCACGAAAGCTTGGTCATCCCGAGCCTGTCGAACAGCGCATTGTCGCGCGCGGCCGCCGGGTTCGCCGTGGTCAGCAGCGTGTCGCCGTAGAAAATCGAGTTCGCGCCGGCGAGGAAACACAGCGCCTGCGCCTCGTCGCTCAGCGCCTCCCGCCCGGCCGACAGCCGCACCCAGGATTTTGGCATGCTGATCCGCGCCGCCGCGATGGTGCGTACGAAATCGATCGGGTCGATCGGCGCGCTCTCGCCGAGTTTCGTGCCCTTCACCGCGACCAGCGCGTTGATCGGCACGCTCTCCGGCGGCGGATCGAGATCGGCGAGGGTCGCCAGCAGCCCGGCCCGGTCGTCGAGATCCTCGCCCATCCCGATGATCCCGCCGCAGCAGACATTGATGCCCGCATCCCGCACCGCCGCCAGCGTGTCCAGCCGGTCCTGGTAGGTGCGGGTGGTGATGATGCTGCCGTAGAATTCCGGCGAGGTGTCGAGATTGTGATTGTAATAGTCGAGCCCGGCCGATTTCAGCCGCGCCGCCTGGTCCGGCCGCAGCATCCCGAGGGTGACGCAGGTTTCCATCCCCAGCGCCTTCACCCCCTCGACCATCGCCGCCACCCGGTCGAGATCGTGGTCCTTGGGCGAGCGCCAGGCCGCCCCCATGCAGAAGCGCTGCGCCCCGGCGTCCTTCGCCCGCTGTGCCGCTTCCAGCACCGGGGCGATGTCCATCAGCTTCGACGCCGGCACCCCCGCGTCGAATCCCGCGCTTTGCGGGCAATAGCCGCAATCCTCCGGGCAGCCGCCGGTCTTGATCGAGAGCAGGGTGGAAATCTGCACCTGGGTCGGGTCGAAATGCTGGCGGTGCACGGTCTGCGCCTGGAAGATCAGCTCGGGCAGCGGCAGCGCCAGCAGGGCGGCGATGCGCGCCCGCGTCGGGGACGGCATGGCAGCAGCGGCAGCAGCGGCAGCAGTGGAAGAATCGAGTGCGATGGACATGGCAAGCTCCGATTTGCCCCAAGGGGTCGAACCGGTGATAAACGCTGCATCCGCGTTCGTGAAGCTTTTGCGGCAGATTGAGACAGGATGACCACGCTCGACCAGTTCGCGACCGACAAGCTCGCCCGGCTCGAGGCCGGCGCCCTCCGCCGCCGCCTGCGCCCGACCGCCCGCGCCGCCGGCGCGATGTTGGAGCGCGACGGGCAGCGGCTGATCTCGTTCTCCTGCAACGACTATCTCAACCTCTCCACCCACCCGGCGGTGATCGACGCCGCGATCGACGCCGCCCGCCGCCACGGCGCCGGCGCCGGCGCCTCCCGCCTCGTCACCGGCGACCATCCGCTCTACCGCGCGCTCGAGGCGCGCCTCGCCGCGCTGAAACAGACGGAAGACGCCGTGGTGTTCGGCTCGGGCTTCCTCGCCAATACCGGCATCATCCCGGCGCTGATGACGCGGGACGATGCGATCTTCGTCGACGAACTCGCCCATGCCTGCATCTGGGCCGGCGCCCGCCTGTCCGGCGCTGCGCTGCACATCTTTCGGCACAACGACCTCGTTCATCTCGCCGAACTTCTCGCCGCCCATCGCCCGGCCGCCCGCCACGCGATGGTGGCGACCGATGGCGTGTTCTCGATGGATGGCGACCTCGCGCCCGTGGGCCAGATGCTCGCCTTGGCGAACGCGCATGACGCCTGGCTGATGACGGACGACGCGCATGGCATCGGCGTCATCAACCAGGGGCGCGGCTCGGCCCACGGCCATAGCGTGCCGTTGCAGATGGGGACGCTGTCCAAGGCGGTGGGCAGTTATGGCGGCTATCTCTGCGCTTCGCATGTCGTGTGCGAGCTGATCCGCAACCGTGCCCGCAGCTTCGTCTACACCACCGGCCTGCCGCCGGCGGTGGTCGGCGCCTCGATCGCGGCGCTCGACCTGATCGCGGCCGATCCCGCCCTGTGCGCCGCCGCGCTCGCCCATGCAAGCCGCTTCTGCGCCGCCCTGGGCCTGGCGCCGGCCGAAAGCCCGATCGTGCCGCTCCTGCTCGGGACCGCCGAGCGCGCCCTCGCGGCCCAGACGGTGCTGGAGGCGGCGGGCTATCTCGTCGCCGCCATTCGCCCGCCCACCGTGCCCGAGGGCACGGCGCGGCTGCGCTTCGCCTTCACCGCGGGGCATTTACCAGAAGACGTCGACCGTCTGGCCCAACTCGTCCGCACCAAAATCATGGGGAGCGCATGAGCCATTTCTTCATCACCGCATCCGGCACCGAGATCGGCAAGACGCATGTCGCCGCCGGCATGATCCGGCATTGGCGGGCCGGTGGCGTTTCCGCGCGGGCGCTCAAGCCGGTTGCCAGTGGCTATGACCCAGTCCTCGCGGCAGAGAGCGATGCTGGCATTCTGTTGCGGGCGATGGGCAGGGCGGCGGTCACCGACGATGACGTTGCCGCCATCTGTCCCTGGCGGTTTCCCGATCCGATCTCACCCGACATGGCGGCGGCGCGATCCGGCCGGCGCATTCCCTTCGATGCGCTCGTCGCTTTCTGCGAGACCGCGCTGGCCGAGGCGCGGGCCCCGCTGCTGGTCGAAGGCGTCGGCGGCGCGATGGTACCGCTGGATGAAACGCATACCGTGCGCGACTGGATCGCCGCACTCGGCCTTGAGGTGGTGCTGGTCGCTGGCGGGTATCTCGGCACGATCAGCCATACGCTCTGCGCCGTCGAGGCGCTGCGCGCGCGCGAGATTCCGATTGCCGCGATCGTCATCAACCCGATGGAACCGCTGCCTGTACCGGTTGGACAGACGCAGGAGACGCTACTGCGTTATCTCGGCACCAGCCCGCCCCCGTTGCTGGTGGATGCGACGCCGGACTGGTTTGCCTGGCTCGACGCGGCCGCCCGACGCTGAGGGATCATGCCCCTCGCGCGCGTGTTGACACCCCCAAAAATCCTATATACCGGTTATCAATAATCTGCGAGGGGAGGCCGACCGATGCGCGCTCTTTTGCCGGATTGCCTGGGCAAGCGGCAATATGTTGCGGCGCGACCCTTCCCTGCACTCTCCACCCGGCTGCGTATTCTGCAGAAGCGATGCACGACACGGCGCCAACCTTGTCAGTTGCCCGCCCTCGAACCGTCGCGCCGGGAGGGGGAATAAGACGTCCAATCAAATAAAATCGAGGGAGATGAAACCAATGATCGGAAAATTACTCGGCGGCGCGGGCATGATTGCGCTTCTGTGCGGTGCGGGTGTGGCCCATGCAGCATCCGGCACGATCGAGATCGGCATGATCGCCGATCTGACAGGCCCCGCAGCGCTCAGTGGCCAGCACAAGGTTGATGGCGCAAAGCTCGCCGTTGACGAGATCAACGCCCATGGCGGCATCGCCGGCAAGAAGATCAAGCTGATTGTCGAGGACGATCGCGGGCAGAATCAGGCCGGCGTCTCGGCCTATCAGAAGCTCGCCGCGAATCAGAACATTGTCGCCATCATCGGCTCGATCCGCAGCACGATCGTGCAGGCGACGCTGCCTTATGTCGCGCGCTACAAGATCCCAACCATGATCGGCGGCACCGATCCGAAGCTGACGCATGTCGGCAACCAGTGGGTGTTCCGTTTCCGGCCGAACGATACCTATGCGTCGGCAACGATGGCCCAGTACGCGGTAAAGACGATGGGCAGCAAGAACGTCGCCGTTCTTTACGATACCGACGCTTTCGGTGCGGCCGGGAATGCGCTGCTCAAGGTGGCGCTGGTGAAGAACGGCGCCAAGGTTGTCAGCGATCAGGGCTATACCACCGCGACGCGGGATTACACGTCGTTTCTGGAGAAGGTCAAAAGTTCCGGCGCCGATACGCTCGCAACCTACATGACCAATTCCGAGGACGAGGCGCAGATGCTCAAGCAGCTGCGCCAGCTGGGTCTCAAGGTGAAGATCATCGGCTCGACCTCGATCGCGACCTCGGTCTGTATCCAGCTTGCTGGCCCCGCGGTCGACGATACCTATGGCGTGTCCGATTTCGTGGCTGATGGCAACGATGCGGCGAAGGCGTTCACCAAACGTTATGTTGCGAAATATAACAGCCAGCCCGACGTGTTCGGTGGGTGGGTCTATGACGCGATGAACGTCCTCAGCCGGGTCATCGCGAAGGATGGCACCGCGCCGGCCGCGATCCAGAAGGGCATTCGCGCGGTGAAGGGCTATCACGGGGTCGAGGGCACCTACACTTTCGACACCAACGGCGATGGGCTGCACGGCTATTGGGTGGTCAAGATCAAGCATCGGAAGGTGATCCCGATTAAATATGTCGGCTGAATGCCGGGCGTCGTCCGGGTGGCTCGTCTCCCGGACGGCGCATTCGTTTTCTGCCGGAATGAAAATCAGCTGACCGGGATATTGTCTGCGTGTTCTCCGAATTCATCCAGCTGACCATCGCGGGACTTGCGGTCGGCAGCATCTATGCGCTGATCGCGCTTGGCTTCGTGCTGATCTATACTTCCGTCAATGTGGTGAATTTCGCCCAGGGCGATTTCGCGATGATCGGCGCCTATTTCATGGTCAGCCTCGTCGTTGTGCTGCATCTGCCTTGGTGGCTCGCGCTGGTACTTGCAGTGGTGGCAACCGGTCTGGTCGGCGCGCTGTTCCAGCTGCTGATCTTTCAGCCGGTGCGAAACCGGCCGCGCAACTTCCTGCCGGTGATGATCGCCACTGTCGGTGCCTCGGTCTTTCTCGAACAGGCCTTCCTGCTGATCTATGGACCGATACCTTACCAGCTGCCGCCGATCTTCAAGGCTGACTCCGTCGCGGTGTTCGGCGTTCATGTCTATCCGCAATACATCGTCATCATCGTTGTCACCGCGGCCATGGTGGCGCTGTTGAACTGGTTTCTCGAACGAACCAAGCTCGGCAAGCAGTTGCAGGCGACGGCGCAGGACCCTGACACGGCGCGGCTGATGGGGATCCGCGTGGCCTGGATGGCGGCGCTGACGTTTGCGATCAGCACCGCGCTCGGCGGGCTTGCGGGATTGCTGATCGCACCCGTCTACACGGTGACGGCGACGATGGGGTCGAGCATCGCGCTCAAGGCTTTCGCCGCGGCGATCGTCGGCGGATTCGGGAGCATGAAGGGGGCGATCGTCGGCGGGCTCGGCATCGGGCTGATCGAGACCTATGGCGCGACCTATATCTCGGGATCGTATCGCGATGCATTTCCGTTCATCGTGCTGATCCTGTTCCTGATCTTCCGGCCATACGGGCTGTTCGGTGAAAAAGTCTCACAGAAGGTCTGACCGGCGCGCCGGCGGCTTCAGGAAAACGACAACATGATCAGGTCGATCGCCAGGTTCCTGCCCTTCATCGCACTGCTGGTGCTGATACCGTTCCTGCTGCCGGGTGGGCGGCTCGGATCGTATTATCTCACGCTGCTCATCCTCTCGCTGTCTTATGCCGTCGCGGCGCTCGGGCTGACGGTTCTGCTCGGTTATTCGGGGCAGATCTCGCTGGCCCAGGCAGCGTTTTTCGGGATCGGCGCCTATACGTTCTCGGTTCTCGCGGTGAACCATCACGTCGGCTACTGGAGTGCTGCGCTGGCGGCGGTGGTGGTGACCACCGGCTTCGGCCTCTTCCTCGGCGCGATCTCGCTCAGGCTCGCCAGCCATTATCTCGCGCTGGTGACGATCGGGTTTCAGATCATCACCGAGCTTGTGCTCAACAACTGGAACGCCATGACCGGCGGTGCCGACGGGATTTCCAACATCCCCCGGCCGAGCCTGTTCGGCTACGCGATCAACAGCGACCACGGGTTCTATTTCATCTCCGTCGCGGTTCTCGTGCTGGCGAGTTATGTTGTGTTCCGCCTGCGCCATTCGCGGCGGTGGCGTCTCGGATTGTGTGGAAATTGCCTTGGGCGGCGTCTCCGGCTGGTGGAACATGACGAGGTCAGGCGACGAGATCAAGATGCATTGAGGCGGGAGGCTCTCCGAGGCTCTGCCACCCGTCGACTTTGCGCATGGAGATCTGTCCGGATGCGAGCAATGACCAGAACAACATCGCCGCGGTTTCGGCCGAGGGCAGGACGGTCTGGGTCTTGATCCGGCGCTTGAACTCCTCATGCAGACGTTCGATCGCATTCGTCGTTCTCGCTGATCTCCACTGGCTTTGGGGCAATCGTGTGAAGGTGAACAGCCGATCGCCGGCTTCTTCGAGGCTGTCGGCTACACCGCGGCATTTCAGACGCCATTTGGCCAGGAACAGCCGACGCCGGCGCATCACCTCGGCACTGGTTTCGGCGTAGATCATGTCGTTGTAGTCGGCGGTGATCTCCTCGTGCAGGGCGTCTGGCGCATGGGCCAGCAGGTTTCGGTGCTTGTGCACGGTGCAGCGTTGCGTCGGCACGTTTGGCCACAGGCTGGCCAGCGCACGTTCGAGGCCGGCGCCACCATCGATCAGCAGCAGTTCCGGAGTGCGCAGGCCGCGGGCGATGAGATCATCGAGCACGGCGCGCCAGGCGGCTTCGCTTTCGCCTCCCATGTTCTTCACCGCCAGCAGCAGCTTCTGCCCATCGCGGCGGACACCAAGCACGACCAGCAGCGAGATGTTGGTCGCTTTCCGGTCGAGCCTGACCTTCACCACGGTGCCGTCCAGGATCAGCCGGACGATGTCATCATCGGCCAGACTGCGCCGGTTCCAGCCTTCCCAGTCCGCCTTCACCTTTCGCCAGGTACGACTGACCACGTCCTTGCCTACCGCCCCCTTGAACAACGCCCCCAATGCCCGCTTCACCCGCCGTGTGTTCGTGCCGGCGAGATAAGTCGCCGCAATCAACGCCTCCGCCTGTTTCGTCATCCGCGCATAACGAGGCAGTGCGGCGCTGCGCCATTCGGCGGTTCCACCTTCAGGCTTTGGCATCCGACCCCGCGGCACCGTGATGTCGAGCGGTCCGAACGAGCCGAGGATTTGCCGATGACGGACACCGTGACGATATCCGGCCGCCGCCTCGCCATCCCGATGGTATCGCCCCCGCCCGAGCGCCGCCGTCAGCTCCTCCTCGAGCATGGTTTCAATGAACCCTCGGATCCGATCCCGAACGCCCGTCTCGATCGGGTCGAACCACGCCGTCCCATCAAACAGCCTGGCTTCCGGCGTTCCTGTGCTATTCTTCTCCATGGCGTGATCTCCATCGGCGCTACAACGCCGAGTCTGGTGGTTGAACTCACCCGGAGATTACGCCACCCAGAATTTCCACACACTTCACGACGCCACCTTCGCGGCTGGGCGGCGCGCTGTTCGCCCTGCGCGAGGATGAAATCGCCGCGTCGGCAAACGGAATCAGCCTGTTCCGGACGAAGGTTCTCGCCTTCGCCGTCTCCGCCGCGCTCGCCGCGATGGGCGGGATTCTCTATGCTTCCGGCTCGCTCTATATCAGCCCGAACGTGTTCAACTTCTACCAGTCCGTCTCCTTCTTCGCGATGGCGCTGGTGGGCGGGCAGGCTTCGATCGTCGGCACCACGCTGGGCGCCGGGCTGATCACCTTCCTGCCGGAAGTGCTGCGCTTCCTGCATGCCTATTACATCGCGGTCTATGGCGTGCTGGTCGTCGTCGTCGTGCTGTTCATGCCCGAAGGGCTATACGGCTTGCTGCTGCGCGGTGTCGGCGCGGTGACGACGCTGGTGCTGGGGCGACGCGAGGATGGTCGGGACGAGGTCGCACATCTCAAGTCTGACGCGGTGCCTGAACGGCCAGTGGCCTCGGATCGGCCGCTTCTGGAAATTCGTGATCTGGCCAAGCATTTCGGCGGCATCAAGGCGGTCAATGGCGTGTCGCTGACGGTCAATCGCGGTGATGTGGCGGTGCTGATCGGGCCGAATGGCTCGGGCAAGACGACGGTGCTGAACGTGCTGAGCGGGATCTACACGGCGACGGCGGGATCGATCGTCTATGACGGGAAGGAGATCACCAATCTCGGCCCGACGCGGATCAACCGGCTCGGCATTTCACGCACCTTTCAGAATATCCGCCTGTTTCCCGAACTGACCGCGTTGGAGAATGTGGCGGTCGGTCATTACCGGCGGGGAACGGTCGGGCTCGCGGGGGCGCTGCTATCGCGGCCGCGCGGCTATCGCGAGGAACGCGAGGCGATGGAAAAGGCAAGGGAGACACTGCACTTTCTCGGTTTCGTCCGGCTCGATGTAAAGGCGAAGAACCTGCCTTACGGGCAGCAGCGCATCGTCGAGATCGCGCGGGCCATCGTCTCCGGCCCCGAGCTTCTGCTGCTCGATGAACCGGCGGCGGGGATGAACCACGAGGAAACCGAGGTGCTGTCGCAGATCCTTTACCGGATCCATGCGCTGGGGGTGACGATGCTGCTGATCGAGCACGACATGAGCTTCGTCTCCAGCGTGGCGACGCGGGCCTATGTGATGGATTTCGGCCAGAAGATCAGCGAGGGATCGGTGAAGCAGGTGCTGTCGGATCCTGCCGTGATGAAGGCGTATCTGGGTGACGATGTCGAATATGCTTGAGGTCAGCAACATCCAGTCGCGCTACGGGCAGGTGACCGCCCTGCACGATATCAGCATCGAGGTAAGGGCGGGTGAGGTCGTCGCCCTGCTCGGCGTCAATGGCGCTGGCAAGTCGACCACGCTCAAGACGATTTCCGGTCTGCTGCACCCGACGCGCGGTGAAGTCCGCTTCGAGGGCGAGCGGATCGACCGGATGGCGCCGGAGGCGATCGTCCGCCGCGGCATCGCGCATGTGCCGGAAGGGCGGCACGTGTTTCCGGGGCTTACCGTGCGCGAGAACCTGATCATGGGCACGTCGAACCGGAAGGTGTCGCGCGCCGAAACCGAGCGTGACATCGAGGGGATTCTCGAAATCTTCCCCGATCTCAAGCGGCTTTACACGCAGATGGGCTGGTCGCTCAGCGGCGGGCAGCAGCAGATGCTGGCGATCGGGCGCGGGCTGATGGCGAAGCCGCGCCTGCTGATGCTGGACGAGCCCTCGCTCGGCCTCGCACCGGTGATCGTCAAGCAGGTGTTCGCGACGATCGCGCGGATCAACGCCCAAGGGACGACGGTGCTGCTGGTCGAGCAGAATGTCAATCTGAGCCTGAAGGTCGCGCATCGCGCCTATCTGCTGGAAACCGGGCGGATCGTGCGGGCGGATACCACCGAGGCGCTGCGCGCTGATGAGGGATTCCGCGCGGCGATGCTGGGTGCCGGCGCCCACTGACGCCAGCGCCGCGGTCACATGACGCTTCATCTGGCGGTCACATGACGCTGCGTCTGGCGGTCACATGACCGCCCCAACCTGCCAGGGCACGAATTCGTTGTCGCCATAGCCGAGCAGTTCGGATTTGGTGCGCGCGCCGGAGGCGACGTCGAGCAGGTGGCGGAAGATCTCTTCGCCCTTTTGCGCGATCGTCATGCCGGCGAGGATGTCGCCGCAATCGATGTCCATGTCGGTTTCCATGCGGCGGTAGAGATCGCTGTTGGTCGCCAGCTTGATCGAGGGCACCGGCTTGCAGCCGAATGCCGAGCCGCGGCCGGTGGTGAAGCACAGGATGTTGGCGCCGCCGGCGACCTGGCCGGTGACCGAGACGGGGTCGTAGCCGGGCGTGTCCATGAAGACGAACCCGCGCTCGGTGACCGGGTCGGCATAGCGGTAGACCGCAGTGAGTGGGGTGGTGCCGCCCTTGGCCACGGCGCCGAGGGATTTTTCGAGAATGGTGGTCAGCCCGCCAGCCTTGTTGCCGGGTGAGGGGTTGTTGTTCATCTGTCCGCCGGTGCGGGCGAGATAGTCGCGCCACCAGTCGATCCGCGCCAGCAGGTCGTCGGCGACGCGGCGGCTCGCGGCGCGGTGCACAAGAAGGTGTTCGGCGCCGTAGATTTCCGGCGTTTCCGACAGGATCGCGGTGCCGCCGTGGCGCACCAGAATGTCCGCCGCCTCGCCGAGTGCGGGGTTGGCGGTGAGGCCGGAATAGGCGTCCGACCCGCCGCATTGCAGGGCGAGAACAAGATGCGAGGCGGGCAGGGGCTCGCGCCGCGCGGCGTCGGCGCGGGGCAGGATCTCGCGCAGCGCGGCGAGCCCGGCCTCGATCGTCGCGGGCGTGCCGCCGGAATCCTGGATCGTCATCCAGTGAAAGCGGGGATCGTCCTTCAGCCCGTAGCGGGCGGTCATCCGCGCGATCTGCAGCACCTCGCAGCCCAAGCCGATGAACAGCACGCCGGCGACGTTCGGGTTGCAGGCCGCCCCCCAGAGCGTGCGTTCGAGCAGCTCGTAGCCCTCGCCGTCGGCCGCCATGCCGCAGCCGGTGCCGTGGGTGAGCGGGACGATGCCGTCGACATTCGGAAACCCGTCGAGCAGGCCGCTCCGTTCCGCCCGCAGCGCGATCTGGCGGGCGACGGTGGCGGCGCAGTTCACCGAGCTCAGAATGGCGATGTAGTTGCGCGTGCCGACCTGGCCGTTGGCGCGGCGGAAGCCCATGAACGTCGCCGGGGCGGCGACGGGTTCGACCGGCTTCACCGCGCCGAGCGTGTAGTCGCGCGCGAATTCGTGAACCTCGACATTGTGTTCGTGCACCCAGGCGCCGGGGGCGATGGCCTCCTTCGCAAAGCCAATGATCTGGCCGAACTTGCGCACCGGCGCGCCGGCCTCGATCGGGGCGGCGGCGATCTTGTGCCCGCGGGGAATGCGCGCCGAGGTCACCAGGCCCTCGGCGACGCCGGTGCCGGATGCGATCGGCTCTATCGCCACGAGGACGTTGTCGGCGTCGTTCAGGCGCACGGTGGTGGGAGCGTTCATGGGTCTGGTTCCGTTTCTCGCCTAGGCGCGGGGCGGCGGTGCGCCCCGGTCGTTGAAGGGAATATATCGGTTTGTATTTTTCCGATAAACGGCAGTCCGGTCAAGCGCCGGCGGGCCGCCCCGCGCGCTGGGCCACCTCGCCGGCATCGGGCGAGAAGTAGTCGCGCCGCTCGGCGATCAGCAGGCGCACGGTTTCGAACACCCGGTCGAGATGCGTCTGCATGGCGGCGGCGGCGCGCTCGGCATCGCGCCGCATCAGCGCGTCGAAGATCGCCTGGTGCTCGGCGAGCACGGTTTCGGCGTGGTGCGGGCGCGGGAAGCCGAGGCGGCGGATGCGGTCGAGCTGCGCCTTGGCGCCGTTGATGATGCGCCAGACCGTGGGCGAGGCGCCGCATTCGCTGATGAGGCGGTGGAAATCCTCGTCCAGCAGGTAGAACCCATCGAAGTCGCGGGCTTCGGCGGCCTTGTGCTGGGCTTCCATATTCGCGGCCAGCGCGCGTTCGACGGCAAGGTTCATCCGCGATGAGGCGAGCCGCACCACGCGCATCTCCAGCGCGTCGCGCACCATCTGGCCGTCGAACGCGTCCTGGATATGGATGGGAGCGACGCTGGTGCCCAAATTCGGCACCACGGTAACCAGGTTTTCCGCCGCGAGTTGCAGGATCGCCTCGCGCAACGGCGTGCGCGACACGCCGAGCCGGGCGCAGATTTCCCGCTCGTTGATTGCCGCCCCTGGCGGGAGCTTGAGCTGGACGATGCCGTTGCGGATGATCGTGTAGATTTGCGCCGTCTTGCCGATCGCGGGGTCGAGCCACACCGCCGCAAGCGACGCGAGGAAAGGGTCTTCCGGTTCATCGCCGGTGAATCCGGCTTCATGTTTGCGGGGACGCGGCATCTGCCTTCTTGGTCCGGTGCGCTTTTTCGGTCAAGTCGGGGTAGGGCGCCCGGAGCCCTTTCCGATCCCGCCGGATCGGATAAAGATGGTGGGACTTATGGGCGGATCGGCTGGCCGTTCAGCGCGCGCCTCCGTGCGCTGGACTGACAAGGGGAAAGGGCGGGGCGATGGAAGAGACCTGGCGCTGGTTCGGGCCGGAAGATCCGATCCCGCTCGCCCATGTCCGGCAGGCGGGGGCGACCGGCGTGGTGACGGCGCTGCACGACATCCCCCCCGGCGAGCCCTGGCCGGTCGCCGCGGTGCAGGCGCGTCGCGACGCGATCGAGGCCGCCGGGCTGCGCTGGAGCGTGTGCGAGTCGATCCCGGTGCCGACCGGCATCAAGTGCCGAGACAGTCACTGGCCGCGCCTCGTCGGGGCGTGGAAGGACTCGCTCGCCGCGGTGGCGCGGGCGGGGGTGGGCGTGATCTGCTACAATTTCATGCCGGTGATCGACTGGACCCGCACCGAACTCGCCCACGAGATGCCGGACGGGGCGAAGGCGCTGCGCTTCGACATGGTGGATTTTATTCTCTACGACGCCTTCGTGCTGCGCCGCGCCGGGGCGGCGGAGGGCTATCCGGCGCCGCTGGTCGCGCAGGCGGAGGCGCGGATGGCGGCCTGCGACGCGCAGGCGCTGGAGCGGCTGGAGCGGACCATCATCGCCGGCCTGCCGGGCGGGGCGGCGTCGCAGACGCGGGAGACCATCGCCGCCGAGATCGCGCGGTTCGATGGGCTGGACGACGCGGCGGTGCGCGCCAACCTGGGCGATTTCCTGCGCGAGGTGGTGCCAGTGGCCGAGGAACTCGGCGTGCGGCTCGCGATCCATCCCGACGATCCGCCGGTGAAGCTGTTCGGCCTGCCGCGCGTGGTCTCGACGCTGGAGGATCTGGCGACGCTGTTCCAGGCGGTGCCCTCGCGGGCGAACGGGCTGACGCTCTGCGCCGGCTCGCTCGGGTCGCGCGCGGATAACGACGTGCTGGCGATCGCCGAGACGTTCCGCAGCCGCATCCATTTCGTCCATCTGCGCAACGTAACGGTCGAGCCGGACGGCTCCTTCGTCGAGGCGCCGCATCTCGACGGGCGGACCGACATGGTGGCCATGCTCGCCCTGCTGCTGCGCGAGGAACGCGAGGCGGCGACGGCGGGGCGGCGGGCGTCGATCCCGTTACGGCCGGATCATGGGCATCTGCTCGCCGCCGATGCGGCGCGGCGGGTCAATCCCGGCTATTCCTATATCGGCCGGCTGCGCGGGCTGGCGGAATTGCGCGGCGTGATCCGCGCGCTCGAAGCCACGGCGCCGGCGGCCTGATGTTCGTCGCCATCGGCGAGTGCCTCGCGGAGTTCGCGCCGAACGAGGCGGGCGGCTACACGCTCGGTTTCGCGGGCGATACGTTCAACGCCGCCTGGGCGGCGCGGGTGCGGCTGCGCGGTGCCGTGCCGGTGCGCTACGTGACCGCGATCGGGACCGACTGGATGTCGGACGCGATGCGCGCGCGGATCGAGGCGGCCGGGATCGATGCGGCGTTCGTGCGGCGGGTCGAGGGCGCGTCGGTCGGGCTTTACGTGATCCGGGTGGAGGCGGGCGAGCGGAGCTTCGCCTATTGGCGGCGGCACTCGGCGGCGACGCATCTGGCCGACGATCCGGCGTTCCTCGCACGGGCGCTGGCGGGCGCGCGGCTCGTGCTGGTCTCGGGCATCACACTGGCGATCCTGCCGCCGGCGGGGCGGGCGGCGCTGCTGGACGTCCTCGGCGCGGCGCGGGCGGCGGGGGCCGAGATCGCCTTCGATACCAATTACCGCCCGGCGCTGTGGCGCGACGCCGACGAGGCGCGGGAGATCGTCCGGCGCGTGCTGCCGCTCGTGGATATCGCGCTGCCGACCTTCGAGGACGAGGCGGCCCTGTTCGGCGACGCGGCGCCGGCGGCGACGGTCGCGCGACTGGCGGCGGCGGGGGTGCGGGATATCGTCGTCAAGAACGGCACAGCGGCGACGCTGGGGCGCTTTGGTGCGGACAGCTTCGAGGTGGTGCCGCGCGAGGTGGTGACGCCGGTGGATTCGACCGGCGCGGGCGATGCGTTCAACGGCACCTTCCTCGCCTGCCGGATGCAGGGGATGGCGCCCGCTTCTGCGGTGGCGGCGGCGCAGGCGGTGGCGGCGCGGGCGGTGCTGACGCGCGGCGCGCTGATCGCCGAAGAGGCGTGAGCCGGGCTCAGAGCACTTTCCGATCCTTTTGGATCGGATGTAGTGCTCTATCATGCTGATAAACTGAGCATCTTTATCCGATCAGATGACTCCATCTGATCGGATGATGCTCTAGCCCCGGTAGATGCGCGCGGCGTTGCCGCCGAACACCGCGTCCATCGCATCAGGTGCTATCATCCCGGTGAGGGCTTCCGCCGCGCCGCGCCAGGCATCGTAGGAGGCGGCGAGGGTGAGCACCGGCCAGTCGCTGCCCCAGAGAATCCGGTCCGGCCCGAAGGCCTCGAACACCGTTCGCACATAGGGGACGAGCGCGTCGAATCCCGCGCCAGGTGCGGCTTCGGTGATGAGGCCGGAGAGCTTGCAGGCGATCGCGGTATCGGCGGCGAGGCGGTGCAGCGCGTCGGCCCAGGCGGTGTGGCCGCGCTGCGCGATCGGCGGCTTGGCGGCATGGTCGAGCACCATGGCGAGGCCGGGATGCCGGCGGGCGAGTTCGCGGCAGCGCGGCAGATGCGCGGGGCGGACCAGCAGGTCGAGCACCAGGCCGGCGCGTTCCATCGCGGCGAGGGCGGGTTCGATGTCCGGGCGCAAAATCCAGTCGGGATCGGCGATGTCCTGCAGCATCGGGCGCAGGCCGGCGAGGCGCGGTTCGCCGGCGAGGGCGGCGATGCGGGCGGGCGCGTCCGCCGCCGCGAGATCGGTCCAGCCGACCACGGCGCGGACGAAGCCGCCGGCGCGGGCGGCGATGTCGAGCAGGAAGCGCGTTTCCGCCTCGGTGGGCGCGGCCTGGACGAGGATGACGGCGTCGATCCCCGTCGCGGTGCGGCTTGCCTCGTCGAGCGTGATCTCGCGGCAGATCGGCAGGTCCGGCGTCAGCCAGCCATAGTCGCCACGGGCGGGCGACCAGAGATGCAGGTGGGCGTCGATGCGCATCAGGCGGTCAGCGCGCGGTCGAGATGAACGTAGCCGCCATCGACGACATGATGCTGGCCGGTGACGTGCGAGGCGGCGACGGAGAGCAGGAAGACGACGCTCGCCGCGATTTCCGCCGGCGTCGTCATGCGCGCGCCGAGCGGGATGGTGCGGGTGATGGCGGCGCGGCGGGCGTCGGGATCGGGCTGGGCGGACAGCCATTGGTCGTACATCGGCGTGGAGACCTCGGCGGGCAGGACGGCGTTGACCCGTATGCCATCGGCGGCGAGTTCGGCGGCCCATTCGCGGGTGAGACCGAGCAGGCCGCCCTTGGCCGCGGCATAGCCGCTGGTGCCGCCCTGGCCGGTGAGGGCGACCTTTGAGGCGATGTTCACCACCGCGCCGCGCGACTGGCGCAGATGCGGCAGGCACAGATGCATCAGGGTGAAGCACTGCACGAGATTGCGTTCGAGCGAGGCGCGGAAGGCGGCGAGGGCGATATCGAGCGTGCCGCCAAGCCCGGCGCGGTCGTTCACGCCGGCATTGTTCACCAGCCCGTCGATCCGGCCGTGGCGCGCGGCGATGGCGGCGATGGCCGCGGCGCAGGCGGCGTCGTCGGTCAGGTCGAGGCGGTGATGCTCGCCGGGTGCTGCGGCACGGTCGAGCACGACCGGCACCGCGCCAGCGCCGGCGAGCGTGTCCACCACCGCGGCGCCGATTCCCGAGGCGCCGCCGGTGACGATAATGATCTTTCCATTGAGCCCAAGTTCCATCTTTGCTCCCTCCCTCACGGATTACGCGAATTTATTATTGTGTATACGCAATGAAAATTGCGAGACATGCTGACGAGGCTATCAATCGGGTTCTCGCCGCGCAAGCCGGCCCACGATCCCGCGATGGTGAGAAACGGGCACGCGCTTCCCGCTTGTCAGCGTTGCCGCATATCGATATTCTGCAACTCAATGGCTGGTGCTGAAGCGCCGGCGGAGGGAGGAAAAACGATGCGAGCGAACGACCCAGCAACGGGCGCGCCGGTCGGAACGGAGATCACGGCGTGAGCGTGCCCGCCCTCGAGGTGCGCGGCGTCGACAAGCGGTTCGGCGCGATCGAGGTGCTGCGCGGCGTGTCGCTCGAAGTGGCCCCCGGCGAGGTGCTCGGCGTGGTTGGCGACAACGGGGCCGGCAAGTCCACCCTGATGAAGGTGATTTCCGGCGTGCACCGGGCCGATTCCGGCTCGATCCGGCTCGGCGGCGAGGAGATGTCGTTCCGCTCGCCGCGCGATGCGCGCAATGCCGGGATCGAGACGATCTATCAGGATCTCGCCCTTGCCGATCATCTCGATGTGGGCGCCAACATCTTCCTTGGCCGCGAGCCGATGCGGCGCTTCATGGGCCTGGTGCCGATGCTCGACGAGCGGAAGATCCATGGCGAGATCGCCGCCCTGCTGGCGCGGATCGAAAGCCATATTCCCGACCCGATGACCCGCGTGCTCGACCTCTCCGGCGGGCAGCGCCAGGCGGTGGCGATCGCGCGCGCGCTCTACTGGCGGGCGAAGGTCGTCATCATGGACGAGCCGACGGCGGCC